>NZ_JBIIAW010000112.1:0-8545 GCF_044239695.1 Pseudolysinimonas sp. | reverse complement strand
CGGCCCCCGGCTCGCCGGTCGGGCGTCCCCATCCGAGCCCGGGCGGCATCGCCGCGCTCGCCGCTGCCGTGCTGTTCGCCCTCGTGCTGATGGGGATGTGGGCGGCCGGGGCGACGACGGCGATCTACGGCGTCGCGACCCTCGCCGTGCAGCTCGTTCTGCTGATCGGCGTCATCGCCGCCGTCGTGACGGCGCGCGGACGGCGCTTCGGATCGATCGCGCTCGCGATCCTCCTGCTCGTCAACGTGGGGACGATCGGCGCGGCCAGCGCGGTGACCCGGCCTCCCGCCGCCACCGTCGCCGCTGATCCCGAAGCCGACTACTGGGCCGCCTACCTCGGCATCCGCGATCAGTACGTCGACGACATCCTGGCGCGCGCGTCGCTCGAGGAGGTGACGCGCACGGGCGACGAGCTGCTCGAGGCGATCCGTGAGCGGCTGACCGCGCGCTACGGCTACGACTGGGTGCGGGGCGTTCCCGGGACGACGCGGCACGAACGCAACGGCTACGGCGGCGAGTCGATGCTCGTGACCTACGACTCCGACAACTGGGCGACGACGGAGCCGATCACCGACCACGAGCAGAAGCTCGCAGTCATGGGCACGATCGACGAGGTGATCCTCGGGTACGGCTTCTCCGATCTGTACGCCCTCAACGACCCGTCCGACGGCTTCGATCCCGGCACCCTCGAACGGTTCTACGGCAGCACCGACATCCGCACGCAGTCGGTGTGGGAGTGGGTGAGCGTCGACGGCGCGGGTCTCATCCGGCTGTATGCGACCCTCACCGACCTCAGCAACGACGATGCTGGACGGTTCCGCGCGACCCGTGAAGGGCAGGTCGCCGACAGCGGCGAGCCGCTCGAGGGGCTGCGGATCTCGATCTACGTGCCCGAGGTGCTGAGCGACGCCGACGTCGACGAGTTCCTCGACCGCATGGCGGACTATCCGTACTGAATTCCCCTCGCGGCCGGAGCGCGGGCGGGTCTAGTCTGGAAGGCTGCCCCGGCGAACGCATCGGATGCTGTCGGGGCGGCACCTCCTCCTCATGCCTGACACCACCACGCCTCCCCGCTCCGGAACGGTGCGCACCCTGTTGCGCCTGATGCCGTTCGTCCGTCCTGCCCTCCCGCGGATCGTGCTCGGCATGGTGTCCGCGCTGCTCGCCGGCCTCGTCGCGCTCGGCATCCCGCTCGTACTCCAGGTACTCGTCGACGGCCCGCTCGCCACCGGCGACGCCTCGCAGGTCTGGCCCGCGGCGATCGTCGTGCTCGTGCTCGGCGTGCTCGAGGCGGCGTTCATCATGGCGCGCCGGTTCTTCGTGCTGACTCCGGGCACGCACGTCGAGGCCGCGATGCGCACGACGCTGTACACGAAGTTGCAGGATCTGCCGGTGGCGTTCCACGACAAGTGGCCGAGCGGCCAGCTGCTGTCGCGGGCGATGAGCGACCTCGGCCTGATCCGCCGCTGGCTGTCGTTCGGTGTCGTGCTGCTCGTCGTGAACCTCGTGACGATCGTCGTCGGCTCGGTCGTGCTGTTCTTCTGGAACTGGATGCTCGCGCTCGTGTTCCTCGTCTGCTCGATCCCGCTCTGGATCTACGGCTACGTCTTCGAGCAGAAGTACTCGATCGTCGCGCGTCGCTCGCAGGACCAGCAGGGCGACCTCGCGACCGCCGTCGAAGAGAGCGTGCACGGCATCCGGGTGCTCAAGGCGTTCGGCCGGGGGAAGTACTCGCTCGAGAAGTTCACCCGTCAGGCCGACGAGCTGCGCGGCACGGAACTCGACAAGGCCCGGGCGATCGCGAGCATCTGGTTGTGGCTGCTGCTCGTGCCCGACGTCGCGTTCGCACTCTGCCTCGGCGGCGGCGTGTGGCTCGTCGCCCAGGACCAGATGACGAGCGGCGCCCTGCTCGCCTTCTTCGCGACGGCGACGGTGCTGCGCTTCCCGATCGAGTCGATCGGTTTCCTGCTGTCGATGACCTTCGACACCCGCACGGCGGTCGACCGGCTCTTCGAGGTGCTCGACGAGCCGAACCCGATCACCGACCCGGCGGCCCCCGACACCGTCGCCGAGCCGCGCGGGCGCCTCACCTTCGACGACGTGCACTTCCGCTACCAGGATGCCGCCGGCGACCTCGTCGATCTCGTGAACGGCGTCGACCTCGAATTGGAGCCTGGCGAGACCATGGCCCTCGTCGGGCTGACCGGTTCGGGCAAGACCACGCTCACGGCGCTCGTCACGCGGCTCTACGACGTCTCGAGCGGCGCGATCCGGCTCGACGGCGTCGACATCCGCGATCTCACCCGCGAGGAGCTGCGGCGCCGCGTCGCGATGGCGTTCGAGGATGCGACGCTGTTCTCGGCGTCGGTGCGCGACAACGTGCTGCTCGGACGACCGGAGCTCGAGCCCGGCAGCCCCGAGGCCGAGGCGGTGCTCACCGAGGCGCTCGAGATCGCCCAGGCCGAGTTCGTCGTCGAGCTGCCCGACGGCGTCGACACGACCGTCGGCGAGGAGGGGCTGTCGCTCTCCGGCGGCCAGCGGCAGCGGCTCGCGCTCGCGCGCGCCGTCGCGGCGAACCCGTCGGTGCTCGTGCTCGACGATCCGCTCTCGGCCCTCGACGTCGACACCGAGGCCCGCGTCGAAGCCGGACTGCGCCGCGTGCTCGCCTCGACGACCGCCCTCATCGTGGCGCACCGGCCCTCCACCGTGCAGCTCGCCGACCGTGTCGCGCTGCTCGAGAACGGGCGGGTGACGGCCGTCGGCACGCACTCCGAGCTGCTCGCCACCAACGCCCACTACCGCTACGTGATCTCGTCGCTCGAGCCCGACAACACCCGGGAGGTGGAGAAGTGAGCGTCACCGGCGTCGAAGGCGAGGAGCGCGGCGACTACACGCGCGCCGAGAGTAAGCTCATCCGCGCGCGCTCCCTGCGCCTGCTGGGGTCGCTGCTGCGGCCCGTGCGTGCCCGCGTCATCCTCACTCTGCTCGTCGTCGTGGTGAGCACAGCCGCCCAGGTGGCGGGGCCCGCGCTCATCGCGCTCGGGATCAACCAGGGGCTGCCGGCGGCGCTCGACGGCGACTTCCTGCCGCTCGGCCTCGCGGTCGGCGTGTACCTCGCGACCGGCATCCTCGGGGCGGTGCTGATCGCCTGGTACACGATCCTCTCCGCGCGGGTGAGTCAGGCGATCCTCTTCGACCTGCGCCGCCGGGTGTATCTGCACGCGCAGCGGCTGAGTCTCGAGTTCCACGAGAGCTACACGTCCGGCCGCATCATCGCGCGTCAGACGAGCGACCTCGAGTCGATCCGCGAGCTGCTCGACTCCGGCCTCAACGGTCTCGTCCGCGGGGTGCTCTACATGACCTTCGTCGGCGTGGCCCTCGTGGCGCTGGACTGGGTGAGCGCGCTCGTCATCGCCGGTGCGCTCGTGCCGCTTGCCCTCCTGACCCGGTGGTTCCAGACGCGCTCGCAGCGCGGGTTCCGGCTGACGCGCGTGGTGTCGGCGCGGGTGATCGTGAAGTTCGTCGAGACGATGACCGGCATCCGGGCCGTCAAGGCGTTCCGCACCGAGAGCCGCAACGACCGCGAGTTCGGCGGACTCGTCGAGGACTACCGGGATGCCAACGCCAAGGTCATCAAGCTGTTCGGCATCTTCGACCCGGGGCTGATCCTGATCGGCAACACGGCCGTCGCGGTCGTGCTGCTCGTCGGCGGCTTCCGGGTCATCGACGGCGCCCTCGAGATCGGCACGCTCCTCGCGATCCTGCTGTACACCCGCCGCTTCTTCGACCCGATGGAGGAGATGGCGATGTTCTACAACTCCTACCAGGGCGCGGCGGCGGCGCTCGAGAAGATCTCGGGCGTGCTCGAGGAGCAGCCGAGCGTTCCCGACCCCGTGCAGCCCGTCGACCTCTGGGAGGCGCAGGGCGCGGTCGACTTCCGCGACGTGCGCTTCGCCTACCGCGAGGATCGCGTCGTGCTCCCCGACTTCTCGCTGAGCATCCCGGCCGGGCAGACGGTCGCGCTCGTCGGATCGACGGGGGCGGGCAAGTCGACGCTCGCGAAACTGCTCGCCCGCTTCTACGATCCGACGACCGGCGTGGTCGAGCTCGACGGCGTCGACCTGCGTCGCCTGCACCCGAAAGACCTGCGGCGCGCGATCGTCATGGTCACCCAGGAGGCATACCTGTTCAGCGGCTCCGTCGCCGAGAACATCGCGCTCGGCAAACCCGACGCGACGATCGAGGAGATCGTGGCGGCCGCGAAGGCGGTGGGGGCGGATGCCTTCATCCAGAAGCTCCCGAACGGCTACGACACCGACGTGAACAAGCGCGGCGGACGGGTCTCGGCCGGACAGCGGCAGTTGCTCTCGTTCGCGCGCGCCTTCCTCGCCGACCCGGCCGTACTCATCCTCGACGAGGCGACCGCGTCGCTCGACATCCCGTCGGAGCGCCTGGTTCAGGAGGGCCTGACCACCCTGCTCGCCCACCGCACGGCGATCATCATCGCGCACCGCCTGTCGACCGTCTCGATCGCCGACCGGGTGCTCGTGATGGAGCACGGGAAGATCGTCGAAGACGGCACCCCTGCCGACCTGATCGCCGGCACCGGGCGCTTCTCGAAGCTGCACGCCGCCTGGAGAGACTCTTTGGTTTAGTGCGCCGCCGCTTCTGCGGCGCACGCCGCTCCGCGTGACGAGCGCGGTCGTCACGCTCCGCTGGTGGTCTCGTGCGCCGCCGGGTTACTCCGGCGAGTGGCGGGCAAGGCGGAGGTTCACCCGGTAGCCGTCGTCGGAGGTGACGAGCGGGGTGCCCTCGGCGCGGAAGTGCTCGAGTGCGCGGTCCTCATGACCGGCGGCGGGGTGGCCGGAGGCGCGGATGACGCGCCACCACGGCACGTCGGCCCCGTACCAGGACATGACGTTGCCGACCGCCCGGGCCGCGCGCGAGCCGAGCACCGCCGCGACGTCGCCGTAGGTCATCACGCGACCCGCCGGGATCGTGGCGACGACATCGAGCACCGCTTCCGTGAACTCGGCGGAGGGAGCGGCCCGCATCGGGATCAGAGCTCGAGCGCGCCGAGGTTCTCGCCGAACGGCGTCTGGCCGACGACCCGGAACCCGACGGATTCGAAGAACGCACCCGGCCCGCCGTCCCCGGACGCCCAGACGACGGTGGCGCGCGAGAAGCCGCGCGTGCGCGCCTCGTCGGCGAACGCCTCGATTGCGAATCGCCCGACGCCGCGGCCCTGCGCCTCGGCGGCCACGTTGATGCGCCAGATCGCGGCGCGCAAGTACTCCTGGGGCGCGTCCTGGTCGAACGCGCCCATGATGTAGCCGACGACCTCGTCGCCGTCGCGGATCACGCGAGGCCAGGAGCCCGCCGGATCCAACTGCTGCTCGGCGTCGGTGTAGGTCGCCGGTTCGAGGAAGGCCTCCTGACCGGGCTTGAGGGTCAGGCTGTTCGCGGCCGAGATCGTCCCGGCGGTCAGCTCTTCGATTCGCAGCTCGGCCATGCCCCCAGGCTAACCCGGGATGCCGACCAGGTATCTCGATGTCGAGATATCTCGGCGAGGCGATAGGCTGGTCGACGGCCTCCACAAGGGGCCGAACCGGTCGAGAAGGAGTAGTCACGTGGTCGCGAAGATCAAGGTCGAGGGAACGGTCGTCGAGCTCGACGGCGACGAGATGACGCGCATCATCTGGCAGTTCATCAAGGACCGCCTCATCCACCCCTACCTCGACGTGACGCTCGAGTACTACGACCTCGGCATCGAGCACCGCGACGCGACCGACGACCAGGTCACGATCGACGCGGCCCACGCCATCCAGAAGCACGGCGTCGGCGTGAAGTGCGCCACGATCACCCCCGACGAGGCCCGCGTCGAGGAGTTCGGCCTCAAGAAGATGTGGAAGTCGCCGAACGGCACCATCCGCAACATCCTCGGCGGCGTGATCTTCCGTGAGCCGATCATCATCTCCAACATCCCGCGTCTCGTGCCGGGCTGGAACAAGCCGATCATCGTCGGCCGCCACGCGTTCGGCGACCAGTACCGCGCCACCGATTTCCGCTTCGAGGGCAAGGGCACGCTCACGATCTCGTTCCAGCCGGAGGATGGCAGCGAGGCCCAGTCGTTCGAGGTCTTCCAGGCGCCGAGCTCGGGCGTCGCGATGGCGATGTACAACCTCGACGACTCGATCCGCGACTTCGCGCGTGCGTCGCTCAACTACGGCCTGCAGCGCAACTACCCGGTCTACCTGTCGACGAAGAACACGATCCTCAAGGCCTACGACGGCCGGTTCAAGGACATCTTCCAGGAGATCTTCGACGCCGAGTTCAAGGCCGACTACGACGCCAAGGGCCTCACCTACGAGCACCGCCTCATCGACGACATGGTCGCCTCCGCGCTCAAGTGGGAGGGCGGCTACATCTGGGCCACCAAGAACTACGACGGCGACGTGCAGTCCGACACCGTCGCGCAGGGCTACGGATCGCTCGGCCTGATGACCTCGGTGCTCACCACCCCCGACGGCAAGATCGTCGAGGCCGAGGCGGCCCACGGCACCGTCACGCGGCACTACCGCCTGCACCAGCAGGGCAAGCCCACCTCGACGAACCCGATCGCCTCGATCTACGCCTGGACCCGCGGCCTCATGCACCGCGGCAAGCTGGATGGCAACCAGGCGCTCATCGACTTCGCGCAGACCCTCGAGGATGTCGTCATCGCCACCGTCGAGAGCGGCAAGATGACGAAGGACCTGGCCACGCTCGTCTCCGACGACCAGCCGTACCTCACGACCGAGGACTTCCTCGCCGCGATCGACGAGAACCTGAAGGCGAAGCTGTCCTGATGACGGAGCACGAGCTGCACGGGATGTGGGCGAAGGCCCGCACCCATGTCATCACGTCGCAGCTCGCGCCGACACTGCTGCTCGCCGCGACGATCTGGTTCGTGATCGAGGGTCTCGGCGCACAGCCGGGTCCGATCAAGGTGGCCGCCGCCCTCGTGCTGCTCTCCAGCGGCATCCTCGGGGCGGTCGTGCAGATCTCGGCGGCTGGTGAGGCGCAGGCCATCGCCGCCGACCTCGCCGCGCTCGCGAAGCACGGCGAACTGAGCGCCGTGAGCACCCGCATCATCGCCTCCGCGAAGTGGACCGTCGTGGTGCGCGTCGTGACGCCGGTGATCTTCACGCTCACCTACCTCGCGCTGCTCTGGGCGATCTTCGCCCCGCCGGCCGTCGGCGGGATGATGCCCGCGAACTGATCCGCTCGCGCGCCCGTGCGTCAGCGGTAGTGGCGTTCGCCGCGTGCGGCCTTCTCGACGACGTCGACGATGCGGGCAGCGCGGATCGCGGGGGTCTTGATGGTGGCGATGCGGGAGTAGACCAGGAAGCGGTCGAGCGCCGTCATCGATGCGAAGTAGGCCGCGGCCTCCGGGTTCGCGTCGAGGGCGGCCTGCAGGTCGTCGGGCGCAACGGCTCCCTTCTGCCGGTAGGCGGCATCCCATCGCCCGTCGGCCTTCGCGCGTTCCACCTCGGCGAGACCGCCGGGGCGCATGCGGCCCTCGGCGATCAGCCGGGCGACGTGCTCGCGGTTGATCTGCGACCACGGGCTGTTCTTGCGCCGCGGGGTGAACGCCTGCAGCGTGTAGTCGTCGTCGAACCGGGCGGTCTGTCCGTCGATCCAGCCGTAGCAGAGGGCGACGTCGAGCGCCTCCTGCCAGGTGATCCCCGGAGCCGCCGACGACTTCTTGCGCAGCTTCAGCCGGATTCCGGTGTCTGGCGGGTCGTCGACGAGGAACTGCTCCCACTGCTCGATCGTGAACTCGTGGATCGGCTTGTCGGCGAAGCTCACCATGCGGCGAGCCTAGGGATACCCACCGACTAGGCAGGTGCGAACGGGCCGCGCAGGGTCGCCCACTGCAGCAGCAGGATGGTCTTCGCGTCGACGATGCCCGACCCGATCTGCCCCAGCGCGTCGTCGAACGAGAGCTCGACCACGTCGATGTGCTCGCCCTCGTCGACCAGTCCGCCGCCGGCGTGCAGCCGGGTCGAGGCGTCGTAGCGCGCCGCGTAGAAGTGGATGCGCTCGGTGACCGAGCCGGGGCTCATGTAGAGGTCGAACACGTGCTCCAGCTCGAGCACCTCGTGTCCGGTCTCCTCGATCGCCTCGCGGCGGATCGCGGTCTCCGGGTCGTCGGCGTCGAGCAATCCGGCGGCCGTCTCCAGCAGCATCCCGTCGGGGTGGTCGTTGACGTACACCGGGTACCGGAACTGCCGGGTCAGCAGCACGGTGCGCCGGTCGGGGTCGTAGAGCAGGATCGTCGCCCCGTTGCCGCGGTCGTAGGTCTCGGCGACCTTCGGGATCCACATGCCCGCGGCATCCTGCTCGCGGAACGAGGTGCGGCGCAGCACGTGCCAGCCGGCGGCGAGCAGTTCGACGCCGTCGATGACGACGCGCGGATTGCGATCGAGGCCGAGCCCTGTCAGGTGCAGGCCGGTGCGACCGCGGTGGTCGGGTTCGTCGGCGCCGAGCATCCCCTCAGCGT
>NZ_JBIIAW010000111.1:0-8632 GCF_044239695.1 Pseudolysinimonas sp. | reverse complement strand
GCCTCGTCGCCGGCCGCGGGCTTGCCGGTCGCCTTCGCGGGGACGGCGACGGGCTCGAGAGCCGGTTCGTCGCGCAGGATCGCGTCGTAGGTCTCGAACTCGTCGAGCGCGGCGACGAGCGCCTGACTTGTCGAGCCCTGCACGCCGATGCCGACGACGACGCGGCCGAGGCGCTTGCACCGCTGCACGAGCGGGATGTAGTCGGAGTCGCCAGCGACGATCACGACGTGGGTGATGTCGGGCAGCCGGAACATGTCGTCGATCACGTCGACGGCGAGCCGGATGTCCGCCCCGTTCTTGGTGCTCGACGCCGGGAACAGCTGCACGAGGTCGATCGCGCGGTTCACCAGTTGGCTCTTGTAGGACGCGTTGGTCGGCACCGACCAGTCGGCGTAGGCGCGGCTCAACGCGACAGTGCCGAACGACGACGCGTAGTCGAGGATCGCCCCCATGTCGACCCGAGCGACGTCGACTTTCGCGGCGACCTTGTCGTCGTTGCGACGGGCTTCGTCTTTGCGCCAGGTGTCGCGGCCGTGCATCTGGTCGTACCGCGAGATGACCACGTTGTCGAAGTCGATGTAGACCGCCACCCGGGCCTCGGTGGGTTCGCCGCGCTCCGCCATGCTTCGACCCTAGCCGTCAGGGGTGCGCCGGGTTATCGTGCCGCATGCGGATCCGGGGAATGACGGGATGTCTGGCAGCCGCCGTGGTCGCGACAGCACTCTCCGGCTGCGTCTCACCGCCGAGCATCGGGGAACCGGTCGAGATGCCCGACGTGCTGGTGGAATACGACCTCACCGGCGACTATCCCGCGGTCTGGGAAGCTCCGGATCGATTGACCATCGTGCTCGGTGGGAGCAGTTCGTGCCCGACGATCGCGACGCGGATCGACGAAGGTGATGGCGTGGCCCGAGTCACGCTCCACCGCCAAGGCGGGCTCGCCTGCACGGCCGATCTGCTGACCGTGCCCACCGCGCTGCGGCTGCAGGACGGACGCCCGGATGCCGTCGTACTCCTGCTCGACGGCGAGGAGTACCCGAAGGAGATCGTCGACGCGCGGTGACGGCGTGACGCCGCTCCTAAACTCGGGACGTGCCAGCTGACCGCGCCGTCATCGGAATCCTGGGCGCGGGCAAGGTCGGCACCGTGCTCGCCCGCCTCGCCCTCGCGGCCGGCCACCGCGTGCTCATCTCGTCGTCCGGATCGGCGGAACGCATCGCCCTCATCGTGGAGGTGCTGGCGCCCGGCGCCGAGCCCCGCACGACCGCCGAGGTGATCGACGAGGCGGAGGTGATCATCCTCGCGCTGCCGCTCGGCAAGGTGCGATCGCTCCCTGCCGCCGCGCTCGCCGGGAAGCTGGTCATCGACGCCGCCAACCACTGGGAGCCGGTCGACGGACCGCTGCCGGAGTTCACGCGGGACCCGCGCGGAACGAGCGAGGTCGTCGCCGACCTGCTGCCCGGTGCCCGGGTCGTGAAGGCGTTCAGCCACCTCGGCTACCACGACCTCGACGAACGCGGGCGGCCCGCGGGATCCGCCGGACGGGTCGCCCTCGCGATCGCCGGCGACGATCCCGCCGACGTCGCGACCGTGGCGGCGCTGGTCGACTCGTTCGGTTTCGATCCCCTCCCGACCGGCGATCTGAGCACCGGCACGGGCTTTCAGGCGCACACCGCGGCGTTCGGCTACCCGCTGACCCTGCCCGAACTACGGGCCGCGATCGGCGACCCACAGAAATAACATAGGAACAGGGCATCCAATAGTCGGGTGACGACTTCGCTGACGCGCGCCGACGGCTCGCCCATCCGTGCCCTGGTGGTCGACGACGAACCGATGCTCGCCGACATGCTGCGGATGGCGCTGCGCAGCGAGGGCTGGGACACCCGGGTCGCGAACGACGGGCAGACCGGCCTGAAGCTGGCGCGGGAGGTTCCCCCGGACGTCGTCGTGCTCGACATCATGATGCCGGGGCTCGACGGACTCACGGTGCTCAAGCGCCTGCGCGAAGCGGGCAACGACTGCCCCGTGCTGCTGCTCACCGCGAAGGATGCGGTGGAAGACCGGGTCGCCGGGCTCACAGCGGGCGGCGACGACTACGTGACGAAGCCGTTCAGCCTGGAGGAGGTCGTGGCGCGGCTGCGCGGTCTCGTGCGGCGGAGTCTGCGCGCCGGCGGCGACGACGGACCCGTCGTCCGGGTCGGCGATCTCACCCTCGACGAGGAGAGCTACGAGGTCGAGCGGGCGGGGAACCCCATCCAGCTCACGCCGACCGAGTTCGAGCTGCTGCGCTTCCTCATGCGCAACCCGAAACGGGTGCTGAGCCGGGAGCAGATCCTCGACCGGGTCTGGTCGTACGACTTCGGCGGCCGGGCCGCGGTCGTCGAGCTCTACATCTCCTATCTGCGCAAGAAGCTGGATGCCCACGGCCCCGGGATGATCCACACCGTGCGCGGGGTCGGCTACTCCATCCGGCCCGCGTCGACGTGACGCGTTGGTCGCTCGCGACCCGGCTCGTCGTCGGGATCGTCGGGATGCTCGCGGTGCTCGCCGTCGCGATCGGCGTCGTCACGGTCGCGGCTTCGCGCGGGCAGACGGTGGGGCGTCTCGACCGGCTGCTGCTCGCCGCGTCGGAACGCACGATCGCGATCGTCAACGGCGAGATGCCGGGACCGGACTCGATCGGCGAGATCCTCCCGGGTGAGGGCGCGGGGGCGGTGGTGATGGTGTCGCTCGAGGGCGAGGCGGTGCAGTCCGGGGCGCTCGGCTACGGGCAGTCGATTCCGCTCACCGACGGGCAGATCGCGGTGCTCCTCGGGGTCGAGGCCGACCGTCAGCCGCACACCGTCTCCCTCGGTGCGCTCGGCTCGTATCGGGTCGTCGCGACGCCGTTCGAGGCCATCGAGGGCTCGGCGGTCGTGCTCAACGGACTCTCGCTGGCGGACGCCGACGCGACCACGGCATCCCTCATCCAGACGATCGGCGCGGTCAGTCTCGGGGCGATCGCCGTCGCGGTGCTGCTCGGGGCGCTCGTCGTGCGCGTCGCGCTGCGGCCGCTGACCCGCGTCGTCGAGACGGCCGCCCGCGTCTCGGAACTGCCGCTCGAGTCCGGAGCGGTGTCGATGCCCGAGCGGGTGCCGGTCGACGCTCCGGAGACGGAGGTCGGTCGGGTGGGAACGGCGCTCAACCGCCTGCTCGGCAAGGTCGAGTCGTCGCTGGCGGTGCGGCACGCGAGCGAGCAGAAGCTGCGGCGCTTCGTGGCCGACGCCTCGCACGAGCTGCGCACCCCGCTCGCGTCGATCCGCGGCTACGCCGAGCTCGGGCAGCGCCCGGCGCGGCTGCCTGCCGACACGGCCCGGTCGCTCGAGCGCATCCAGGCGGAGTCGGTGCGGATGTCGACCCTCGTCGAGGAGATGCTGCTGCTCGCCCGCCTCGACGCCGGGCGCGACCTGCTCATGGATGACGTGGCCCTCGGCGGGATCCTGGTCGAGGCGGTCGCCGACGCCCAGGTCGCCGGGCCCGACCACCACTGGCACCTCGAGCTCCCCGACGAGGACGTCGAGGTACGCGGCGATGCCGACCGCCTGCGTCAGGCTCTCGGCAACCTGCTCGCGAACGCCCGGCTGCACACGCCGCCGGGCACCACGGTCGCGGCAGGTCTCGCCGCCTCGCCGACCGGAGCCGTGCTGACCGTGGCCGACGACGGGCCGGGGATCGATCCCGCCGTGCGACCCACCCTGTTCGAGCGCTTCAGCCGGGGCGACGACTCCCGGTCGCGACGGGCCGGCAGCACCGGTCTGGGGCTCGCGATCGTGGCCGCGGTCGTCGAGGCGCACGGTGGGTCGGTCGAGGTCGAGAGCGCTCCGGGGCGGACGGTGTTCCGCGTCGACCTCCCGGCCGGCGGCGCCCCGGCCGACGGCACCTTCCAGGACGCCTCCGAGACGGCTCACAGCTGACGCCAGCACGATCCCGAGATCCGCACGGTGTCATGAGGCCATGACGAACCCGACCCGCTCCGCCTCCCGGTTCCACACGAGCGTCACCCGCCGGGTGCTCGGCGCCCTCGCCGGCCTGGCGCTCGCGGGAGGACTCGCCGCAGGCCCCGCGGTGGCGGCGGGCGCGGCCACCTCCCGCACGACGGCGTCGGCCCGCACGGCGGCGGTGACCGCGATCGACCTGGTCGCGACGCTCGACGAGAGGCAGTCTGCCGCGCTCGCCGACGGCATCCCGAATCTCCCCGGCACGGGGCTGCGCCTCGGCGATCTCACCGCCGACCAGCGCGCCGCGGCGTACGCGCTGCTGCGGTCGCTGCTGAGCGCCGACGCGTGGGCGCAGGTCGCCGACCTCCTCGCCGCCGACGAAGAGCTGGATGCCGCGGCCGGCGGCGGATCGACCTGGTCGTCGGACGACTACCACCTCGCGCTCTTCGGGGACCCGGCGGGCGACTACGTGCTGCAGTTCTCGACGGCGGAGCTGGTGCTGAGCGCGATCTCCCAGGGCGGCGAGATCGACGTGCGTCCTGACGTCGTCGCCTGAGGCGTCAGCCCAGGTCGCGGCGCCGTCGCCGGGCCGTGTCGAGTGCGGCGCGGGCGTTCTCGTGAGCCTCGGTCGCCGCGTCCCGCTTCTGCGTGAGGAACTCTGCCTCGCGTTCGGCGGTCGCGAGCGCACGCCGAGCCTCGCGCACCCGCTCCTCGAGGTCGCCGAGCTCGTCGGCCGCGGCGCGTGCGTCGGCCTCAGCCCGAGCGACGACGGCGTCGGCGCGGGTGCGCGCGCGATCCAACTCCGCGTCGGCGTCATCGACCGCCCGCGGCCGGGGTCGCGGGGGAGCGGTGCGCTTCTCGGCGGCGCGCGAGCCGGCCTCAGGCACCGCCACCGCCTCCGCGACGTCGACCGGCTCGAAGCCGATCGTCTCGAGCGGGCGCAGCAGCCGGCCGGTGCGGATCGCGGCCGCGGCCTCGGGGTCGGCGAGACCGGCGTCGAGTGTCGCGGCGACGGCATCCAGAACCGCCGGTGCCACTTTCTGCCCGGCCGCCGCGGCGAGGTCTCCGCCGGTGCGGGTCAGCGCGGCGACGAGGGTGCGGCGTTCTCTGCCCAGCCGAGTGATCTCGCCGCGGTCGAGGGCGGTCTGGGCGTCGCGCAGCTCGCCGCCGACGTCGAGCAGCTGCTCCAGATCGTCTCGGCGTTCGCGCACGAGCAGGTTGACGACCCATGCGGCGGGCGCGGGCTTGCGCAGGTCTTTCATCCTCGCCGCCAGGGCGCGGTCGACACCGGACTCCTTCATCCGCGCGCTACGTGCGGCGATGAAACCCGCCGGCGGCACGCCGTAGAGGTCGTCCGCGACCTCGGCGAGGGGATCTGCCATGCTCCCAGTCAAGCACCGCCCCCTAACCTGGGTCGGTGACTTCCGGTCGGGTGCTCGTCGTCGGCAGCGTCAACCTCGACCTGCTCTACCGCGTGCCGCACCTGCCCCGTCCCGGGGAGACCCTCCTGGGGGCGAGTCTCGAGCGACTCTCGGGGGGCAAGGGCGGCAACCAGGCGCACGCCGCCGCCGGGATCGCGGGTGCCGCGGTCACGGTCGCCCTCGTCGCGTGCGTCGGCGACGACGACGCGGCGACCATGCTGCGCGCGGACCTCGCACGGGTCGGCGTCGACGTGGCCGGGATGATCACGGTCCCGGGTCCCTCGGGAACCGCCCTGATCGCCGTCGACGAGCGCGGCGAGAACACGATCGTCGTCATCCCGGGCGCCAACGCGGCGTGGCCCGACGGCGTGATGACCCGCCTCGACCTCCGGGCGGGCGACGTCGTCGTCGTGCAGCTCGAGATTCCGTTCCCCATCGTCGAGGATGTCGTGCGACGGGCGGCGGCGGCCGGAGCGCGGGTCGTGCTCAACGCCGCACCGCTCGACCGCCGCGCGGCGGATCTGCTCGACGCCGTGGACGTGATCGTCGTCAACGAGGTCGAGGCGGCGGAGCTCTTCGGCCTCGACGGCGATGTCGACGCCGAAGCGCTCACCGCGATCGCGACCGAACTCCCGGCGACCCTGGTGGTCACCCTCGGCGCTCGCGGGGTCCTGTACGCCCCGCCGGGGGGCAGGGTGCAGAGCCGGCCGGCCTACGCGGTCGACGCGATCGACACGGTCGGCGCGGGGGATGCCTTCGTCGGGGCATTCGCGGCGGCGTGGGCTGCCTCCGGGTCGCTCGAGACGGCCGTCCGCGCGGGCTCCGCGGCCGGTGCTCTCACCGCGACGGTGGCGGGCGCACGGCATCCGAGGTTGGCGCGGGCCGCGGTCGAAGCGCTCTGCGGGCCCCTCGGGTAGACGCCCGGTTCTGTCGTCCCCGCAGCGGGGGACGGATGCAAAAGCTCACAGATTTCCGTGCAACACTCTGTTCAGCCGTTCTCGCGATCTGATGCGCGAGTCGGTGAGGTGCCCGCCGCCGCATTCCCTGATCCGCCGCGGCGGGCACCGCTTCTGCTCTCTGACGAGTCAATCGGTGAGGTGCCCGCCACCGCACCTGCTTTGATCCACCGTGGCGGGCACCGCTTCCTCTGTGGGCACCGAAGATCAGCGCGGTGCCGGAGGGATTCCCCTACCCCTAGTCGGAATCCCGTCTCGGCGCGCCGAGCGCCCCACAGAGACCCTGATCGCGTTGTGCGGCGGCTCGACGATGCTCTTCGCCCGGAACCCCGGGAACGACGAAGCGGCGGATCGAGCTTCCGCGGTGAGCGTCGCCTTCGCGGACGACAGTTCGGACGTCGGGTTCCACGTCACCTCCGAATGAGTAGTGTCGAGAGTCCCTCAGGCGTCTCACCCCGACGGCGAGAATTCTGTAACGAATCGGTAACGGTCGCGCGACGGGGCACGGCAGCGGTCGTCAGGCGACGCCGACCCACAGCCCGTCGCGCGCGCGGGTCATCGCCACGAAGAGCTCGCGTCGCTGCAGTGCCGTGCGCTCCTCCGACGCCTCGTCGAGTGTCGACGGGCCGGACTGGAGGACGTAGGGCGGCGTGCGCACGACGAGCACCTCCGCGAACTCGAGCCCCTTCGCGCGCCGGATCGTCCCGACCTTCACCGCGTCGACCGGGGAGCCGTCGTAGTCCGCGAGATCGATCGTCGGGATGCCGGCCTCCGCGAGCGCCTCGGCGGCCTCTGCGGCGTGCCAGGCGTGCAACGCGAGCACGCCGATGTCGCCGAGCCGCACACCGCGACCGGACTCCTCGGCATCCGCGACGATCCGCCGCACCCGCTCCACGAGTGACCGGTCGTGCACCGCCCGCGACGGGAACACGGTGTGCACGGGCCGCGGACCGCGCCGCGGGGTCTGCGCGGCATCCGCCGTCGCCGGTGCGCCCTCGATGTCGACGTGCCGGTCGCCCTGCACCACGAGAGCCGCGAAGTCCGCGATCTCGGCGGTCGTGCGGTAGTTCGTCGTGAGGACGACGGAGCGACCCGCGATGGACACCCCGGCCTCGGCGAGGGTCGAACCGCCCGGGTGGATCGTCTGCTGGCCGTCGCCGACCAGGGTCAGGCCGTCCGGGGCGTCGCCCACGAGGGAATGCAGCATCCGGATCATGACGGTCGAGAGATCCTGCACCTCGTCGACGATGACGGCGCGGTACCGGTCGATCGGCTGGGCGCGCAGCGATGCCTCCGCCTCGAGGATCAGATCCTGCCAGTCGGCGACGCCGCGCGCCCGCAGGGTCGCCTCGTACGCGACGTAGAGGTCCCAGACGGCGACGCGCTGCTCGAAGGTCAGCGGCCGCCGTCGACCGTGGCGGGGGAGGCCGGCGTACTGTTCGAAGCGCGTCAGCCCCCGCCCCTTCACGACCGCCGACACCTCCTGGTACCAGTAGGTCGCGGCAGTGTCGATCACGCCGAGGGGACCGTCGAGACCGCGCGTGCGCCACACCTCGTCGAAGATCCGTGACGCCTGCTCCGCGTCGACATCGAGCTCGATTCCCCGGGCCGCGAGCACGTCGGCGGCGAACTGGTGGACGCTGCGGAACTCGACGCGTCCCGAGATGTCGGGGGCGAGGCGGTCGAGCAGCGACGCGAGCACCTTCGGCAGGGTGCGCACGAACGTCGTCACGAGCACCGGACCGCCGGTGACCCGCGCGAGATGGGCCGCGCGGTGCAGGGCGACGACCGTCTTGCCGGTGCCGGCGGCGCCGCGGATGCGGGACGGGCCGGCGAACGAGCGCCGCACGAGGCGCGCCTGACCGGGGTCGAGGAAGGCCATCCACTCCTCGATCGGGGCGCGGCGCAGGCCCTCGAGGAGGGCCTCCTGGAGCGCGTCGGCACTGAGCGAGGCGTCGGGGTGGCTCGGCTCGGGTCCGGGGAGGGCTGCTCCCGTGAGGGCGGCCGGGGGGATCGTGACCGGCCCGGTGGTGAGGGGCGGGAAGAGATGCTCGAGGGTGGAGCGGACGTCCGCGACGTGCGCGGCGGAGAGCCGGGATCCGAGGCCGGCGATCTCGGTGACGGCCGCGACGTCGCCGAGGAGGGTGAGTCCGAAGAGCTCCGTGCGGGGCACGTCGAGCCCCGTGAACGCGACCATGGCGCGCACCTCACCGGGGGCGAGTCCGATCTCGGCGAGTTCGCCCTGGGTCGCGTGCAGCAGGTCGGCGAGCCGCTCGAT
>NZ_JBIIAW010000113.1:0-8270 GCF_044239695.1 Pseudolysinimonas sp. | reverse complement strand
GCGACTTCTCCGGCGTCGACCGAGTGATCTCAGCGAAGTCGGCGACGCTCGAGCCACGACGACCCGGAGTCGTCGGCTTGTACTTGCGAATTCCCATTGGTGTTCTCCTGTGCCCTGAGTCTCGGGGCCTTAGCCGACAGCCGTGAAGATGTCGATCGAGCCGGACTTGAGGGTGACGATGGCGCGCTTGGTGTCCTTGCGCTTGCCGATCCCGAACCGGGTGCGGCGCAGCTTGCCCGTGCGGTTGAGCGTGTTCACGCTGGCGACCTTGACGTTGAAGATCTTCTCGATGGCGAGCTTGATCTCCGTCTTGTTCGAGCGCGGGTCGACGACGAACGTGTACTTGCCGTCGTCGATCAGTCCGTAGGACTTCTCGCTGACGACCGGCGACAGGATGATGTCGCGCGGGTCCTTGTTGTAGCCGCTCATTCGCCGGCCTCCTTGGTCGTGGCGCTGACCTTCGCCGTCTTCGACTCGACGAACGTGTCGTAGGCGGCCTTGGTGAAGATGATGTCGTCGGAGACGACGACGTCGTAGGCGTTGAGCTGGTCGACGTAGAGCACGTGCAGGTCGTGCAGGTTGCGCACGCTCTTCTCGGCCTTGTCGTCGCCGCGCTCGAGCACGATGAGCACCTTGCGGGTCACGCCGTGTCCGCCGTTGAGGTTCGCGAGCAGCTCGACGGCGACCTTGGTCGACGGGACGCCGCCGTTGGTGCCGAAGCCCTCGACGATGTGGATGCGCTCACCGCGGGCCCGGTCGGAGATGACGCCGAGCAGAGCCGCGGCGATCATCTTCTTGGGGGTGCGCTGGGCGTAGCTGCGCGGCACCGGTCCGTGGACGATGCCACCACCGCGGTGCTGCGGCATGCGGAGCGAGCCCTGGCGGGCGCGGCCCGTGCCCTTCTGCTTGAAGGGCTTGCTGCCGGAGCCCGAGACCTCGCCGCGGCCCTTGGCCTTGTGCGTGCCCTGGCGCGCGGCGGCGAGCTGCGCCGTCACCACCTGGTGGATCAGCGGGACGTTGGTCTGAACGTCGAAGAGGCTCGCGGGGAGGTCGACCGAACCGGTCTTCTTGCCCGTGGCGTCGAGAACATCGAGAGTGGTCATGTCGATCAGCCCTTCACCGCGTTGCGGACGAAGACGATACGGCCCCGAGCGCCGGGAACGGCGCCCTTGACCAGGATGAGGCCCTTCTCGACATCGATCGAGTGGACCTTGAGGCCCTGCACGGTGACGCGCTCGCCACCCATCCGGCCGGCCATGCGCATGCCCTTGAAGACACGGCTCGGGGTCGACGAGGCGCCGATCGAGCCGGGCTTGCGGTGGTTGCGGTGCGAACCGTGGCTCGCGCTGACGCCCTTGAAGTTGTGACGCTTCATGACGCCGGCGAAGCCCTTGCCCTTGGAGGTGCCGACGACATCCACCATCTGGCCGGGCTCGAAGATCTCGACGGTCAGTTCCTGGCCGAGCTCGTACGAGTCGGCGTCGGGGGTGCGCACCTCGGTGAGGTGACGGCGCGGAGTGACGCCGGCCTTCTCGAAGTGCCCGGCGGCCGGCTTGTTCACCTTGCGCGGGTCGATCTGACCGTACGCGATCTGGACGGCGGCGTAGCCGTCCTTCTCGACGTTGCGCACCTGGGTGACGACGTTCGGGGAGATGGAGACGACGGTGACGGGCACGAGCTTGTTGTTCTCGTCCCAGACCTGGGTCATGCCGAGCTTGGTGCCCAGCAGACCCTTCGTGGTCGCGGTTGCAGACATGGTGTTCCTTAGCTCTCTGAGCGGCGAGGCCGGCTCAGGCCTTGATCTCGAGGTTGACGTCCGCGGGGAGGTCGAGACGCATGAGCGAGTCGACGACCTTCGGGGTCGGGTCGATGATGTCGATGAGGCGCTTGTGGGTGCGCTTCTCGAAGTGCTCGCGGGAGTCCTTGTACTTGTGAGGGGAGCGGATCACCACCACGATGTTCTTCTCCGTGGGGAGCGGCACCGGGCCGACGACGGTGGCGCCTGCGCGCTGCACCGCATCCACGATCTTCCGGGCCGACGCGTCGAGACCGGCGTGGTCGTAGGACTTCAGCCGGATGCGGATCTTCTGTGCCGCCATGCGTATCTCTTCTCTCCTGTGTACATGCGGCATCCATTTCGGATCCCGCACCCGCGAACTCTCGTCCGCGCACCGCTGTTCTTCTGTCAATCCGGTCCCGGTCCTGCACGCACGCGGGCGCGCACGCAGAATCGAAGGATTCGAGTTGAAGCTTTGTGATGTCCTGCCACCCGCGGCCCAGCGAGAGGGCTATTGCCCGAATCGCTGTGCACTGCCAGAGCGGTGACCCACGCATTGCGCGGGATGTTGAACCACATGAGTTTGCCACACTCCGGCATTGCGTGCAACCCGGGCGTGTCGCGCCTGTTTGCGGGGCCTCTTCGTCGCGCGAGACGCCCTTGGTCCGCCATCTGCGAATGCGGCCTACGAGATGCGCGCGGCCCATTTCGCATATGGCGGACCAGCCCGCAGCCCAGCGTCGACGAGCCGAGACACGACGGGTGAGCCGGCGAGAGCCTCGTCCCACCCCCAGCGGGCGACCCGGAGATCGATCGATCGCAGCGCGTCTTCACGCTGCTTCTCCTCCCAGAGGTCGGCAGGAGAGCGGTACTTGTCTCGCCCATCGGCCTCGCCCACGACTCCCTGGTCGGGCCAGAAGAAGTCGAGGCGATATCGGTGACCCCGGGCGATGACCTCGATCTGTTGCTGGGGCCTCGCGAATCCGGCGAGCGCGATCGGGACCAGGCTGATCGATTCGAGAGGCGACTCCGCGAGCCCCGTGGCGATCTCGAGCGCGCGTTCCGCGCGCCGGGCGCCATGGAAGGGCTTCCACTCGTCGATCGTCGCGGCGATCTCGCTCGTCGAAGTCCCCGTGGCGAGCACTCGATCGAGCATCGCGACGCCACTCGCCAGAGTCCGTTTCGCCGCGAGGTCGAGTGCCGTGCCGATGGGTGTCGTCGCGAGATACCCGTCGATGTCGCTGAACGGCCACGGGTGCCGCGGACGGTGGACGAACGTGTTCACGGGGGCGCGGTGCCCGAGGTCGGAAGCAACCGTGTGCGGGAACGTCGGCCATGCCCCGATGACCGGCATCCCGCGCAGGAGCGCCGCGCTCTCGTGGGAGAAGACGGGAACTCGCGCCGAGGTGGCCACGAGCGCGTCGATCGTCGCGAGGTGTCGGGTGTGCGCCGACGCGTTCCTCCACTCGTCGGCGACGACATAGACGCCCGGGCGGATGCGGATGAAGGTTCCGCGTCGGACGCCGACTTCCAGCGACCGAGTCTGGTCGCCGCGGGCACGCAGCTGGCGCGAGACGATGAGTGAGATCGGCATCCCTCGACGGTGCCGGTGCACGGGCGACCCTGCGGGGTCCCCCTCGATTCAGGTGGACATCCGACTGCGAGTGCCTCCGTGGAGGGGCGGTTGGTCCGCCTCCTGCGAATCGTGCCTACAGGGAACGTGAGGCGGCATTCGCAAACGGCGGCCCAACAGACCGTCGGGGCTGCGGGACGGGGCCTCGACGGGCGGGCTACGGCTCGAACTCGGTCGCGCGGGGCTTGAAGATCACGAAATGGGTGAGCGCGAGGGCGAGCGTGCCGCCGATGAAGAGCTCGCCGGCGGCGAGGAGGGCGCCGATCACCGAGAGCCACTCGAAGCCGGCGAGCAGGGCGCCGGCCAGCACTCCGGCGAAGAGGGTGACGAGGGTGCCGACCACGATCGCGATGACCAGCGCCCCGACGTTGATCCAGAACTGCGAACCGCTCCCGCGTCGTCGGCCGGCGACGTTGGTGACGAGTAGGAACAGCGCGAAGAGCCCGATCGACACGCCACCGCCGGTGAAGAGGGCGAGCCAGGCATCCTCGATCGCCGCCGCGACCAGGTCGCCGGTGAGCACGCCGATGACGATGGTCGCGATCACGTACGCGATCGCGAGGGTGAGCAGGAGGGCGACTCCGGTCTTGCCCAGTGGTCTCATGATCCTGCTCCCCCTCGCATCGTCGTGTGTTCAGGAAGCGGGGGCGGCGGGAGCAGCCGGAGCGGCGGGCTCCTTGTCGGCGGTCGCGTCGGCGACCTTCTCCGCGAGATCGTGCGTCGCATCCTTCACCTTGTCGGCGACGTCTCCGAGGAAGCCCTTCGTGTTGTCGACCGCGTCGCCCACGAACTCCTTGGTGTTGTCGACCGCGTCGCCCACGAACTCCTTGGTGTTGTCGACCGCGTCGCCCGCGACGTCCTTGGCCTTGTCCACGATGTCGTCGAGTCCCATGCTGACCTCCAGGGCCGGCGAGCCCTTCCCGCCTGGCATGCCCATTCTGGCGGGTCGCGGGGGTCGCGCGTGTGAATTCCGGGTTTCGGATGCCGCCCCGCGCCCGTCGGTCACGGCGCGCCCGTCACCAGCTGGCGCAGGCGCGCCTCCGCCGAACGGACCCCGGTCACCTCGATCGTCTCGCCCTTCGCGTACCGGTCGAGCAGACGCGGGTCGACGTAGCTGGACCGTGCGACCGCCGGGGTGTTGCCGAGGGCGTCGGCGGCGAGCCGGACGGCGTTCACGACTGCCCGCTTCCGCGCTGCCGGGGTCTCCCCCGGCCCCGACTTCGCGAGCGCCACCGCCGCCGTCACGGTGCCGTGCAGCGTGCGGAAGTCCTTCGCGGTGAAGTCGCCGCCGGTGCGCGCCCGCACGTCGGCGTTGATGTCCTCCGCGCTCACCGGGTGCGGTCCCGCGTCGTCCTGCCAGGCGAGCAGCCGGGCCCGCCCGCCGCGTCGCTTGAGCCGCGCCACCACGAGCGCGAGGTCGGGGTCGGCGATCTCCGACTCCCATGGCTGCCCGCTCTTGCCCGGGAACGAGAGCACCACGCGCGACCCGTCGACCACCCGGGCGTGCGCCCCGAGGAGGGTCGAGAGCCCGTAGCTGCCGTGCGCATCGGCGTAGCGCTCCGACCCGACCCGCAGCATCCCGGTGTCGAGCATCCGGAACGCGGCGGCGAGGATGCGCTCCCGCGACAGATCGTCGCGCCGGAGGTCGCGGGTGACGCCCCGTCGGGCCGTGGGCAGGGTCGCGGCGAGCTCGAGCATGCGGTCGAACTTCAGCCGGTCCTTCTGGAGGCGCCACGCCTCGTGGTAGCGGTACTGTCGGCGACCCGCATCGTCGATGCCGGTCGCCTGCACGTGGCCGTTCGCGTGCGGGGCGATCCAGACGTCGGTCCAGGCGGGTGGCAGCACGAGGGCCTTCGCCCGTGCGGCGTCGGCCGCCGACGCGGGACGCCCGCTCTCGTCGACGAACGCGAAGCCCTTCCCGCGCCGCACCCGGTGGAGGCCAGGCCCGGTGACGTCGCTGCGGCGGAGGCGGGGCATCCCGTCACGCTAAGCGGGCGGGGCGACCTCACGCGGGGGCTTGACGACCGGCCGGAACAGCCGATGGATGATGGGGGCCGCGACGAGGACGGCCACGAGGAACGCGAGTCCGGCTTCGATCGCGTAGTCGAGGAAGCTCTCCCCCTGCACCACCCCGACGACGAGCACCGTCAGCGCGTTGAGCACGACGCCGGCGACCGCCGCGAGCAGCGTGACCGCGACCCCCGGCAACGCGCGACGCCGCACGGCGAGGACGACGAGGAGGAGGAGCCACACTCCGAGACCGATGTCCATGAAGAAGAACAGCAGCCGCGGCGACTCGGTCACGACGTCGACCGGTCGTCCGGAGATCCGCAGCCACGCTCCGAGAACCAGCAGTGCGAGCAGCAGCACGAGGGCGGTCTGCACGACGATGGCGAGGACGACGCGGGGCATGCTCCACGGTATCCCCGGGAACGGCGAAAGGGCCGGACCAGAAGGCCCGACCCTTTCGAGAATCCGAAGGACTACTTCAGGATCTTGGTCACCTTGCCGGCGCCCACGGTGCGGCCACCCTCACGGATGGCGAAGCCGAGGCCCTCCTCCATGGCGATGGGCTGGATCAGCTCAACGGTCATGTCGGTGGTGTCGCCGGGCATGACCATCTCGGTGCCGTCGGGCAGCGTGATGACGCCGGTGACGTCGGTGGTGCGGAAGTAGAACTGGGGACGGTAGTTGCCGTAGAACGGGTTGTGACGGCCACCCTCGTCCTTGGACAGGATGTACGCGGTGCCCTCGAACTGGGTGTGCGGCGTGACCGAACCCGGCTTGACGACGACCTGACCGCGCTCGACATCCTCGCGCTTGGTGCCGCGGAGGAGCAGACCACAGTTCTCGCCGGCCCAGGCCTCGTCGAGCTGCTTGTGGAACATCTCGATACCCGTGACCGTGGTCTTCTGCGTCGGGCGGATGCCGACGATCTCGACCTCGGAGTTGATCGCGAGGGTGCCGCGCTCGGCGCGGCCCGTGACGACGGTTCCACGACCGGTGATCGTGAAGACGTCCTCGATCGGCATCAGGAACGGCTTGTCCTTGTCGCGCACCGGGTCGGGCACGTTGTTGTCCACGGCCTCCATGAGGTCGAGCACCGACTGGGCCCACTTTTCGTCGCCCTCGAGAGCCTTGAGGCCCGAGACGCGCACGACGGGGGCGTTGTCGCCGTCGAAGTCCTGGCTGCTGAGGAGCTCGCGCACCTCGAGCTCGACGAGCTCGAGGATCTCCTCGTCGTCGACCATGTCGGACTTGTTCAGCGCGACGAGCAGGTACGGCACGCCGACCTGCTTGGCGAGCAGCACGTGCTCGCGCGTCTGCGCCATCGGGCCGTCGGTGGCGGCGACCACGAGGATCGCGCCGTCCATCTGCGCGGCACCGGTGATCATGTTCTTGATGTAGTCGGCGTGGCCGGGGGCGTCGACGTGCGCGTAGTGGCGCTTCGGCGTCTCGTACTCGACGTGCGAGATGTTGATCGTGATACCGCGCTGACGCTCTTCCGGCGCGGAGTCGATCGAGGCGAAGTCGCGCACGACGTTGACCGCCGAGGGGTACTTGTCGGCAAGCACCTTCGAGATCGCGGCGGTGAGCGTCGTCTTGCCGTGGTCGACGTGACCGATCGTTCCGATGTTGACGTGCGGCTTGTTCCGCTCGAACTTGGCCTTGGCCACTGTGGTCCTCCTCAGGACTGATTTCGGTTTACTACTTTACGGGTGTTGCTGAAGACCGGGTGACGATGCCACCCGCAGGACTTATTCGCCCTTGGCCTTCTGGACGATCTCGTCGGCCACGTTCCTCGGGACCTCGGAGTACGAGTCGAACGTCATGGAGTACACCGCACGACCCGACGTCTTCGAGCGGAGGTCGCCGACGTATCCGAACATCTCGGACAGCGGGACCTTCGCCGTGACGACCTTGACGCCGGTGGCATCCGTCATCGACTGGATCTGCCCACGACGCGAGTTCAGGTCGCCGATGACGTCGCCCATGTACTCCTCGGGCGTGCGCACCTCGACGGCCATCAGCGGCTCGAGCAGCACGGGGTCCGCCTTGCGAGCGGCCTCCTTGTACGCCATCGAGCCGGCGATCTTGAACGCCATCTCCGAGGAGTCGACGTCGTGCGCCGCGCCGTCGACGAGGGTCGCCTTGACGCCCACCGTCGGGTAGCCGGCGAGGACGCCGACCTGCATGGCGTCCTGGATGCCGTGGTCGACCGAGCCGATGTACTCGCGCGGGACGCGACCACCGGTCGTGGCGTTGACGAACTCGTACGACGTCTCGGGCGTGACCTCGAGCGGCTCGAGCGTGATCTGCACCTTCGCGAACTGGCCGGATCCACCGGTCTGCTTCTTGTGGGTGTAGTCGTACTTCTCGACCTTGCGGCGCAGCGTCTCGCGGTAGGCGACCTGCGGCTTGCCGACGTTGGCCTCGACGTTGAACTCGCGCTTCATCCGGTCGACCAGGATGTCGAGGTGGAGCTCGCCCATCCCCTTGATGATGGTCTGGCCGGTCTCCTGGTTCTGCTCGGTGCGGAACGTCGGGTCTTCCTCGGCGAGCTTCTGGATGGCGACACCCAGCTTCTCCTGGTCGGCCTTCGTCTTCGGCTCGATCGCGACCTCGATGACGGGCTCGGGGAACGTCATCGACTCCAGGATGACCTGGTTGGTCGGGTCGGACAGGGTGTCACCGGTGGTGGTGTCCTTCAGGCCGATGACCGCGTAGATGTGACCGGCGGTCACGCCGTCGACCGGGTTCTCCTTGTTGGCGTGCATCTGGAAGATCTTCCCGATGCGCTCCTTCTTGCCCTTGGTCGAGTTGATGACCTGCGCGCCGGAGTCGAGCTTGCCCGAGTAG
>NZ_JBIIAW010000026.1:0-31318 GCF_044239695.1 Pseudolysinimonas sp. | reverse complement strand
AGCTTGACGTCGGCGTCGCTCATCAGCAGGGCCTGGGCGTCGGTGTTGATCGCGATGAACTCCACCCCGCGCAGGCCGAGCTCGATCATGCGGTTGACGGCGTTGACCCCGCCGCCGCCGATGCCGACGACCTTGATCACCGCCAGGTAGTTCTGGTTCGACGTCACGTTCCGGCCTCCGAGGGGAAAGTTTCAACCTCAGCTTGAAGTTGAGATTCTTTCTCAATACGATGTTCGTCCCCACGGTAAGCGCGGGTGCTGGCAACGGGCCGGACATCCGCGCGCGTGTCGCGCGGATGGTGACAGCTCCGTCGCGCGCGTGTCGCGCGGATGGTGACAGCTCCGTCGCGCGCGTGTCGCGCGGATGGTGACAGCTCCGTCGCGCGCGTGTCGCGCGGATGCCCACAGCTCCGTCGCGTTCGCGTCAGTCGAGCCGGAAGACCGCGCTGCCCGGTGCCGACACGTCGTACTCGCCCGGGCCCGCGGAGGCGAAGCGGGCGAGGAGGGCGTCGAGGATCCGCGCTTTGCGATCCGAGTCGTCGGCGCTCCCCCAGACCACCCGCTGCGTGCTGCCGGTGAGAGTCAGCGTCACGTCGTCACGCGTCCGGGCCGCGATCGAGTCGATCTGCGCGAGCACCCCCGGCGGCAGCGCCACGAGCACCTCTGCCATCGCGGCGAAGCCCGTCCCCTCGGGACCTTCGTCGTCGATCTGTAGCAGCGGCAGCGCCTCGGGCCGGGTCGGCGTGGACTCGAGCACGACGCCTGCGGCATCGACGATGTCGAACCCGGTCGGCGAGAGCACCGCCCCGAGCGGCGACCGCTCGACGATGTGGATGACGAGGGTCCCGGGGGGAACGAGTTCGGTCGCGTAGCTGCGGATGCCCGTGAACTGCGAGAGGTCGCGCCGGAGGCGATCCTCGTCGACGAGCGCCAGCGGCGTGCCGAGTTGCCCCTCGACGGCATGCTGAAGCACCGCCGGGTCGAGGCGCTCCGTGCCGTCGACGCGGATCTCGCGAAGCGCGAGGATCGGCGAGAAGACCGCGGTCGCGATGAGCGCGGCGACGATGGCGAGCACGCCGAATACGCCCAGCCAGGCGAGGCGACGATTCCGCCTCCGGCGGGTGAAGCGGTTGACCTCCGCGCGCTCGGATCGTTTCCGGATGCGGCGCGCGCGACGCTCGGGAGCCGGGGGCTTCGCGGGGTGGGGGGCGCGCCGATCCGCGGCGGGACGCTGCTGCGTCCGCGGGGTCGGGGTCGGGGTCGCCGCAGCTCGGGGCGTGACCTTCGGCGTCGGAGCGGATTTCGCGGGAGGGGCGGCGGGCTTCGCGGAGGGCCGCTCGGGGCGTTTCACGGCTCGAGCGCGTCGACGAGTTGCGGGATGATCCGGTACACGTCTCCGCACGACAACGTCATCACGAGGTCGCCCGGCCGGGCGATCTCGGCGACCCGGTCGGCGGCGGCCTGCCAGTCGGGCAGGAAGTCGACGCGACTCGGGTCGGCGAAGCGGTCCGCGACGAGCGCTCCCGTGACCCCGGGGATGGGATCCTCTCGCGCTCCGTAGACGTCGAGGACGATCGTGTGGTCGGCGAGCCGCTCGTAGGCGTCGGCGAACTCCCCCGCCATCGCCTGCGTGCGGCTGTAGAGATGCGGCTGGTGTACGGCGATGACGCGGCCGGCGCCGACGACCGCCCGGGCGATCTCGAGCGCAGCGACCACCTCGGTCGGGTGGTGCGCGTAGTCGTCGTACACTCGCACGCCGCGCACGGTCGCGTGATGCTCGAAGCGCCGTCCGGTGCCGGCGAAGACCTCGAGTCCGCGGGCGATCCTGTCGGCGTCGAAGCCGAGTCCGACGAGCACCGCGAAGGCCCCGGTCGCGTTGATCGCGATCGCCGCGGCGACGGGCAGCCGCACGTCGTACTCCGTGCCGTCGACCGCGATCGTGGCGACGACGGCATCCCCATCGACCCGCTCCGCGACGAGCCGCACGCCGGCCTCTCGCGCGGTTCCGAAAGTGAGCGACCGGGGGGCCGACGCACGGGCGGCGACCGCGCGTGCGCCCGAGTCGTCGGCTGAGGTCACCAGCAGCTCGGAGGCGCCCGAGGCGACGCGGACGAACGCATCCTCGACCGCCTGCGCGGAGCCATAGTGGTCGAGATGGTCGTCGTCGAGGTTGGTGACGAGCACGACGGCCGGGTCGTAGAGCTCGAACGAGCCGTCGGACTCGTCGGCCTCGATCACCCACAGGTCCCCCGCGCCGCGGGCGGAACTGCGCCCGTAGCCGGCGATGACGCCGCCGTTGACGAACGACGGGTCGGCACCGAGTTCGCGCAAGGCGGTGACGATCAGGCCGGTCGTCGTCGACTTGCCATGCGCACCCGAGACCGCGATGAGCCGAGTGCCGCGTACCAGCCAGGCGAGAGCATGGGCACGGTGGAGCACCGGGATGCCGCGGCGCAGCGCCTCCTGATACTCGGGGTTGTCCTCCCAGAGGGCACCCGTGACCACCAGCGCCTCGACCTGCGGACCGACGTGCGCGGCGTCGTGGCCGATCCACACCTCGGCGCCGGCATCCCGCAGCTCCCGTGTCGACGCGCTCTCACTGCGGTCCGACCCCGTCACGACGTGCCCGGCGTCGAGGAAGAGCCGGGCGATCCCGCTCATCCCGGAGCCGCCGATACCGACGAAGTGGAGTCTCCCCAGTTCGTTCGGGAGCTCGAGGTCGAGGTCGGGCTTGATCATCGGATCTACGCTACCCGCGCGCCGCTGCGCGCGCCTCGAGCCCGCGCGCCTCGAGCACGAGGTCGACCATGCGGTCGGCGCCGTCGCGGACTCCGACGGACGCGATGCGCGCCGCCATGTCGGCGACCCGCGCGCGGTCCATGAGCAGGGGAGGCAGCTCACGGGCGACGTAGTCGGCGCTGAAGCCCGCATCGGCGACGAGCAGCGCGCCGCCGGCATCCACCGCCTGACGGGCGTTGAGCGCCTGCTCGCCGTTGCCGACCGCGTAGGGCACGAAGACCGCGGGAACGCCGATCGCGGCGAGTTCGCAGACCGTCGCGGCCCCGGCTCGGGACACGGCGAGGTCGGCGGCGGCGAGAGCGAGGTCCATCCGGTCGCAGTACTCCAGGAGGCGGTAGCCGGTGAGGCCGGGATCCTCGACCGGCGTATGGCTGCCGGTGATGTGCAGCACTTGCCAGCCGGCTCCGAGCAGCGCGGCGATCGACGCCGAGACGCCGAGGTTGAGGCGTCGCGCCCCGAGCGAGCCTCCGGTGACCAGCAGCACGGGCTTCGCGGCATCCAGCCCGAAGCGGCGCAGCCCCTCGCGGCGCGCCGCGGGACGGTCGAGTCGCTCGATCTCGGCGCGCAGCGGAAGTCCGACCAGCCGGCCGCCGCGCAACCGGGTCCCCGGGAAGGTGACGCCGACGTGGCGGGTCCACCGCGCGGCCAGGCGGTTGGCGATGCCGGGCCGCGCGTTCTGCTCGTGTACGGCGATCGGCAGGCGCTCCTTGCGGGCCGCGGCATAGGCGGGGGCCGACGCGTAGCCGCCGAATCCGATCACGACGTCGACGCCGCGGTCGCGCAGGATGCCGCGGGTCCGGTCCACCGACGCCCGCCACCGCCCGGGGAAGCGCAGCAGGTCGGCGTTCGGCCGCCGCGGGAACGGCAGCCGCGGCACCGTGACCAGTTCGTAGCCACGTTCCGGCACGAGACGGGCCTCGAGTCCCTCGGCCGTGCCGAGCACGAGGATCTGCGCCTCCGGCTCGCGCTCGCGCAGCCGGTCGGCGGTCGCGAGCAGCGGATTGACGTGGCCGGCGGTACCGCCGCCGGCGAACAGGTAGGTGGTCACTCGACGATTCTGGTCGACCGGACGACGGGGACGTCGTCCGCGAGCGAGTGCGGACGGTGGCGGGCGAAGGACAGCACGATTCCGATGCCGACGAGGGATGTCACCAGCGCCGAGCCGCCGGCCGACACCAACGGCAGAGGGACGCCGAGCACCGGCAGCACCCCGAGGACCACCGCGATGTTCACGAGAGCCTGGCCGATGATCCAGACGAGCACAACGCTCGTCGCGACGCGCGCGAACCTGTCGCGCACCATCCGGAAGATGCGGATGAGAGCCACCGCGAGCACGACGAAGAGCGCCAGCACGATCACGGCGCCGACCAGGCCGAGTTCCTCGCCGATGATCGCGAAGATGAAGTCGTTGTCGGCCGCCGGCACCCACGACCACTTTCCTGCGGAGTTCCCGAGGCCCACGCCGAACACGCCACCGTGGGCGAGCGCCTCCCAGCCGTTGACGCTCTGCCAGCAGTGGAGGTCGTAGATGAGTGGCGAGATCTTGTCGGGATCGCAGCCCGCCAGCCAGGCTTCGAACCGCCCGCTCCGGGACTCGCTCAGCGAGATCGCCGCCCAGGCCGGAAGAGCGACCGCGACGACGGTGGCGAGCAGGACCCGCATCCGCACCCCCGCGAAGAACAGAGCGCCGAGCACGATCACGAACAGGATCGTGACCGTCCCGAGGTCGTTTCCGAACAGGACCAAGAGCATCGCCAGTCCCGCGACGGGGAAGATCGGCAGGGCCACGTGCTTCCAGTCCTGCAGCAGGTGGTTCTTCGTCGTCAGGACCCAGGCGAGCCAGATCACGAGCGCGAGCTTGATGAACTCGGACGGCTGCAGGGTGAACGACCCGAGACGGACCCAGTTGGTGTTGTACCCGTTGCCCCATCCGAGCGGCGTGAACACCAGGAGCTGCAGCACCAGACCGAGGGCGATCGCGTGCCAGGCCCACCGCCGCCAGAAGCTGATCGGGGTGCGGGACGCCAGCAGCATCAGCGGGACACCGACGAGGGCGAAGAGTCCCTGGCGCGACGCCTGCGCGAAGAAGTCGCCGTCGCTCAGGCGCGACTCGATCGACGACGACGACAGCACCATGACGAGCCCGAAGGCGACCAGGAAGAGCGTCGTCCCCAGGAGCAGGAAGAACTCCGGGGTCTCGGCCGCGAACAGCTTCCGCACGACCGAGATCGCCCGAGGGACCGGCTTGTCGCCGGTGGCGTCGGCCGCGGCGCGGTCAGCCGCGGGTCGGGCCGGTGTCGGTCGGGCCGGTGTCCGTCGAGCCGTCGCCGGTCGGGCCGGGGTCGGACCGGCCGGGGCCTGTCGGGCCGGACCCGGGCGCTGCACTCTCGCCATCCGACCCTCCCGTCAGCTTCTGCACCGCGTCGGCGAACCGCCGTCCGCGGTCCGCGTAGTCGATGAACTGGTCCATCGACGCCGCCGCGGGAGCGAGCAGCACCACGTCGCCCTCACGGGCGAGCGATGCGGCGGCGCGAACCGCGGCGAGCATCACCTCAGTCTCGGTCTCGGCGACCTCGACCACGGGGACGCCGGGCGCGTGTCGCTCGAACGCTTCCCGCAGGGTCGCGCGGTCGATTCCGACCAGGATCGCACCGCGCAGGCGTGCGACGTGCTTCTGCACGAGCGGGGTCGGGTCGACGCCCTTGAGCAGCCCCCCGACGATCCAGACGACCGAGTCGAAGGCCGCGAGGGCGGCGTTCGCGGCGTGGGCGTTCGTCGCCTTCGAGTCGTCGACGAAGGTGATGCCCCCGTGCCGGGCGACCACCGCGGTGCGGTGCGCATCGAGCGCGAAGGCGCGGATGGTATCCCGAATCGCCGCCGGCGCGACGTCGGCCGCCCGGGCGAGCGCCGCCGCCGCGAGGGTGTTCGCGACGCCGTGCGGAGTGCCGAGGCCCGAGGCCCGCAGGTCGTCGAGCGTCGCGAGTTCGAGAGCGGAGTTGCGGCGCTCCTCGAGGAAGGCGCGGTCGACGAGGATGTCCTCGACGAGACCCAGGTCGCTCGGACCGGGCAGGCCGAGCGTGAAGCCGATCGCCCGGCAGCCTTCCTGCACCTCGGCGTCCTCGACCATGTCGCGGGTCGCCAGGTCGCCCTGATTGAAGACGCACGCCACCCGGGTGTTGGCGTACACCCTCGCCTTGGCCTCCCGGTAGGCCTGCGCCGAGCCGTGCCAGTCGAGGTGGTCGTCGTCGAGGTTGAGGCAGACACTCGCGAGCGGCGCGAGCTCGCCCCCGGCGTTGCGGTTGATCCAGTGCAGCTGGTAGCTCGAGAGCTCGATCACGAGCACGTCGAACCCGGCGGGGTCCCGCACGGCATCGAGCACCGGGATGCCGATGTTGCCCGCTGGGGCGGCCCGGAGCCCGCCCGCGACGAGCATCGTCGCCGTCAGCTGGGTCGTCGTGGTCTTGCCGTTGGTGCCGGTGATGCAGATCCACTCGGCGGGGCGGCCGTCGGCCCGCACGACCTTGTCGCGCACCCGCCAGGCGAGTTCGATGTCGCCCCAGACCGGGATGCCGTGCTCGGCCGCCCAGATCAGCAGCGCGTGGTCGGGGTGGTAGCCCGGTGACACGACGACGAGCTCCGGGTCGAACGCCATCAGCGGGGCCGGCACCGCCGATTCGTCCGCCTGGAGTTCGAGGCGCGCGCCGATGACCTCGAGCAGTTGGGTGTGCTCATCCGAGGCCTTCGCGGCGACCACGAGCACGTCGGCACCGAGTTCGACGAGCGTGTCGGCGACGGCGAAGCCGGTGACGCCGACGCCGAAGACCGCGACCCGCAACCCCGACCAATCGGCGCTCCAACTGGTGAGGGCGGCGAGATCCCGCGTGCTCAGCGCTCGCTCCCGCTCAACGGCTGACCCATTCGAGGTAGAAGAGACCGACGCCGGCGGCGACGAACAGAGCGGCGATGATCCAGAACCGCACGACGACCGTGACCTCGGCCCAGCCCTTGAGCTCGAAGTGGTGATGCAGCGGACTCATCAGGAAGATCCGGCGCCCCTCGCCGTAGCGCCGCTTGGTGATCTTGAACCAGGCGCGCTGCAGGATGACCGACCCGGTCGTGATGATGAACAGGCCCGCGATCAGCACGAGCAGCAGCTCGGTGCGACTGAAGATCGCCAGCGCCGCGAGCGCACCGCCGAGACCCATCGAGCCGGTGTCGCCCATGAAGATCTGGGCCGGCGAAGTGTTCCACCAGAGGAAACCCACCAGTGCTCCGCAGAGCGCGGCGGCGGCGACGGCGAGGTCGATCGGGTCGCGCACCTCGTAGCACTTGTACGCGACGACGGGGTCGAGCATCACGTTGAAGCAGGACTGGTTCGACTGCCAGAAGCCGATGAAGATGTACGCCGCGATCGCGAAGATCGAGGCACCGGCCGCGAGACCGTCGAGCCCGTCGGTGACGTTGACGGCGTTCGAGGTGCTCGTCGTGATGATGTTGATCCAGATCACGAACAGCACGAACCCGATGACCGAGCCGAAGGCGGCGAGGTTCAGCCAACCGATGTCGCGCACCCCGGAGATGTAGGTCGACGCGGGGGTGAGCCCTTCGGTGTCGCGGAAGTTCTCGGTGATCGCGAAGACGGCGAAGACGGTGCCGACGATCACCTGGCCGGCGATCTTGGTCCAGCCGCCGATGCCGAGGCTGCGTTGCTTACGCGTCTTCATGAAGTCGTCGACGAAGCCGACGAGTCCGAGCCCGAAAGCCATCGCGAAGACCAGCACACCGACCATCGTCCAGGGGACGCCGGAGACCCAGTGCCCCACGAGGTAGCCGAGAAACGCCCCGACCAGGAAGATGATGCCGCCCATCGTGGGCGTTCCGCGCTTCGTGTGGTGCTTCAGCTGACCGCCCGCGACACCGTCGTCGCGGATGAACTGCCCCCAGCCGATTCGCGTGAACAGCCGGATGAAGACGGGGGTGAGGAAGAGCGTGAAGACGAGCGAGAACGCCCCGGCGATGAGGAGCGCGATCACGAGGCGACCCCGCCCAACCGGTCACCGAGGAACCTGAGTCCCGCTGATTTGGAGGACTTCACGAGCACGACGTCACCGGGCCGGAGTTCTCCACGCAGGAAAGCGTATGCCTCCTCGGGTCCGGCGACGAACACCGACTCCCCGTCCCACGACCCCTCCAGCCCGGCGGCCGCATGGATGAGGCGGGCGCGTTCGCCGACGACGACGAGCTGGGAGATGTTGAGCCTCACGACGAGCCGGCCGATCCGGTCGTGCTCCTCCTGGGCGAACTCCCCCAGTTCGGCCATCTCGCCGAGCACCGCGATCGATCGTCCGGGCCCGCCCCTCGTGATCTGCGCGAGGGTCTTGAGCGCCGCCGCGGTCGAGTCGGGGCTCGCGTTGTAGGCGTCGTTGATCACGGTGACGCCGTCGCCGCGGTCGAGGACCTCCATCCGCCAGCGCTCCGCCCGAGTCACGCCCTCGATCGCGGCGATCGCGCGCTCCGGGGCGACACCGAGTTCGCGGGCGGCGGCGAGGGCGGCCAGGGCGTTGGTGACGTGATGCTCGCCGAGGATGCGCAGGCCGACCGGATGCCGCGCGCCGTCGGCGACGTAGTCGAACGTCGTGCCGGTCGCGGTCGCCTCCACGTCCTCGGCTCTCACCTCGTTGGCGTCGCCGAGCCCGAAGCTCACGACGCGGGCGGCCGTCATCCCGGCCATCTCGGCGACCCGCGGGTCGTCGCCGTGGAGGAGAGCGACCGCCTCGGCCGGGAGGTCGGTGACCATCTCGGCCTTCGCGCGCTGCACGGCTTCGATGCCGCCGAACTCACCGGCGTGCGCGAGGCCCACCTTGAGGACGAGCCCGATGTGGGGCGTCACGATCGACACCAGCCGCGCGATCTCACCGACGTGCGAGGCGCCCATCTCGACGATCAGGTAGTCGGTCTGCTCGTCGACGCGCAGCATCGAGATCGGCGCCCCGACGTGGTTGTTGAACGACCCCTCGGGAGCTACCGTCCCGCCCTCCGGAGCCAGCACGGCGCGCAGCAGGTTCTTCGTCGTGGTCTTGCCGTTCGAGCCGGTGATCGCGACGACCTTCAGGCGGCCGAGGGCCCGCACCCGGGCGACGACGAGCCGGGCGAGCGCGGCGAGGGCTGCGACGCCGTCGGCGACGACGATCAGAGCGGCGGCCCCGGCATCCACGTCCCGCTCGGCGACGACGAGCGCCGCCCCGGCGTCGGCGGCGGCGGCGGCGTAGAGCGCTCCGTCGGTCGTCTCCCCCGGGAGCGCGAAGAAGACGGAACCGGCCGCGACGAGCCGCGAGTCGGTCTCGACGCTCCCGGAGACGACGTCGGCGGCGGTTCCCCGCACGAGTCGTCCGCCGAGCGCCTCCGCGATCTCGGCCAGGGTGAGCGCGATCACCAGCCGGCCTCGTGGAGGGCCGCACGGGCGAGTTCGCGGGCGGAGTACGGCGTGCGCACGCCTTCGATGTCGCGGTAGTCCTGGTGGCCCGGCCCGGCCCAGAGGATCGAATCGCCCTCCTGCGCGAGCGAGACCGCTTTCAGGATCGCCGCCTCGGGTGGGCTGACCTCGTGGATCTCGGGCTGATGGGCCGCCTGCGCCGCTCCCTCGAGGAGCGTCCTGCGGATGGCCTGCGGATTCTCGAACCGCGGGTGGTGGTCGGTGATGATGAGGATGTCGCTGCCCTCCGCCGCGACCCGTGCCATCGCGTGACGCTTCGAGGCGTCGCGGTCGCCGTCGGCGCCGAACACCATGATCGTGCGCCCGGGCGTGAACTGCCGCACGGCGGCGAGGGTGTTCTCGAAGGCATCGGGGCTGTGCCCGAAGTCGACGTAGACGCTCGGTCCCCGATCCCCCGATACGCGTTCGGTCCGGCCCGGGAGGTACGCCCGGATGCCGCCGTCGGCGTCCAGGGCGGCGCCGATCGCCTCGAGTTCGAACCCCGCCTCGACGAGCATGACGATGCCGAGTGCGGCGTTGGCGGCCATGTGCCACCCGATCAGCGGTTCGCGGGTGACGAGCGAGCGCCCCTCGGGGCCGCTCAGCCGGAACTCGGTGTAGGCGGCGGTGGCGTCGACGATCTCGACGATCCAGTCGGCCGACTCGATATCCTCGGCGCTCGCGTGGCCGAGGGTCGCGATCGTCGTCACCGGGATGCGCGCCTCCTCGACGACGCGAGCACCGTAGGGGGTGTCCAGGCAGACGACCGCGCGCTTGGCCAGCTCGGGCTGGAACAGCGGCAGCTTCGCCCGGAAGTACTCCTCCATGTCGGCGTAGTCGTCGAGGTGGTCGTGACTGAGGTTCGTGAACCCGGCGACGTCGAAGACCAGACCGTCGACCCGGTGGTGGGTCAGCGCCTGGGCGCTCACCTCGACGGCGACGGCGCGCACCCCGCTCTCCCGCATCCGGGCGAGCAGCGCGTGCATCTCGCTCGCCTCCGGGGTCGTCAGCCGGCTGACGATCGTGAGGTCGCCGATGTGCCGCTCGGCGGTCGACGAGAGACCGGTGACGAGCCCCAGCTGACGCAGCACCGCTTCGAGCAGGTACGAGGTGGAGGTCTTGCCGTTCGTGCCCGTCGTTGCGAACAGCAGCGGCGCGCCGTCCCGAGTGCGGTAGACCCAGGCGGCGATCTCGCCGAGCGCGAGTCGGGGGTCCTCGACGAGGAGGATCGGCAGCCCGGCATCCGCCGCCAGGTCCGCGCCTTCGACGTCGGTGAGCAGCGCCACCGCACCGCCCTCACGCGCCTGGGCGGCGTAGGTCGCTCCGTGACCCTTGAACCCCTTGACGCCGACGAACAGATCGCCGGGATGGAGGTCGCCGGTGCTCAGGGTGACGCCGCTGATCTCGACGCCGTCGACGCTTCCGCGGTGCTCGATGCCGAACTCCTGAACGAAGCCGGCGAGCGAGCGGGGCGAGGGATGCTCCGGACGGAGGACCGGGGGGATCCGAGAACTCACCCGACTCCTTCTGCTCGTGGCTCCCGTCTACCAGGTGAGCGGGAGATTCGGGGCCGGCTCCGTCGAGGGGGTGATCCGGAAGGTCTTGATGACCTGCTCCATGATCGCGTTCGCAACGGGAGCGGCGGCGCCCGAGAACTTCATCGTATCGGGCTTCCCGAGAGTCACGACAAGCGCGTACTGAGGGTTCTCGGCGGGGAACACGGTGGCCAGCGAGACGATGCGCTCCGACCCGTACTGGCCGTTCTCCGCCACCTCGCCGGTGCCGGTCTTCGCCGCGATGCGGTAGCCGGGGATGCTGATGACGTTGCGCAGCGACCCCTGACTCGCGACCGTCTCCATCATCTGCAGCGTCGTTTCGGCCGCGTACTCGCTCACGACCCGCTCGCCGGTCGGCACGGCGACGTCGGTCCACGTGCCATCGGGGGCCTCGCAGCCCGCGACGAGGGTGAGCGGCAGCTGGACGCCGCCATTGCCGAGGGTCTGGTAGAGGCTCGCCATCTGCGCACTCGTCGCGGTGATGCCCTGGCCGAACATCTGGGTCGCGAGGGTCGCGGTGTCGTACGTGGTCTCCGACGGCTCCTTCACGGTGCCGCCGTCCTCGCCGAGGAAGCCGGCTGCGGTGGGTTCGCCGAACCCGAAGGCACGGAAGTAGTCGTACTTCTGCTCGGGGGTGAGCTTCTCGCTCAGCATGACCGTGCCGATGTTCGACGAGTTCATGAGCACACCGGTCGCGGTCCACCGGGCGTTACCGGCGGAGAACGAGTCGGTGATGTTCTCGGTGCTTCCGGGCGGGGTGTAGCTGTTGGGGATCGTGAGCGGGGTGTTCGGGGTGATGAGCCCCCGGTCGAGCAGTGCCGCGAATGCCACGGGCTTCATGATCGAGCCCGGCTCGAACGGAGCGGTGAAGATGCGCGCCCCGGAGTCCTCGGCACCGACCGAATCGAGGTCGTTCGGGTCGATCGAGGGCCAGTCGGCGGCGACGACGATCTCGCCGGTGTCGACGCGCACGACCATCGCCGTGCCCCAGTCGGCGCCGACCGCCGTGCCCTGCTGGGCGAGCTGCTGCTGAGCGAACCACTGGAGGTCGGAGTCGATCGTCAGGTGCACCGTCCCGCCATCGACAGCCTCCTGCTCGACGACGAGGCTGCCGGGAAGGCGCACGCCGTCGGCGCTGCGCTCGTAGCGGGACGTGCCTTCGGTCGGCGCGAGGCACTCGTCCCACTGGTACTCGGTGCCGGCGAGCGGACCGTCGGTGCCGAGGAACCCGACGAGGTTGCCGGCGATCGCGCCGCGCGGGTAGGTGCGGGAGGGTCGGAGCTCGGAATAGACCCAGCCGATGTTCAGGTCGAACACGGCGGTGAACGTCTCGAGCGTGACGCCCTTCACGAGGTAGGTGAAGTCCGACCCGGGGTCGGCGGTGAGTGCGGCGTAAAGGTCGGCGGAGGCGGCGCCGGTGATCTCGGCGACCTCGGCGATCGCCTCCGTCGTCGGAACCCTGACGCGTTCGCCGTCGAGCGTGATCTCCGTCGTCCCGGTGTCGGAGACGTTCTTCGGCGACGCCGTGATGTCGAAGCGGTCGACGCTGTCGGCGAGGACGGTGCCGTTGGCGTCGACGATCTCACCCCTGGCCCCCCACACGGTGACCTCGCTCGACCGTCGGGCCTCCGCCGCGGCGGTCAGCTCGGCGGCCCGGACGACCTGGATGTCGACGAGCTTCACGACGAAGATGCCGACGACGGCGAGCACCGCGAACAAGGTCACGGCGAGTCGTCTCGCGGTGAGCCGTGAGTGCGTCATCGGGATCCTTGAGGTCAGCGGGTGGTGGGCGAGGGGATCGTCCCAGGCGACGAGGGGCTCTGCGCGGGAGACCCGCCGGTGGCGGGCGAACCCTCAGCCGGTGCGGACGCGTCGGCGTTCGACGTCGGAGTCGGGTCGACGAGGGTCGCCCCGGTCAGGAGGGAGTTGCCGATCTGGTTGCCCGACGATCCGACCAGGCTTCCGCCCGCCGGGGTGGCGTCCCCCGAGACCGTCCCCGAGTTCAGGTCGAGGAAGATCGGGTTGCCGCTGGCCACCATGCCGAGGTGCTCGGCGTTCGCCGTGAGGTTCTGCGTCGATGCCAGCACTTCGAGGTCCTCGGTGAGGGCCTGCTCCTGCCGCTGGAGGTCGCGCTGCTCCGCTTGGAGACCCGAGATCGTGTACGCGCCGTCGGCGAGCACGATGCTGAGCAGCAACTGCGCCAGAAGGATCACGCCGATCCCGGCGATCGTGACGATCGCCGGGAGGACGCGCGGGCGTGCCCGACGCGCCGCACGAGCCGGTGCGACCTCGAGGTGCCGACGCGGGGCCGTCGACCGTGACGGGCGCGGGGACGACAGCGGAAGAGCGCTCATGCGGCGACCTCCCGGAGACGTTCGACGGCGCGGAGCCTCACGGGGGTGGCGCGCGGATTGCGCGCCTTCTCGGCGTCGCCGGCGAGCTCGGCGCCCCGCACGAGCAGCTTGAACTCGGGGGCGTGCTCGGGCAGTTCGACGGGCAGGCCGCGCGGGGCCGTCGACGCCGACCGGGCGGCGAACTCCCGTTTGACGATGCGGTCCTCGAGGGACTGGTAGGCGAGCACCACGATGCGACCGCCGACCTCCAACGCGTCGAGAGCGGCGGGGATCGTCCGGGCGAGGACATCCAGTTCGGCGTTCACCTCGATCCGGAGTGCCTGGAAGACGCGCTTCGCGGGGTGTCCGGCGTTCTTGACCGCGGCCGGGGTGGCCGCCTGGAGCAGATCGACGAGCTGGGCCGAGGTCTCGATCGGGGCGATCGTGCGGGCCTGAACGATCTTGCGCGCGTAGCGCGGGGCGAGCTTCTCCTCGCCGTACTCGAAGAAGATGCGCCGCAGCGACCCCTCGTCGTACTCGGCGATGATGCGCGCGGCGGTGAGCGCCGACGTCGCGTCCATCCGCATGTCGAGCGCGGCATCCCGCGCGTACGAGAAACCCCGGTCGACGCGGTCGAGTTGCATCGACGACACTCCGAGGTCGTACAGGATGCCGGCGACGCGCGAGATGCCGAGATCCGCGAGCACGGTCGGGAGCGCATCCGACACCGCGTGCACGAGGTGCGTGCGCTCGGCGAACGGCCGCAGCCGCTCCCCCGCCAGGCGCAGCGCCTCCGGATCCCGGTCGATCCCGACCAGGGTGAGTTCAGGGAATCGGCGCAGGAACGCCTCCGCGTGGCCGCCGAGGCCGAGGGTGCCGTCGACCAGAACGGCTCCGGGTCGCTCGAGCGCCGGCGCGAGCAGGTCGAGGCAGCGCTCGAGCATCACCGGGGTGTGTAGCGCGTCGTCGTCCGCGGTCGCGGGGCGGGTGGGGTTCGCGGGGTTGGTCATGAGCGAGGGGCCGGCTCCCGGGATCCGATCCCCATCCGCTGCGACCTGACTCCGGGGAAGTGGAGGCAGGGTGCGCGGCTGAGGGTCGCATCCGGGGATTCAGAAGAGGCCCGCGATCACCTCCCCGTCGGCGGCGGCGTACCCGGATTCGGTCGCGGCGTAGAACTCGTCCCAGGCGGCGGTGTCCCAGATCTCGGCACGGGTTCCGGCGCCGATCATCGTGAGTTCGCGGTCGAGGCCCGCGTAGTCGCGGAGCATCGGCGGCACCGTGACGCGCCGCTGCTTGTCGGGGATCTCCTGCGTGGCGCCCGAGAGGAAGAGGCGGATGTAGTCGCGCCCCTCCTTGGTCGTGACCGGGGCGGTCGACATCCGCTCGTGCACCTTCTCGAACTCCCGTTCGGAGTACACGAAGACGCAGCGGTCGACCCCGCGGGTCATGACGAGGCCGCCGGAGAACTCGTCCCAGAACTTCGCCGGGAGGATCACGCGGCCCTTCTCATCGAGTTTGGGCGCGAAGGTGCCGAGCAACATGCGGCACCTCCCCATTTCTCCGGCCAGACGTCTGAGGTATCTCCACTTTACTCCACTTTCCTCCCCAGACAACCATTTTCCCCCACTTTGACTCCCTCGGGGGCCACCGGGCTCCCCCGGGCCGCACCGCCGAGCTCCCCGGGCGCACAAAAAAAGGACCGACCCGAAGGTCGGTCCTTTTCGAAGGAAGTGGGGCGGGTCAGTCCTCGCCGTCGCGGCGCTGCTCGAAGCGCTCGCCGAGGGTGTCCATGAAACTCTGGCGACGCGGAGCCGCGTCTCGGGCGTCACGCGGAACCGTGAGGCGGCGCGGCGGGGCGAAGGCCAGGAGCGCGCCGACGAACATCACCGCGAAGCCGGCGACCCCGACGAGCGGCTGACGCACGACCACGCCGACGATGAGGAGGACGAGGCCGATGACCCCGGCGATGATCCCGAGGGCGATCGCCGTGTAGCTGGCGCGTCCGCGGGTCCCCACCTTCGCGACGTCGTCGGCGTCGTGGTGGTAGAGACTGCGCTCCATCTCGTCGAGGAGACGTTGCTCCTGCTCGGAAAGTGGCATATGGGCTCCTTGGACAGCGAGATATCCAGTGTAGGCCGCTCCTACGCCGATAAGGTAGGCGCGTGCCTGAGAGTCCGCGGTTAGTGGACCTCGTGCAATTCCGGCTCGACGGCTTCCTCGCCGAACGCGGGGCGGAACTGCGCGCGATCTCCCCCGACCTCGACGTCGTGGACGACTGCGCACGTCGGCTGCTCGCGGGCGGCAAGCGCTTCCGCGCCCTGTTCTGCTACTGGGGCTGGCGCGCGGTGAGCGCGCACGCCACCGACTTCGACCCCCTCGACGACGACCCCGACGACCACGCCGACCTCGCCGCCGTCGTCTCGATCGCCGCGGGACTCGAGGCGTTCCACGCCGCCGCCCTCGTGCACGACGACATCATGGACAACTCCGACCTGCGTCGCGGGCAGCCGAGTGTGCACCGCGCGTTCGCCATCCTGCACGGCGAACGCGGGTGGGACGGCTCCCCGGACGCCTACGGGCTCTCGTCCGCGCTGCTGCTGGGCGACCTCCTCCTCGGCTGGAGCGACGAACTGGTGGATGCCGGGGTCGCCCTCGCCGGCACTCCCGGTGCCGGACGGGCGGCGCGCACCGAGTTCGGACGGATGCGCACCGAGGTGACGGCCGGTCAGTACCTCGACATCTTCGAGGAGATGGCCTGGCGCGCCCTCCCCGAGGACGAGCATCTCTCCCGCGCCCAGCGGGTCATCGTCTACAAGTCGGCGAAGTACAGCGTCGAAGCCCCGCTCGCGATCGGCGCCTCGCTCGCCGACGGCTCGCTCGCCCAGATCGCGGCCCTGCGCGACTTCGGCCTGCCGCTCGGCATCGCCTTCCAGCTTCGCGACGACCTCCTCGGCGTGTTCGGGGATCCCGCCGTCACCGGCAAGCCGGCCGGTGACGACCTCCGCGAAGGCAAGCGCACCGTGCTCGTGACGCTCGCGCGGCAGAAGCTGCCCTCATCCGCCGCCCGCGTCTTCGACGAACTACTCGGCGATCGCAGCCTCGACGCGGATCAGATCGCCATGCTGCAGACCGCCGTCCGCGACAGCGGGGCGGTCGAGCACGTCGAACGGGTCATCGCCCATCAGCTCGAGCAGGCGCGGGCCGCGCTCGCCGATGCGCCGCTGGCGCGCAGCGCACGCGACGAGCTCACGGCGCTCGCCGACGCCGTCACGCGGCGCACCAGCTAGGGCGCTGACCCGCCGCGTCAGAAGCCGAGTGCTTGCGCGACCCGACGGACTTCGGCCTTGCGCCCCGCGAGAAGCGCGTCGATCGGAGCCGCGCCGAGGACGTCGTCCTCCTCGAGCAGCCAGCGCATCGCCTCGTCGTCGGTGAAACCGGCGTCGTGCAGAACGATCACCGTGCCACGGAGTTCGCTGAGCGGCTCGCCGTCCTTGACGAAGACGGCGGGCACCTTGAGCACGCCGTCGACCCGGGCGGCGAGCAGGGAGTAGTCCTCGATCAGACGGCGTACGCGACCCTGCGGGACGCCGAGGATCTCGACGAGTTCGGGGACGGTCAGCCAGGTCCGCGGGGCGGCGGGAGCGGTCACCCCTCTAGCGTGCCACGGTCGAATGTTTCTAACTTGTAAACTACTTCAACTCCCTTCACTGTGGTTGACAGGGGTAGACATCCATGTCACGGTTACGGGGAGTGCCGACACGAATCCCCGTGGGGGTGGGGAGATTGAGGCGAGAGATGAACCACGCAGTCGACGGGGCCGGGGGGCCCTCGTCACCCTTCCCCGGGTTGACCAGAAGCCGGGCTGAAGCGCGCCATCGGATCGAGAGCCGCCGGTCGCGACTGGGGGACGGATTCCGCAAGACCCTCCCCTTCGTCCTGGCGAGTGCGATGACCGTCGGTCTCAACCTCACCGGACCGGTCGAACCGGTCCAGGCGGCCCCGAAGAAGCCTGCGAAAGCCAAATCCGACAGCGGCTCGACCACACGCGCCCTCATCGCCGCAGCCGCCGCGCGCACCGCGGGGGGCGGCGCCTCCGCCGTCGGCACCTACACCGTGCAGGCCGGCGATACCGTCGCGGCGATCGCCGGCCGCCACGGTGTCTCCACGGCATCCGTCCTGGCCGTCAACGGGCTCGGCTGGAAGTCGCTCATCTTCCCCGGGCAGGTCTTGAAACTGGCGGCCGGTGCATCCGCCGCCCCCGTCGCGACAGCCCAGGAGGGCGGTCGCTACACGATCGCCACGGGCGACACGGTCTCCCGCATCGCCGCGAAGTTCGGCGTCCCGGTCGAATCCATCCTGAGCGCCAACGGGCTGAGCTGGTCGAGCATCATCTACCCGGGCCAGACGATCGCGATCCCTGCGGCGGCGGCCCCGGCGCCGTCGATCGAGCTGGTCTCCGCGACCACGCCGACGGCCGAGAGCACGCCCGCGCCCGTCACGTCGACCTACACGATCCAGTCGGGCGACACCGTGTCCTCGATCGCGGCCCGCTTCGGGGTCAGCACGCAGGCCGTGCTCGACGCCAACGGACTGTCGGGCTCGAGCATCATCTACCCCGGGCGCACCCTCGTCATCCCGGCTGCCGGCGGCGCCTCGTCCGGGGGCACCGGAAGCGGCGGTACGAGCAGCGGAGTCACCGAGCTCACCGCCGAGCAGGAGGGCAACGCGCGCATCATCATCCAGGTCGGGCGCGAGCAGGGCGTGCCCGACTACGGCATCATCATCGCCCTCGCGACGGCGATGCAGGAGTCCAGCTTGCGGAACATCGACTACGGCGACCGCGACTCGGTCGGCCTCTTCCAGCAGCGCACGAGCACCGGCTGGGGGACGATCGACGAGATCATGAACCCCTACCATTCCGCGTTCCTCTTCTACCAAGGGCGCAGCGGGTACACCCGCGGGCTCCTCGACATCTCGGGCTGGCAGTCGATGGCGCTCACCGTCGCGGCGCAGAAGGTGCAGATCTCGGCCTACCCGAACGCCTACGCCAAATGGGAGACGAGCGCGCGATCCTGGTTCTCGGCTCTCGCCTAGGTCTGCGCCGGGTGGGGGTGTCCTCCCAGGCTCTGCCAGGGAGCGAACCTAGAATCCCAGGGTGAGTGTAGGCACCACCGATCCGATGATCGGCCGGCTGATCGACGGCCGGTATCAGGTGCGCTCCCGCATCGCCCGGGGCGGCATGGCGACGGTCTACCTCGCCACCGACCTCCGCCTGGAGCGGCGCGTCGCGGTCAAGGTCATGCACGGCCACCTGGCCGACGACAGCCAGTTCAAGCAGCGCTTCATCCAGGAGGCGCGCAGCGCCGCTCGGCTCGCGCACCCCAACGTCGTCAACGTCTTCGACCAGGGCCAGGACCACGAGTCGGCCTACCTCGTCATGGAGTACCTGCCGGGCATCACCTTGCGCGAACTGCTCGAGGAGTACGGGTCGCTGACGCCGCAGCAGATGATCGACATCACCGAAGCCGTGCTCGCCGGCCTCGGGGCCGCGCACAAAGCCGGCATCCTGCATCGCGACCTCAAGCCCGAGAACGTCCTGCTCGCCGACGACGGGCGCATCAAGATCGGCGACTTCGGGCTCGCGCGCGCGACCTCGGCGAACACGGCCACGGGGGCGGCCCTGCTCGGCACGATCGCCTATCTCTCCCCCGAACTCGTCACACGCGGGGTCGCGGACACGCGCAGCGACATCTACGCCGTCGGCATCATGATGTACGAGATGCTGACCGGCGAGCAGCCGTTCACGGGCGAACAGCCGATGCAGATCGCCTACCGGCACGCGAACGAAGCCCTCCCTGCGCCGAGTTCGAAGAATCCGAAAGTGCCGCGCGAGCTCGACGAACTGGTGCTCTGGGCGACCGCCAAGAACCCCGACGACCGGCCCGCGGACGCGCGCGCCCTGCTCGAGGAGGTGCGCGGCACCGAGGCGCTGCTCGACCTCCCAGCGGACGACCTCGGCGGCCCGCGTCGCACGCAGGTGCTGCCCGCGGCTCCCGCCCCGCGTCAGACGGCGCCGACCGGCCTTCTGGCCCCGGACCGGCCGCTCAGCGACGCGGCCACCCAGGTGCTCGGTTCCCGACGCGGCCCCGGTACGGAGCTCGCGGTCGCCGAGCCGCGCCCGCGCGCCGCGCGCACCCGGCGCTGGATCCCGATCGTCGCCGTGCTCGGGGTGCTCCTGCTCCTCGGCTCCGGCGTCGGCTGGTGGTTCGTTTTCGGCCCCGGCGCCCGGGTGACCATTCCGACGAATCTCGCCGGACAGACGGAGGAGAACGCCCGCGCGGTCCTCGCCGACCTCGGACTCACCGTCTCCGAGCAGAACGGCTCCATCCCGTCGCCGACGATCGAGATCGGCGCGGTCGCCGAGACCGATCCGGAGCTGGGGACCGCGGTCGAGCCGGGCGCGACCGTGACCCTCCTCCTCTCCGCCGGACCGCAGCTCCTGCCGATCAACCTCGACCAGGGGATGACCCAGGCGGAGGCCGAGGCGGTGGTGAACGAGCACTGGACGCTCGAGCAGACCGACACCCGGTTCCACCCCGACGTGGCCGCAGGGATGCTCATCGACGCTCTCGACGCGGCCGATGCGAGCCTTCTCGAGGCGACCGAGTACGGCGAGCTGCAGCCGATCACGCTCGTCGTGTCGGCCGGCCCGGTTCCCGACCTCGTCGGGAAGTCGGTCGACGAGGCGCGCGCCGCCCTCTCGACCGTCGGGCTGACCGTCGCGGACGGGCTCGCCCAGCGCAGCTACGACGACGACATCCCGCTCGACGCGGTGATCGGGATCGTCGACCCGGGCACCCCGCTGCGCCCCGGCGACGACGTCGGCCTCAACATCTCCAACGGCCCTGAGCCCGTGGCCGTCCCGGCGATCGTCGGGATGTCTTGGACGGACGCGCGCGCCGCGCTCGACGCCGCCGGCCTGCGGTACGCCTTCGACCGGCAGATCGACGAAGAGCTCGCGGAGGCGTTCCCCAACAGTTCGAGAGTGTCGCGCTCCAACCCCGAGCCCGGAGTGATGGCGAAGCGCGGCGACATCGTCACCGTGCGACTCACCGCCGGCTAGCTAGCGCGCGGCGAGCTCCTCGGCACTGCGCCGCTCTCTCGCCGAGGTCTCACCGGCTCGCCGAGGGCTCACCGGGCGGCGAGCTCCTCGGCGACGAGGAACGCGAGCTCCAGCGACTGCATGTGGTTGAGCCGCGGGTCGCACAGCGATTCGTACTTCGTCGCGAGCGTCGCCTCGTCGATCTGCTCCGAGCCGCCGAGGCACTCGGTGACGTCGTCACCGGTGAGCTCGATGTGGATGCCTCCGGGGAAGGTCCCCGCGTCCCGATGCGCCTCGAAGAAGCCGCGCACCTCGTCGACCACGTCGTCGAACCGGCGCGTCTTGTAGCCGGTGGGCGTCGTGAGCCCGTTGCCGTGCATCGGGTCGGTCACCCACAGCGGGGTGGCATCCATGCGCTGGATCGCCTCGAGCAGCGGCGGGAGCGCGTCGCGCACCTTGCCTGCACCCATGCGCGTGATGAAGGTGAGCCGGCCCGGCTCGCGATCGGGGTCGAGCTTGTCGATCAGGCGCTCCATGTCGTCGGCACTCGTGCTCGGGCCGAGCTTCACGCCGATGGGGTTGCGGATGCGCGAGAAGTAGTCGACGTGCGCGCCGTCGAGATCGCGCGTGCGTTCGCCGATCCAGAGGAAGTGCGCGCTCGTGTTGACCGGGGTGCCGTTGCGCGAGTCGATGCGGGTCATCGGCCGCTCGTAGTCCATGAGCAGGCCCTCGTGCGAGGTGTAGAACTCGACGCGACGCAACTCATCGAAGTCGGCACCGGCAGCTTCCATGAACTTGACGGCGCGGTCGATCTCCTTGGCGAGACCCTCGTACCGCTGGTTGGCCGGGTTCGTGGCGAAGCCCTTGTTCCAGGAGTGCACCTGGCGCAGATCGGCGAACCCGCCCTGCGTGAAGGCGCGGATGAGGTTGAGCGTCGAGGCGGCCGTGTGGTAGCCCTGCACGAGGCGGCGGGGGTCGGCGGCGCGCGACTCGGGCGTGAAGTCGTAGCCGTTGACGATGTCGCCGCGGTAGGCCGGAAGGGTGACGTCGCCGCGGGTCTCGGTGTCGCTCGATCGCGGCTTGGCGAACTGGCCCGCCATGCGACCCATCTTGACGACCGGCATCGACGCGCCGTAGGTGAGCACGACCGCCATCTGCAGCAGCGTCTTCACCCGGTTGCGGATCTGGTCGGCCGTCGCCCCGGCGAACGTCTCGGCGCAATCCCCGCCCTGCAGCAGGAAGGAGTCGCCGCGGGCAGCGCGCGCGAGTCGATCCCGAAGGATGTCGACCTCACCGGCGAAGACGAGGGGCGGGAAGGCGGCGATCTCGGCCGAGGCCGCGGTCACGGCGGCGGAGTCCGACCACTCCGGCTGCTGCTTGATCGGCAGCGTGCGCCAATAGTCGAGACCCTCGATCACGCTCGGATCAGCCGGGACGATGGTCTCTGTCGGGTCTACCACGGAAGGACTCTCTGCTGTGAGGTGACGGTGCGATCGCACCAGCCGTCCAGCCTATCCGTCACTCGGGGTCAGCGCCGCGCGGCTCCCGCTGAGCGGTTCTTCACCGAACTCGCGTAGACGTCGACGTACTCCTGACCGCTCAGTTTCGACAGCTCGTGCATGATCTCGTCGGTGATCGAGCGCAGCACGAACCGGTCGCCCTCCATCCCGTCGAACCGCGAGAAGTCCATCGGCTCCCCGATGACGACGCCGACCTTGCGCAGCTTCGGGAACTTCGTGCCGGTCGGCAGCACCTTGTCGGTGTCGATCATCGCGATCGGGAGGACCGTCGCCCCCGATTCGAGCAGCATCCGCGCGATGCCGGTGCGGCCGCGGTACAGGCGACCGTCGGGACTCCGCGTGCCCTCGGGGTAGATCCCGAGCTGTCGGCCCTGGGCGAGCACTCCGAGGCCTGCGTCGAGCGCCGCCTCCGACGCCTTGCCCCCTGACCGGTCGATCGGCACCTGGCCCACCCCGGAGAAGAAGAATCGGCTGAACCAGCCCTTCACGCCCGTGCCGGTGAAGTACTCGCTCTTGGCGAGGAACACGATGTGCCGGTCGACCAGCAGGGGCAAGAAGATCGAGTCGACGAACGAGAGGTGGTTGCTGGCGAAGATCACCGGTCCGGACTCCGGGATGTTCTCGTCGCCGACGATCCACGGCCGATAGACCGTGTGCACGAAAGGTCCGAGCAGCACGAACTTGATCAACCAGTAGAGAGGAGGCACCGAGAGCCAGCCTATTCCCGGGTGGCGGCGTGGATGCGCGCCAGGTCGGCGGCGCCGACCACGCCCGCGTCGTTGACCAGTTCGGCGACCCGGAACTCCGGCTCCGGGTGGAACCCGCGCGCCGGGAGGTGCGCGAGGAACGACTCGCGGATCGGCTCGAGGAGCAGATCGCCGGCGATCGCCACTCCCCCGCCGAAGACGAACACCTGCGGGTCCAGCACGGCGCCGATCGACGCGCACGCCTGGCCGAGCCACTCGCCGAGTTCCCGGAGGGCGGCGAGTGCGCCGACATCCCCGTCCTGGATGAGGCGCGCGATGATCGTCCCGTCGAGCACCCCGCCGTTCGCCTCGCGCGCCTGCCCGAGCGCCTGCCCGATGCCGCCGGCATCCGCGATCTCGTTGGAGAACCGCAGCAGCGCCCGGCCGGAGCCGTATTGCTCGATGCAGCCCTTCTGGCCGCAGCCGCACGGGTGACCGCCCGGGACCACCCGCAGGTGCCCGATCTCGCCGGCGGCGCCGAACCCGCCGCGCAGCAGTCGCCCGTCGGTCACGATCGCCCCGCCCACCCCGGTGCCGATCGTGAGCATCGTCATGTCGGTCGTGCCGCGCCCCGCGCCGAACCGATACTCGGCCCAGCCGGCGGCGTTGGCGTCGTTGTCGATCGTGATGTCGAGACCCGGCAGGCGCGCGGAGAGGCGGTCGCGGAAGGGCTCGCTGCGCCAGTTGATGTTGGGCGCGTAGTACACGATCGACTGACTCGCGTCGATGAAGCCGGCGGCGGCGACCCCGGCGGCCACGATCTGCTGGCCGTCGCCGAGCTCGCGGACGAGCTCCACGACGACGTCGACGATCGCCGCGGGATCGCCTGCGGGCGTCGGGCGCCGCTCGAGACGCAGGATGCCTCCCGCCTCGTTGACGAGGGCCCCGGCGACCTTCGTGCCTCCGATGTCGATTCCGATGGCGTGCACCGAGCCAGCCTAATTCCGTGAGAACTCCGAATTCCCCCAGGTAAGCTCGCAGGAACCATTTCCCCGGCCCAAAGGAGTCGCCGTGAAAGAGAACTTCACCCCGCTCGTCGTCCAGCCCGACCCGGACGCGAACATCACGTACCTGCTCGAGGAGCGGGTGGCCGAGACCCCGAACAACGCGCTGTTCGCGCTGCCCACCGCCGACGGCGGCTGGTCGGACGTCACGGCGGCCGAGTTCAAGCAGCAGGTCGTGGCGCTGGCGAAGGGGTTCATCGCCGCGGGAGTGAAGCCCGGCGACAAGATCGGCTTCATGTGCAAGGTCCGCTACGAGTGGACGCTCGTCGACTTCGCGATCGCGTACGCCGGGGCCATCGTCGTCCCCATCTACGAGACCTCGTCGCCGTCGCAGGTGCAGTACATCCTCACCGACTCGGGTGCCACCGGCATCATCGTGGAGACTGCCGAGCACTTCACCCGGTTCGACGAGATCCGCGGCGATGCTCCGGATGTCGAGAAGGTGTGGCAGATGCACCTGGGCGACCTCGAGAAGCTCGCCGCCTCCGGGACCGGGGTGAGCGATGCCGACCTCGAGAAGCGCCGCACCACCGCCAAAGCCAAGGACATGGCGACCCTGATCTACACGTCGGGCTCGACCGGCACCCCGAAGGGCTGCATCCTCACCCACTCCAACTTCGTCGACCTGAGCCGCAACGCCGCGGTCGCCATGTCGGAGGTCGTGCAGACGCCGGGCGCATCCACGCTCCTGTTCATCACCACCGCCCACGTGTTCGCGCGCTTCATCTCGATGCTGTCGATCCATGCGGGAGTCAAGGTCGGACACCAGGCCGACACGAAGAAGCTCGTCGAGTCGCTCGGCTCGTTCAAGCCGACCTTCCTCCTCGCGGTCCCCCGCGTCTTCGAGAAGGTCTACAACTCGGCCGAGCAGAAGGCCGTCGCCGGGGGCAAGGGCAACATCTTCGCGAAGGCGGTGGACACCGCGATCGAGCACTCGAAGGCTCTCGACGCCGGCAAGGTGCCGCTCGGCTTGAAGATCAAGTTCGCGCTGTTCGACCGCCTCGTCTACAGCAAGCTCAAGGCCGTCATGGGCGGCAACGTGAAGTTCGCCGTTTCGGGCGGTGCCCCGCTCGGCGCGCGTCTGGGTCACTTCTTCCGCAGCCTCGACGTGAAGATCCTCGAAGGCTACGGGCTCACCGAGACGTCGGCGCCGGCCACGGTCAACCGCACGGAGAAGTTCAAGATCGGCAAGGTCGGCCCCGCGCTCCCCGGCAACGGCATCAAGATCGCCGACGACGGCGAGGTGCTCGTGAAGGGCATCGCCGTGTTCGACGGCTACTGGAAGAACGAGAAGGCCACGAAGGAGACCTTCGACGGCGAGTGGTTCAAGACGGGCGACCTCGGCGAACTGGATGAGGACGGCTACCTGTCGATCACCGGTCGCAAGAAGGAGATCATCGTCACCGCCGCCGGCAAGAACGTGTCCCCGGCCCAGCTCGAGGACCCGATCCGGGCCAACCCGATCATCGGGCAGGTCGTCGTCGTCGGCGAGCAGAAGCCGTTCATCTCGGCCCTCGTCACGCTCGACTCCGAGATGCTCCCGCCGTGGCTCAACAGCAACGGCGAGGCCGCCGACATGTCGCTCGCCGACGCGGCCGTGAACCCGAAGGTCATCGCCGAGGTGCAGAAGGCGGTGGATGCCGCCAACTCCAAGGTTTCGCGCGCGGAGTCGATCCGCAAGTTCACGATCCTCAGCACCGAGTTCACGGAGGGGTCGGGTCACCTCACGCCGAAGATGTCGATCAAGCGCGGGCCGATCATGAAGGACTTCGCCACCCAGGTGGAGGCGATGTACGAGCAGCCCGCCACCAAGGGCGAGAGCCTGGTGCACTAGACCCGACGTCTCGAAGAGCCGTCGTCCTCCGGGGCGGCGGCTCTTCGCATCCCTACGGCTGCTGGAACCAGGGCGCCTGGCGGATCGCCCGCATGGCTTCTCGCTTCACCTCGGGCTCGAGACCTTCGATGTAGAGCTTGCCGTCCAGGTGGTCGCACTCGTGCTGGAGCGCTTGCGCCATGAGCCCCTCACCGGAGACCTCGACCGGTTCGCCGTCGGCGTCGACGCCGGTGACGCGCGCCCACGGGTGCCGCAGCCGCGGGAAGAAGAACCCGGGCACCGACAGGCAGCCCTCGTCGACGAGTTCGGGATCGCCCGCCACTTCGAGCACCGGGTTGAGCACGTAGCCGATCTCGCCGTCGATGTTGTAGCTGAAGCCGCGGAGACCGACCCCGATCTGGTTGGCGGCGACGCCGGCCCGTCCGGGCGGGGTGACCGTGTCGACGAGGTCCTCCGCGAGGGCGGCGAGTCGAGGATCCCCCGGGGTGACCACGATCGGATCCGTGGGCGAGCGGAGTACGGGGTCGCCGAAGAGGCGGATCTGGCGTTCGGTCACGCGCGGTCGCCCAGCCCGTCGACGACGACCGCGGCGAGCTCGCGCGCCGAGGCGCGGGTGAACGGCCGCAGCGCCTCGAAGCGCACGATCGAGCCGGCGGCGAGTTCAGGGTCGTACGGGATGCGGACGACCGCACGCACGCGCGAGCGGAAGTGCTCCTCGATGTCGTGGAGTTTGTCGAGGTCGGTGCCCTGCGTCGATGCGTTGAGGGCGACGACGGCGTTCGCGACGAGCGCTCCGTAGTTGTTCGCCTCCAGCCAGGTGAGGGTCTCCGACGCGAGACGTGCCTCGTCGATGCTCCCGCCGGAGACGACCACCACGGCATCCGCCCGCTGGAGGGTGGCGCGCATGACGGAGTGGACCACGCCCGTGCCGCTGTCGGTGACGACGACGCCGTAGTGCGGCGCGACGACGTCGGCGACGACGTTGTAGCCGTCCTCGTCGAAGGCTTCGGCGAGCAGCGGGTCGGAGTCCGAGGCGGCGACGTCGAGACCGGTGATGTCACGGGAGAGGTGGCTCGACAGTTCGTCGAATCCGCCGAGGTCGGGCGCGTGCAGCACGACATCGCGCACCGTCGAGCGGGTCTGCTTCGTGACGCGGTCGGCGAGGGTGCCGCGATCGGGGTTGGCGTCGATCGCCAGCACGCGGTCCGCGCGCACATCGGCCAGCGCCATCCCGAGCAGCGTCGTGATCGTGGTCTTGCCGACGCCGCCCTTGCGGCTGAGGACGGGGACGAACCGCGGGCCGTCGCCGAACGGCTGCGCGATGCGCGCATCGAGCGCCTTGCGGGCCCGCACGGTTCGGGAGTCGCCGAGGTTGACGAGATGCAGGGTCGCGCCGTAGACGAACGTCGGCCACGACCCCTCGGGACGCGGCTTACGACCCGGCTTGAGCGGCTTGGCCGCCTTCTTCGGGACGACCTCCGCCGCCGCCGGGGGCTCCGGATGCTCGGGCAGCGGCACGATCTCGACCGGGGTCTCGGTCTCGTCGGCGGGCTCGGCGTTCGTCGGCACGGCGGACGTGACGATCTCGATCGACATCGTCGGAGCCGTCGGACCGACCGCGGGATGGGCGGCGATGCGGTCGAGGGCGACCATCGCCTCGTCCTCCGGCGCCTCGTGCACGGGCTCCGGCAGGTGGAGGTCGACCGTCAGACTCGACGGCAGCGCCGTTGCGAGATCGTCGTTCTGGTCTTTGCGCATCCTTCTATTCGACCACGATCAGGAGGTCTCCCGCCTCCACCTGCTGTGTCGCGCGGATCGCGAGGCGTTTCACGGTGCCCGCGACGGGGCTCGTGATCGCCGCTTCCATCTTCATCGCCTCGATCGACGCGATCGGCTGGCCGACCGTCACGGTGTCGCCGTCGGCGACCTTGAGGGTCACGACGCCCGAGAACGGGGCGGCGATCTGGCCGGGCACGGACGCGTCGGCCTTCTCCACCGTGCTCACTTCGACCTTGATGGACCGGTCGCGCACGAGGATCGGACGCAGCTGACCGTTGATCGTCGTCATGACGCTCCGCATGCCCTGTTCGTCGGGCTCGCCGATCGCCTCGAGGCTGAGCAGGAGGTCGACGCCCGGCCCGAGCGAGACCGCGTGCTCGACCCCGGTGCGCAGCCCGTAGAGGTAGTCGAGGGTCGGAACACCGGAGAGGTCGCCGTACTGCTCGCGCACCTGTTCGAAGGCCGCGGTCGGAGCCGCGAAGAGCAGCCGGTTGAGCGCCGAGCGGCGACCGGCGGCGTCGCCGTCGAGGGCGGCCTGGTCCTCGGGAGTGATCGGGGTCGTGCCGATCTTGATGTCACGCCCCTCGAGAACCTTGGAGCGGAAGGGCTCGGGCCAGCCGCCGGGAAGGTCGCCGAGTTCGCCCGCCATGAAGCCGACGACCGAGTCCGGGATGTCGTACTTGGCCGGATTCTGCTCGAAGTCGGCCGGGTCGGCGTCGGCCGCGACGAGGGCGAGGGCGAGGTCGCCGACCACCTTCGACGAGGGCGTCACCTTCGGCGGACGCCCGAGGATGCGGTTGGCCGCCGCGTAGGCATCCTCCACCTTCTCGAACTGGTCGCCGAGGCCGAGCGCGATCGCCTGCTGGCGCAGGTTCGAGAGTTGGCCCCCCGGGATCTCGTGCTTGTAGACGCGCCCCGTCGGGCCCGGAAGTCCGGACTCGAACGGCTTGTAGGCGCGGCGCACGGCCTCCCAGTACGGTTCGAGGTCTTCGACGGCGGAGAGCGAGATCCCCGTGTCCCGGTCGGTGTGCACGGTCGCGGCCACGAGCGCCGAGAGACTCGGCTGGCTCGTGGTGCCCGCCATCGGCGCGGACGCGGCGTCGACGGCATCCGCCCCCGCCCGGCTCGCGGCGAGGAGCGTCGCCAACTGGCCGCCCGCCGTGTCGTGCGTGTGCACGTGCACGGGCAGGTCGAAGTTCGCACGCAGCGCGGTCACGAGCTTCTCGGCGGCACCGGCACGGAGCAGGCCCGCCATGTCCTTGATCGCCAGGATGTGGGCTCCGCGGGCGACCATCTTCTCGGCGAGCTTCAGGTAGTAGTCGAGCGTGTAGAGGTCTTCGGCCGGGTCGAGCAGGTCGCCGGTGTAGCAGAGGGCGACCTCGGCGACGGCGCTGCCGGTGGCGAGCACCGCGTCGATCGCCGGCGTCATCTGGTCGACGTCGTTGAGGGCGTCGAAGATGCGGAAGATGTCGACCCCGCTCGCGGCCGCCTCGGTGACGAACGCGTCGGTCACCTCGGTCGGGTACGGCGTGTAGCCGACCGTGTTGCGGCCGCGCAGCAGCATCTGGATGGCGACGTTCGGCAGGGCCTCGCGCATCGCCGCGAGGCGCTCCCACGGGTCCTCGCCGAGGAACCGCAGGGCGACGTCGTAGGTCGCCCCGCCCCAGGCCTCGACCGAGAGCAGTCCGGGCGTGAGCCGGGCGACGTGCGGCAGCACGGCGACGAGGTCCTTCGTGCGCACCCGGGTGGCGAGCAGCGACTGGTGGGCGTCGCGGAAGGTCGTGTCGGTGACGGCGAGCGGCGTCTGCGCGCGCAGCGCGGCGGCGAAGCCCACCGGTCCGAGCTCCCGCAGCTTCTGCCGGGACCCGTCGGGCGCCGGCGCCTCGAGGTCGACGCTCGGCAGCTTCAGCGCCGGGTCGATCGCGCCCGCGCCGTCACCGTTCGGCTGGTTGACGGTGACGTCGGCGAGCCAGGAGAGGATCTTCGAGCCGCGGTCCTTCGACTCGTGGCCGCGCACCAGCCACGGCCGCTCCTCGATGAACGCCGTCGAGAGGTCGCCGGCCTGGAAGTCGGCGTCTTCGAGCACCGCCTGGAGGAACGGGATGTTGGTGGTCACCCCGCGGAGACGGAACTCGGCGAGGCCGCGACGCGCGCGGCGAACGGCGGTGGCGAAGTCACGGCCGCGGCAGGTCATCTTCACGAGCATCGAGTCGAAGTGCGGCGACACCTGCGCCCCCGCGGCGACCGTGCCGCCGTCGAGACGCACCCCGGCGCCGCCCGGCGACCGGTAGGTGGTGATCTTGCCCGTGTCGGGACGGAACCCGGCGGCCGGGTCCTCCGTCGTGATGCGGCACTGGAGCGCCGCGCCGTGGAGCTGCACGGTGTCCTGGGAGAGGCCGAGCTCGGCGAGGGTCTCCCCCGACGCGATGCGCATCTGCGACTGGACGAGGTCGACATCCGTCACCTCTTCGGTGACCGTGTGCTCGACCTGGATGCGGGGGTTCATCTCGATGAAGACGTGCTGACCCTTGCGGTCCCCCGCGGTGTCGAGCAGGAACTCGACGGTTCCCGCGTTGACATAGCCGATCGACTTGGCGAACGCGACGGCATCCCGGAACATCGCCTGGCGGATGCTGTCGTCGAGGTTCGGCGCCGGCGCGATCTCGACCACCTTCTGGTGGCGGCGCTGCACCGAGCAGTCGCGTTCGAACAGGTGAATGGTCTCGCCGCTGCCGTCGGCGAGGATCTGCACCTCGATGTGGCGGGGGCGCACGACCGCCTGCTCGATGAACATCGTCGGGTCGCCGAACGCGCTGTCGGCTTCGCGCATCGCGGCCTCGAGGGCCTCGCGCAGGTCCTCCTTCTTGTCGACGCGGCGCATCCCGCGTCCGCCACCGCCCGCGACGGCCTTCGCGAAGACCGGGAAGCCGATCTCGTCGGCGCCCGCGAGCAGCACCTCGATGTCGGTCGTCGCGGGGGTCGACTTCAGCACCGGCACCCCCGCCGAGATGGCGTGCTCCTTCGCCGTCACCTTGTTGCCGGCCATCTCGAGCACGTGCTGACCCGGGCCGATGAAGGTGATGCCCTTCGCCGCGGCCGCGGCGGCCAGGTCGGGGTTCTCGGACAGGAATCCGTATCCCGGGTAGATCGCGTCGGCCCCGGACTCCACCGCGACCCGGATGATCTCGTCGACGTCGAGGTAGGCCCGCACGGGGTGGCCTTCCTCACCGATCTGGTACGCCTCGTCGGCCTTCAGCCGGTGCAGGGAGTTCCGATCCTCGTAGGGGTAGACGGCCACCGTCTTCGCCCCGAGCTCGTAAGCGGCGCGGAACGCCCGGATCGCGATCTCACCGCGGTTCGCGACCAGGATCTTGCGGAACATGGAGTCCTTTCGGCGGAGGGCTGCGACGTGGCGGTGACGCTGCTCCCAGGGTACTGAAGGTAGGCTCCCTCATCATGCACGTGCTCAGCGTCAGCTCCCTCAAGGGGGGCGTGGGGAAGACCACGGTGACGCTCGGACTCGCCTCCGCGGCTTTCGCGAAGGGGCTCTCGACCCTGGTCGTCGACCTCGATCCGCAGTCGGATGTCTCCACCGGGATGGACATCGATGTCGCCGGACATCTCAACGTCGCGGACGTGCTCGCCTCGCCGAAAGAGAAGATCGTCCGCTCGGCGATCGCCACGAGCGGCTGGACGAAGGGCCGGCAGGGCGTCGTCGACGTGATGATCGGCTCCCCGTCCGCCATCAACTTCGACGGACCGCACCCCAGCATCCGCGACATCTGGAAGCTCGAAGAGGCGCTCGCCCACGTCGAACGCGACTACGAGCTCGTGCTGATCGACTGCGCACCGTCGCTCAACGCGCTCACCCGCACCGCGTGGGCCGCGTCCGACCGGGTCGGCGTCGTCACCGAGCCGGGCCTGTTCTCCGTCGCCGCCGCCGACCGCGCGCTGCGTGCCATCGAGGAGATCCGCCGCGGCCTCTCCCCCCGGCTCCAGCCCCTCGGCATCATCGTCAACCGGGCCCGCGTGCAGTCCCTCGAGCACCAGTTCCGCATCAAGGAACTGCGCGACATGTTCGGCCCCCTCGTGCTGAGCCCCCAGCTCCCGGAGCGCACCTCCCTGCAGCAGGCCCAGGGCGCCGCGAAGCCCCTGCACATCTGGCCCGGCGACG
>NZ_JBIIAW010000025.1:0-31359 GCF_044239695.1 Pseudolysinimonas sp. | reverse complement strand
AATGGATCGCTACCGAAACTTCCCAGGGTGGTTTCGCGGTCCTCAACGATTCGAAGTACGGGCATCGGGCGAAGTCGGGGCTGCTCAGCCTGAACCTGCTGCGCGCCCCCACCTTCCACGACAGGACCGCCGACCGCGGCGTGCACACCTTCACCTACGCCTTCCGGGCCTACCCCGCCGGTGACCTCACCGGCGTCATCCGCGACGGCTACCGACTCAACAACCCGCTGCACGTCGTCCCGGGTGTGTCGATGCCGTCCTTCGCCGCGACGAGCGACCCGGGTGTCATCATCGAGACCATCAAGCCCGCCGAGAGCGGCGACGGGGTGGTGGTGCGGATGTACGAGAGCCTCGGGCGGCCGACATCCACCGCCCTACGGCTCGGCTTCCCGGTGACCCGGGCGACCGAGACCGACCTGCTCGAGCGGCCGATCCGTTCGATCGACCCGGAACGGCTCGATCTCGGGCCGTTCGAGATCCTCACGATCCACCTGGAGCGCTGACCATGACCGCCTCGACACCGTCGTCGACCCGCACCCCCCGCACCCCCCGCACCCCCTCACCCCGGGCGCAGAACTCCGCGATCGTCACCGCCGCGTTCGGCCAGAACCTCGTCTACGCGACCGTCAGCACGTTCCTGCTGTTCTACCTGGTCGAGATGATCGGGCTGAGCACCGGGGCGATCGCCGTCGTCACGATCGTGCTGACCGCGGCCCGCATCATCGACGCGATCGCCGACCCGTTCGTCGGCAGCCTCGTCGACCTCACCCGCACCCGCTGGGGCAAGTTCCGGCCGTTCATCCTGTTCTCCGCAGCTCCGGTCGCCGTGCTCACGGTGCTGATCTTCGCCGTGCCCGACATCGACGAGACCGGGCAACTGCTCTACTTCGCCGTCTGCTACCTGATCTGGGGACTGGTCTACGCGGCGTGCGACGTGCCGCTCTGGGGGCTGATCGGCTCGGCGTTCCCCGAGCAGAACACCCGCGCCCGGGTGATCGGCAACGTGCGCGCGGTCGGCGCGGTCGCGATCGGGCTCTCCACCCTCGGTACCCCCGCCCTCGCGGCGGCGCTCAGCTTCGCGCCCGCCCCGACCCCGGAGGGCTGGACGCGCGCCATCGCGCTGATCGCCGTCGCCGGGATGGGGATCTTCCTGCTCGCGTTCTTCGTGCCGCGCGAGCGGGTGAGCACCGCCGATCCCACGAGCTTCGCCGAACTGTTCCGCGCGCTGTTCCGCAACAAGCCGCTGCTGCTCGTGCTGCTCGGCTCGGTGCTCGGTTTCGGGCGTTCGATCGTGCAGGCCGGCGGCGCGGTCTTCGTCGTCGTCGCTTACGGGAGCTCCGACAACTTCACCCTCGTCGGCGGCGCGATCATCGCCGGCATCATCCTCGCGTCGATCGCGACGCCGTTCACGATGAAGCGGTTCAGCGGGCGCACCCTCATCCTGGTCAGTTCGTTCGCCGGCGCCGCCCTCTACGTCGCGCTGTACGTCGTCGGCTTCGAGAATCTCGTACTGCTGATCCTGCTGATCTTCGCCACCGGTCTGAGCCTGGGCGTCTTCCTGGTCGCGCAGACGACGATGATCGCCGACGCCGTCGACCATGCCGAACGCACCAGCGGGGTGCGCAACGACGGGATCTCGTTCGCGACGCTGACCTTCGTCACGAAGGTGATGAGCGCGTTCTCGGTGATGGCGTTCGGCATCGTCGTGGTGATCGCCGGCTACCAGAAGGGCGTGGAGGTGACGGCGGAGATGCAGAACATCGTGTTCATCGGGATCACCCTGGTGCCGGCCGTGAGCTGCCTGCTCTCGGCGATCCCGTTCTGGCGCTATCGGCTCGACACGTCCTCTCGGTCCACTTCCTGAACGCGGATCGGGCTCCAACTGCCGCCCAGCGGAAGTTTCGGACTCGAACGTTATCGAAGCGTTACCGTTTAGATTCACAACTTGAAGCCAATCGGGACCAACATGGCTATCGCCCCGCCGAAGACGACGGGGTACCAAGAGGGTCAACCTCACTTCGATGAAGAAGGGGAGAAACCGTGAAGCGTGCTTCATTGATCTCCGTCGTCGCGATCGCCGGACTCTCGGCAATCGCTCTGGCCGGCTGTGCGAGCGGGGATGGCGGTGGCGGCGACGCCGAAGCCACCCGCGCGTGCGTGATCCTTCCGGACGCGGCGTCCTCGCCGCGCTGGGAGACGCTCGACCGCAAGTATCTGGAGGAAGGTCTCACGGGCGCTGGCTTCGAGGTCGACATCCAGAACGCGCAGGGTGACACCAACAAGTACGCCACCATCGCCGACCAGCAGCTCTCGCAGGGCTGCGGCGTGATGCTGCTCGTCGACTACAACGGCGCGGGCGCCGCGGTCGCCGAGAAGGCCAAGGCCGAGGGCATCCCGGTCATCGCCTACGACCGTCCCATCGACGGCGCCGACTACTACGTGTCGTTCGACAACGTCGAGGTCGGTCGTCTCGAAGGTCAGGCCGTCGTCGAGGGCCTCGAGGCCGCCGGCAAGGACCCGGCCACCGCGGTCGTCGTCTACATGGGTGGAGACGCCGCTGACGGCAACGCCGCCATGTTCAAGGAAGGCGCCGTGGAGGTCATGGAGGGTGCGGGAATCACCGCAGCCGCCGAGCCGCCCGGAGTCTGGGACGGCGAGAAGTCGGCCACCAACTTCGAGCAGGCGCTGACCTCGCTCGGTGGCGTGGTTGACGCCGTCTGGGCTGCCAACGACACCAACGCCGCGGGCGTCATCACGATCCTCGACAAGAACGGCCTCGTCGTTCCGGTCTCGGGTCAGGACGCGTCGATCGCCGGTCTGCAGAACGTCCTCCTGGGCAAGCAGTGGGCCACGGTCTACAAGCCGGTCAAGCTCGAGGCCGACGCGGCCATCGAGACCGCGATCGCGCTGCTCGGCGGCGAGACCCCGGACAGCGACCTGACGCTCGATGACGGCACCCCGTTCATCACCGTCGCGCCGATCTACATCCGTCCGGAGAACGTGAAGGATGTCGTCGACGCCGGCGACGCCGACGCGTCGGAGCTGTGCGCGGGCGACGTTGCCGCCAAGTGCACCGAGTTCGGCATCAGCTAGGCAGTTGCAGTAACCGGGGCCCCGGCTCGGCTCTCGCAGCCGGGTCGGGGCCCTCCCTCATCTTCCCGCGGGAACACTTCCCCTGTGGAGCCCGTCGCGCCAGACTGAGCGCGACAACGACGTCGAAAGGAACCAGGGCATGGACGTGCCGATCATCGAGCTAGAAGGGGTCGTCAAGAGCTTCGGTCCCGTGAGCGTGCTCAAGGGGGTGAACCTCAAGGCGTACCCGGGCAAGGTGACCGCCCTCGTCGGCGACAACGGCGCCGGAAAGTCGACCCTCATCAAGGGTCTCGCCGGCGTGCAGCCGTACGACGCGGGCGTCGTGCGGTTCGACGGCCACGAGGTGCACCTGACCTCCCCGCGCATCGCCTCCGCGCTCGGGATCGAGGTCGTCTACCAGGACCTCGCGCTCGCCGACAACCTCGACATCGTGCAGAACATGTTCCTCGGTCGCGAGGAGACGAAGTTCGGCACCTTCGACGAAGGCGTGATGGAGAAGGAGGCGTCGGACACTCTCCGCTCCCTCTCCGTGCGCACCGTCAAGTCGGTGCGGCAGAAGGTCTCGTCGCTCTCCGGCGGGCAGCGTCAGACGGTCGCCATCGCGCGCGCCGTGCTGAAGAAGGCGCGCGTCGTGATCCTCGACGAACCCACTGCCGCCCTCGGCGTCGCGCAGACCGAGCAGGTGCTCAACCTGGTCAAGCGTCTCGCCGAGCAGAACGTCGCGGTCATCATCATCAGCCACAACCTCGCCGACGTCTTCGAGGTCGCGGACTACATCAGCGTGCTCTACCTCGGCCAGATGGTCGCCGAGGTCGAGACCGCGGAGACGACCCGCGACGACGTGGTCGGCTACATCACCGGAACGAAGACCCCCGAGGGGATGAACGCATGAGTTACCAGCACGACGGCACCGCGACGGGCCACGTGATGGCGTCGACCGACATGATCGGAAGCGGCCAGGAGGGCACGCTGATGGATCAGGTGCGCGCCTGGTGGTCGCGCATCAAGGGCGGCGAGATGGGTGCCCTGCCCGCCGTGGGCGGATTCATCGTGCTCAGCATCCTGTTCTCGATCCTGAGCCCGTTCTTCCTCACAGAACGCAACTTCGCGAACCTGATGACCCAGGCGGCGACGCTCGTCATGCTCGGCATGGCGCTGGTCTTCGTCATCCTGCTCGGCGAGATCGACCTCTCGGCGGGCGTCACGGCCGGCGCGTCGATGGGCATCTTCGTCGTGCTCGTCTCGCGATTCCAGATCAACTGGATCCTCGCGCTCGTGATCGCCTTCGCGATCGGCCTCGCGATCGGAACCTTCATCGGATTCTTCGTCGCGCAAGTCGGCATCCCCTCGTTCGTCGTGACGCTGGGCCTGTTCCTGGGACTGCAGGGCGTGCAGCTCGTCGTCATCGGCAGCAGCGGCGCCATCCGCATCCAGGTGCCGGAGATCCTCGCCATCCAGAACAGCAACCTGGCGCCGTGGATGGGCTGGGCGATGCTCGCGATCATCGTGCTCGTCTCGACCGCGACCTCGTTCTGGGACCGCTTCCGCCGCACTCGTGCCGGCGTGCCGAACCGCACCATCGCGCTCGTGTTCGCCAAGCTCGGCGCGATCGTCGTGCTCGGCGGCATCGTGGTCTTCCTGCTCAACCGCAACCGCGGCCAGGCGGGCACCGTGCTGAACGGCGAGATCGTCGGCGGCAACACCGTCGAGGGCGTGCCGATCGTCGTGCCGATCGTGCTCGCGATCCTGTGGCTCGGCACCTTCGTGCTCGACCGCACCAAGTACGGCCGCTACATCTACGCGATCGGCGGCAACGCCGAGGCCGCACGTCGTGCGGGCGTGAAGATCGTGCTGATCCGCTGGACGGCGTTCATCGTCTGCTCGGGTCTGGCTGTCGTCGCCGGCATCTTCTCGGCCTCGAAGGTCGGATCGGTGGATGCCGCGGCCGGTCGCGATCTCGTGCTGTCGGGTGTCGCGGCGGCGGTCGTGGGCGGCGTCAGCCTCTTCGGCGGACGCGGCCGGCTCATCCACGCCGCCGTCGGTGCGCTCGTGATCGCGGTCATCACCAACGGCCTCGGCCTGCTCAACCTCCCGGCCGGCGTCAACTACGCCGTCACGGGTGGCGTGCTGATCCTCGCGGCCACGGTCGACGCCATCTCGCGCAAGCGGGCGGGCGGCTCGATCCTGCGCACCTAGCCCGCGCGTCGACGAACGGCCCCCGTGTTCTCCAGGAACGCGGGGGCCGTTCGCGTACGGTGGCGGCATGAGTACGAACGAGAAGGCCCTGGCGCTCAAGGCGCTGCACGAAGCCCCCGAGATCCTCCGCGTGGTGAACGTATGGGATGCGATCAGCGCCAAGGTCATCGCCGACCTGCCCGGCACGACCGCCCTGGCGACCGCGGGCCACTCGATCGCGGCCAGTCGCGGGTACGCCGACGGCGGGATGCCGCTCGACATCGCCCTCGACGGGGCGCGCATCATCGCCGAGGCCGTCGATCTGCCGGTCTCGGCCGACCTCGACGACGGCTACGAGGACCCGGCGGAGACGATCCGACGCGCGATCGGCTTCGGCATCGTCGGGGCGAACGTGGAAGACCGGATGCGGCCCTTCGACGAGGCCGTCGCCCGCGTCGCCGCGATCACCTCCGCCGCCGAGAAGGAGGGCGTCGCCTTCCAGCTCAACGCCCGCACCGACGCGCTCACCCCGCGGTCCGGGGATCTGTCGCCGGAGCAGAAGATCGCCGAGGCCATCAGGCGCGGCAAGGCGTTCCTCGACAACGGCGCGGCTCTCGTCTTCGTGCCCGGCGGACACCCGCGGGAGATCGTCGAGCAGCTCGTCGCGGGGATCGGCCGCGGGAAGGTCTCGGTGATCGGGCTGCCCGGCGCCCTGCCGGCCGCCGAGTACGAGGCGCTCGGCGTCGCGCGCATCTCGTACGGTCCGCTCACCCAACGTGTCGCCCTCCGCGCGCTGCGCGACCTCGGCACCGACCTCTACGGCGACGGCGTCATCCCGGAGGACACCCCGGCGCTCAACTGACTCCTCAGCGCGAGGTCGTCAGCGGCGGGCGAGCGCCTCGGCCAGCCACCGCGCGTGCACGTGCCAGGGGTCCCGCCCGCCGGCGACGGTCGTGATGTGCGCGCGGAGGCTCGGGGTGAGCGCGAACCACTCCGAGGTGCCGAGCCGGTCCCCGGCGAACTCGGCATGGCGCTGCCGCTCCACCGTGCGGTCGCCCGGCTCGAAGGCGAGCACCTCCTCGTGCGTGAGCGCGCCGAACCGCTGACGCGGGTTGGCCGTCGTGCCGATCTTCACCCGCTCGTCGAGGCGCAGGTAGTAGACGACGTCGACGCGCGGCATCGGGAGCCCGGGGTCGATGAACTCCCCGACCCGCCACCCGCAGACGGCGCACACCCACCCGGTCTCGGTGCGCACGCCGCGCAGCGACCGGCACACCCGGCACGGCGACTCCAGACTCGGCGACTGCTGATCGGCCACGGACCCATCCAACCCCGCACCTCCGGCATGCAAACCCGGCGCGACCCGTCAACCCCTCGGCGCCCGACGGAGGGGCGGCGTAGCGTCGGGCATCTACCTCAGGAGGATCACATGTCCGGAAAGCTGCTCTTCGCCGCCGGCCTCGGCGTCGGCTACCTCGTCGGCACGAGCCGGGGGCGCAAGGACTACCAGATGCTGAAGACCCGGGTGAGCGAGCTGTGGCTCGACCCGCGCGTGCAGAAGGTCGCCAAGCAGGCAACCGACGTCGTCGAGGAGAACGTGCCGATGGGCGAGAAGCTCTCCGAGGCGCGCACCGCCGCGACGACGGCCGCTCGCGCCAACGTCACGACGCCGGCATCCGGTTCGCCATCCGCCGCGTCCTGAGCGGGGTGCGCGGCATCCCCGACCCCGACGACGCCCGGCGGTGGATCGCCGAGCGTCGGGATGCCGTGCTCGAACGTCTCGCGGAGGTCGAGAAGCGACTCGCCGAGGTGCGCACCTCCCGTGCCGATTGGACCGACGAGGAGCACGATCCCGAGGGGTTCACGCTCACCTTCGAGTGGCAGCAGGCCGAGGGCGCGCGCGCCGCGCATCAAGCCGAGCTAGACGAGCTCGAACTCGCGGCCGCCCGGGTCGCCGTCGGCTCCTACGGGATCTGCAGGTCGTGCGGCCTGCCGATCCCGCACGCGCAACTGGAGCTGCGTCCCGCGCGCACGACCTGCGTCAGCTGCGCGGAGAACTCGCCCGCGGGTCGGCGATGAGCGCCTCGAGCGGCATGAGCGCGGCGCCGAGGGCGACGGTGTCGCCCCCGAAGGCACTCGGTCGCAGATCGAACTGACCACCAGGTCGCCGGAGCGCCTCGGCCCGGGTCGCCGCCTCGATGCGGTGCTGAAGGGTCTCCATCAGACGCAGCCCGACCCACCCCCCGATGACGACCCGTTCGGGATTGGTGAGGTTCACGAGCCCGCCCAGCGCCGACCCGAGGGTGGCGACGATCTCGTCGACGACCGCCACCGCGACCGCGTCGCCGGCCCGGTCGGCGTCGAGGAGTTCGCCGATCGCCCGCCAGCCGGAGCCGTCGGGTCGGCCGCCCGCCTCGCGCCAGGCCGAGAGGATCGCGTCGGCACCGAGGTACGCCTCGACGCACCCCCGTCCGCCGCAGCGGCAGAGCCGGCCCCCGCGCTCGATCTTGAGGTGCCCCCACTCGCCGGCACTGCTCGTGAGCCCGTGCGCGAGTTCGCCGTCGCTGATGATCCCGAGTCCGACGCCGCGGCCGAGCAGCACGACGAGGGCTTCGCTCAGCCCGCGTGCGGCGCCGTCCCACAGCTCGGCCATGGCCTGGGTCTTGGCCCCGTTCTCGGCGAAGATCCTGAGGGGCTGGCTGACCAGGTCCGCGACGTCGACGGGCGGCCAGCCGAGGCTCTGCGCGTAGAGGATCTGGCGCCCGTCGGCATCCGTCTCGACGATGCCGGGCAGGGCGAGCCCGATGCCGACGAGCCGTGTCCACGCCTCAGGATGCCGGGTCTGGAGGGCCTCGAGCGCGGCGTCGAGGTCGTCGCCGATCGTCTCGATCTGCTCCTCGGTGCGTCCCCCGCGGAACTCCCGGTCGACGCGGTTCATCTGCAGGTCGAACAGCTCGACGGCGACCCCGCGCTCGCCGACGTCGGCGCCCACGAAGTACGCCCCCGCGGGGTTGGGCTGGAGGAAGGTGACGGGTCGCCCCCCGCGGGAGGACGCGACGCCGGCCTCGACGATGAGCCCCTCGGCGATGAGGTCGCCGACGAGGTTGGTGGCCGAGGCGACCGACACCCCGCACTCGGCGGCGAGCGTCGCCCGCGTGGTGCGGCCGGCGCGGATGACGCTGCGCAGAGCCTCGGAGACGTTGCGACGACGCACGTCGCTCACGTTCGCGGGGCTCGCGGCAGCGGCGCGCGGGCTCATGGTCGGAAACCTATCAAGCCGCACCGGGGTGGATCGTCGCGATCCGCACGTCGCCGAGCGCCGTGACGCGCAGACCGCGGGGGGTCGCCTCGACGCGGACGTCGACCGGCGAGCCGACGGCATCCCGCACGATGGTCGTCTCGACCGACACCGCCTCGAGTTCGAACTCGAGCCAGTCGCCCGCCGCGAGCACCGCGACGAGCAGCTCGGACGGCCGATAGGGCCGCCCGTCGTCGCCCTGCTGGAACGGGTTCGGGTCGTTGTCGCCGGGGTGCGCCCAGGCGAGGGTCACGGCGTCGTCCTCCCGGATGCCGGGCAAGGGCCGCCCGCCCGCGACCGAGTACGACTCGCCGGCGCCGCGGTAGCCGAACCCCCAGGCGGGCACGACCGCCGGCGCGATCCCGGTGACCGCCGCGACGACGCCGGGCTGCCAGCGGCACTGCGCGATCGGGAGCGCCGCGAGGAGCTCCCGGAGGATCGCCCACGCCCGCCCCGGGTCGAGGGTCGACGGGTCGGTGATCGCGGCGATCACCTCCGACCAGCCGTCGGGGGCGACGACCGAGGCCGGGGATGTCGTCGTCTCGATCTTCTTCCAGGGCCAGAGGTTCCAGCCGATCCCGTGGGTCTCGTAGAGCCGGAAGGCCGTGTACAGCCACTCGCGGGTGTTCTCGCCGCCCTCGCCCATGTAGATCGGCAGACCGAGCCGCTCGCGGGCCTCGAGGAACGGCGCGAGCGCCGCGGTGTCGGGCGAGGACCAGTACTTGTGGAACTGGAGCAGCGAGTTCTCGTCCCAGACCTCGGTGAAGATGCTCCAGTTGGTGGCCCAGTGGGCGCCCTCGTAGACGATCAGGTGGTCGGGGTCGACCGTGCGGATGACCGCGGTGAGGTCGCGGTAGAGCTCGGCGAGCGCCGAGGCGTGCGAGTGCTGCCACTCGTTGGGCAGGGGCTCGTTGAGGAGGTCGTACCCCATGACCACGGTCTCGCCGACGTAGCGCGTCGCGACGTCGCGCCACAGACGCAGCGTGAGCTCGCGGTAGCGCGGCTCGAGGAAGAGCTCCGGCAGGTTGTTCGGGGAGTCGTCGATGTTCGTGCCGGTCTGGCCGCCCGGGGCTCCGTGCAGGTCGAGCAGCACCCACAGTCGGTGCTCGCGGCACCAGTCGATGAGCCGGTCGATCAGGGCGTAGCCGGCCTCGATCGGCTCGCCCGCCTCGTCCTGGATCATCCGGCTGTTGATCGGCAGCCGCACGTGATCGAAGCCGCTCGCCGCGATCAGGGCGATGTCCTCCTCGGTGATGAAGGCATCCCGGAATCCGCCCCAGAACTCGGCCGCCCGCACGGGGCCGACGAGTCGCTCGATCAGGCGCTCGATCTCGCGCGGCGACTCGGCTCCGGGCCCGAACTTCCACATGTAGCCCTCGGGCAGCATCCAGTTGCCGAGGCCGACGCCGCGCAGCAGCAGGTCGCGGCCGGAGCCGTCGACGAGCTTCGCACGCTGAGCGTGCACGAAGCCGTCGAAGGAGGCCGGACGGCGGGGGAAGGCCGGGGCGGGCAGAACGGAGGTCATGGCGGGGTTCACTTCAATCCGGAGAGGGCGAAGCCCTGCATCACGTAGCGCTGGAAGACGATGAAGACGAAGAGGATCGGCACGACCATCACCGACGCCGCCGCCATCTGGAGGGAGGGATTCACCGCGAGCTGCTGATTGAGCAGCGAGAGGCCGACCGAGAGGGTGTAGAGCTTCTGGTCGCTCGCGATGATGAGCGGCCAGAGGAAGCTGTTCCAGCCGGCGATGAAGGTCAGCACGACCTGCACGGCCAGGATCGGCCGCGACATCGGCAGCACGATCTGCCAGAAGATACGGAACTCCCCCGCGCCGTCGAGTCGCGCGGCCTCGAGCATCTCGGTGGGGATCGTCGACATGAACTGCCGGAACAGGAAGATGCTGAAGCCGCCGACGAGGGTGGGCAGCGCGATGCCGACGAGGGTGTTGGTGAGCTTGAGCCCGTTGAGGATCAGGTAGGTCGGGATCATCGTGACCTGGATCGGGATCATCATCGTGGCGAGCACGATGAAGAACATCCAGCGACGTCCGCGGAAGTCGAACTTCGCGAACGCGTAGCCCGCCATCGCCATGAACAGCAGCCCGATGAAGCCGATCGCGACGACGATGACGGTGTTACGCAGGTAGGTGCCGAAGTCGAGCTCGGTGAAGAGCCGCAGGTACCACTCGAAGGTCGGTTCCTGCGGAACGATCGTGGGCGGGAAGTCGATCGACTCGCGCTGCGGCTTGAGCGAGGTGGTCAGCATCCACAGGAACGGGAACGCGGTGATGAGTGCGCCGACGGCGAGCACCGCGCCGATCGCGACGGTCATCCGGCGGGCGCCGGACCGCGTGCCGGCCCGGCGGTGACGCAGCAGCTCAGTACTCATCGTCGGCCCTCCGCAGGCGCAGCTGGATGAGGGTGATCACGGCGATGATGACGAACAGCACGATCGATCCGGCACTCGCGTAGCCGAACTGGTTGAGCCGGAACCCCTCCTTGTACAAGAAGATCGAGACGGATGTCGTCGCTCCCAGCGGTCCGCCGTCGGTGAGCACGAACGGCTCGTCGAAGAACTGCAGCCAGGCGATCGTCGTGGTGATCGCGACGAAGAAGATCGCGAAGCGCAGCAGCGGGATCGTCACCGAGAAGGTGGTGCGCGCCTCGCTCGCCCCGTCGAGGGATGCCGCCTCGAGGTACTCCTTCGGCACGCTCTGCAGGGCCGCGAGGAAGATGATGATGTTGAGCCCGGTGCCGCGCCAGACGGCGACGAGCGCGACCGAGAACTTCGAGAGCCAGGGGTCGGAGAGCCACTGCACCTGCTCGATCCCGACGAGCGAGAGCCCGTAGTTCAGCAGGCCGAACTGGGTGTTGTAGAGGTAGCCCCAGATGAGCGAGATCGCGACGATCGCGGTGATCGCCGGGATGAAGTGGAAGGCGCGCAGTGCGCGGAAGAAGGCGGTCTGCCTGCGGTTCAGCAGGATCGCGACGAACAGCGAGACGAGCACGATCGCGGGCACGCCGACGATCGCGAACAGTCCGGTGTTGCCGAGCGCCTGCCAGAAGTCGGGGTCGGCGAACAGCGTGACGTAGTTGTCGACGCCGACGAAGTCGACGTTGTCCCAACTGGCGAACGCCGAGATGTTCATGTTCGTCGTGCTGATGACCGCGGCGACGAGGATCGGCACGATGCCGAAGGTGACGAGCAGCACCATCGCCGGCGAGACGAACAGGTACGGGGCGAGGCGGCTGCGCATCCTGAGTCCTTTCCGGTCGGCGCGGGCAGAGGGAGGGGTGGGGCCGGGCGGCCCCACCCCTCGGGTACTACTTGACGGCGAGTCCGTCGATCTTCGCGTAGAACGCCTCGAGCGAGGCGTCCCGGTCGGCGCCGGTCAGCACGATGGCGTTGAGCGCGTTGAGCAGCTCGGTGCCGACGATGCCGTCCCAGCCGGCCACGATCGGCAGCACCTTCGCGGTGCTGAGCTGATCGGTGTAGACCTTGACGTTCGGGTCGGAGTTGAGGCCGTCGTCTTCGAGCGCGGCGCTCGCGGTCGGCAGTTCACCGGTCAGCTCGTACCAGGCGAGCTGCTGCGCGGGGTCCGAGACGTAGTCGAGCAGCTCGAGCGCCGCCGTCTGCTGGTCGGTGTTGAACCACACGCCGAGGTTCGAGCCCGCGAACAGCGAGATCGATCCGCCGTCGCCCGCGGGGAGCGGGGAGGCCTGCCACTTGCCGTCGAGCTCGGGCGCCGAGTCGGCGATCCCGCGGCCGAGGTACGGGCCGCTGACGAGCATCGGCGCGACGCCGGAGACGAAGCCCTGGGTCTGGTCGAAGTCGCCGTTCGTGGGCACCGAGCCGTCGGCGTAGAGACCCGTGTAGACGTCGACCGCGGCCTGGAACTCCGGGGTGTCGAAGTCGACGTTGCCGTCGGCATCCACGACCTCGCCGCCCATGCTCCAGGTCATCTCGATCGGGAGCGGGGCATCCCACTGCGGGATGTAGTAGCCGTACTGGCCCTCACCACGACCGGCGAGGATCTCGGCGGCCTCGCGCACCTCGTCCCAGGTGGCGGGCGGGGCGTCGATGCCGTTCTCGGCGAGGATGTCGGTGCGCGTGAAGAGAACGCGGGTGTCCGACGTCCACGGGATGCTCACGATCTCGCCGCCGACGGCCGTGGCCGCGCCCGACACGCCGGCCGGGAAGTTGGCCGGGTCGAGGTTCGGGTAGTCGCCGATCAGGTCGTCGAGCGGCAGCAGCGCGCCGGCCTCGGCGAACGTCGCGAGCTTGGACAGTCCGATCTGGAGGAGGTCGGGACCCGAGCCGGAGGCGACCGCGGTGGTCAGCTTCTCGTCGATGGCGTCCCAGGGCACTGCGACGACCTCGACCTCGATGCCGCTGTCGGCGACGAGCGCCTCGAAGTTGGCACCGGAGTCGCCCATCACCCAGACGGTGAGCGGGCCGTCGGCCTCGGTCTCCGCCGGCGACGAGCACGCGCCCAGGGCCAGCGCGACACCGACGGCCGTGACGGCCGCCAGTGCGGTGGTTGCTGCTCTCTTCATTGAGTGTCCTTTTCTTGCGTTGTGGTTGCGGTGGTGCGGGGTGCGCGTCATCCAGGCTCGCACCCGTGGGGGTCAGGTCGTCGCGGGGATCGCGGCGTCCTGGTGTCGGGAGGCTCGGAAGCCGGAGATCACGTCGCGGTAGTACCGGGCGCTGTCCTTCGGGGTGCGCACCTGCGTGGCGTAGTCGACGTGCACGAGGCCGAAGCGCTTGCCGTAGCCCTCGGCCCATTCGAAGTTGTCGAGGAACGACCAGACGTAGTAGCCGCGCAGGTCGACGCCCTCGTCGATCGCGGCGGCGGCCGCGGCGAAGTAGCCGTCGAGGTAGGCGACGCGCTCGGCGTCGTGCACGGCCCCGTCGACGACCTCGTCGTCGTAACTCGCACCGCTCTCGGTCACGTAGAGCGGCAGCGTCGTGAAGTCGCGCGACACCCGGGTGAGCACCGACCGGAGGGAGTCGGGGATGACCGACCAGCCGAACGACGTCGTCGCCGGCTCGGCGGGGGTGTCGGCGAAACCGAACGGCGCCGTCGGGTCGGCGCGCACGGTGACCCGCTGGTAGTGGTTGACCCCCGCGAAGTCGGTCGGCGCCGAGATCACCTCGAGGTCGCCCTCGCGGATGTGCTGCTCGAAGCCGTAGCGGCCGAGGGTCTCGAACACGGCGGGCGAGTACGCCCCGAGGTACACCGGGTCGAGGAAGACCCGGTTGTGGAAGGCATCCAGGCGCACGGCGGCGACCGCGTCGGCGGGGCTGTCGGTGGCGGGCACGATGTCGAGCACGAGGTTCGTCGTGCCGACCCGCACCTCGGGGCGCACCCGGCGGATCTCGCGGAGCGCGAGGCCGTGCGCGAGGTTGAGGTGGTGAGCCGCGGCGACGGCATCCCGATAGTCCTTCCGGCCGGGGGCGTGCGCGCCGGAGCCGTAGCCGAGGAACGAGCTGCACCAGGGTTCGTTGAGCGTGATCCAGTCGTCGGCGAGGTCGCCGAGCGCTTCGAGCACGAGGCCCGCGTAGCTGCCGAAGTGCTCGGCGGTGGCGCGGATCGGCCAGCCGCCGGCATCCTCGAGCGTCTGCGGCAGATCCCAGTGGTACAGCGTCACGAGCGGGCGGATGCCGCGGTCGCGCATCCCGCCGAGCAGCGCCCGGTAGAACGCGACTCCGTCCGGGTTGAGCGGGCCGGTGCCGGCCGGCTGCAGACGCGTCCAGGAGAGCCCGAGCCGGTAGTCGCGCACGCCGAGGTCGACGAGCAGGTCGAGGTCGGCGGGCCAGCGGTGGAAGTGATCGCAGGCGACGTCGCCGGTGTCGCCGTTCTGGGTCAGTCCGGGCGTGTGCGCGAAGGTGTCCCAGATGCTGAGGCCCCGGCCGCCTTCGGTCGCTCCGCCTTCGATCTGGTACGCCGCGGTGGCGAGTCCCCAGCGGAAATCGTGGGGGAATGCGCGGAGCCAGGCGGCATCCTCGGGTCGGGTCATCGTCGATCGCTCCGGCGGGCATCAGAAGGGACTAGTTCTTACACGACTTATAATAAGTACTAGCCCAACAATGTCAAGGCGCGATCGTGCGGCGCCCCACGCGGGCCGCGGAGGGTGGGGTCAGGCGGCGTCGGCCGCGCGGTAGCTCGACGTGACCACGATCGGCAGGTGGTCGGATGCCCCGCGCGGCAACGTCTCGATGTCGTGGATCTCCATCCCCGCGCTGGTGGCGAAGTCGAAGTGCCCGCGCAGCACCTTGTAGCGGGTGTAGGTGCGGGCGTCACTGAGGGTGAGGTCGTACCCGCTCGTCGTCATCCGACGCCCGAGGCCGGCCTTGCCGAGCGGGTAGTTGTAGTCGCCCACCATCAGGGCCGGGAGGCCGGGGCCCAAATCCCGCAGCTGCGCGTGCGCGGAGGAGATCTGATGACGGCGGAGCGAGTTGAGCGCGGTCAGCGGCGAGGCGTGGAACGACGCCACGAGCACTTCGCGGCCTTCGGCGACATCCCGCAGCCGGGCCGCGAGGAGCCGCTCGTGCGCGGGCGCCGCGATCCGGTCGTGCCACCCCTTCTTCAGCGCATACGCCTTCGTCTCGAGCGACTCGTATCGGTCGCGGCGGTGATAGATCGCGAGGCCGAGACGGTTGCGCCGCGTGGCGTCGGCGAGATGCAGCGGGCCGAGCTCGTCGGGCAGCTCGGTCGTCACGGCCTCCTGAAGGCACAGGATGTCGAGGTCGTACGCCTCGGTCAGGGCGACGAGCTCCCCGGCGGCCTTGTGCTTCTCGAGGTTGTAGCTGAGTGTGCGCACCGGACAACGGTAGGCCTGTCAAGCCGCCGCGAGCGCGGGCTTGACGCCGATACTCTGAGATTCACAGCAGCCCCGAGGACACCGTCGTGACGACAGAACTCAACGCCCCGCTCCTGCTGGAGCGGTATCGGCCCGACACGCTCATCGCGCGCGGCGGGTCGGCATCCGTGTACCGCGCGCGGGACGTCCACCTGGGGCGCGACGTCGCGATCAAGGTGTTCCTCGCCGGATCGGAGGAGTCTCTCGACCGGGCCCGGGAGGAGTTGCGCGTGCTCGCCGGGCTGGGCGGTCACCACGGCATCGTCTCGGTGCTCGACGCCGGGATCGACGAGTCCTCCCCCGACGATCCCCGGCCGTTCCTCGTGATGGAGTTGGTGACCGGCAGCAGCCTGCGGAAGCTCATCGACGATGCCGCCCTCACTCCGAAGATCGTCGGCGGCATCGCGTTCGAGATCGCCGAGGCGCTCGAGTACGTGCATCGCAGCAGCATCGTGCACCGGGACGTGTCGCCCGCGAACATCCTGCTCGTCGACTACGGGTCGGAGTTCTCCCGCCCGCGCGCCCGGCTCACCGACTTCGGCCTCGCCGTCGACGGCGAGAAGTGGGAGCCGCCGGAAGACGGATTCGTCGACGGGACGGTGCCGTACCTCAGCCCCGAGCAGGTTCTCGCGCAGCGGCTGACCCCGGCGTCGGACATCTTCTCGCTCGGTCTCGTGCTCGTCGAATGCCTCAGCGGAGTCCGGGTGTTCCCGGGGAGCGACGCGGTCGCCGCGATGTCGCGCGTCGGGGCGGAGCCGGAGGTCCCCAAGGGTGTGCCGAAGCCCTGGCGGACTCTGCTGGCCGCGATGATCCGCGAGGATCCGGCGCAGCGGCCGTCCGCCCTCGAGGTGCTCGGCCATGTGCGTCAGATCCTGCGCAAGCACACCACCTAGTCCGCCGGGCGGCGCTACGGCTCGAGCGAGGGCTCGTCGGGCAGCGCGAGGGTCAGTGCCGCAACCTCGACATGATCCTGGCGCTGGATGTCGGCCCCGAGCTGCCGCAGGCGGACCGCGATGACCGACTCGACGTCGTCGTCGACGAGGTCGACTGCGGCGATCACCAGCAGGCGACCCGGGCCGACGAATTCCAGGTGCAGGAAGGTCACCCGCGAGATCGCCGGGTGCCGAAGCACCTGGCGCAGCACGGCACGACGCACCGCGTCCGGCGGCGAGGCGCCGACGAGGAAGCGGCGGTTGCGCTGGATGAGCAGGACCGCGACGACCGCGAGCAGCACCCCGATGAGGATCGACCCGAGCCCGTCGAAGAACGCGTCACCGGTCACCTGGTGGAGCGCGAGGGAGCCGGCCGCGAGAGCGAGGCCGATGAGAGCCGCCACATCCTCGAACACGAGGGCGCGCAGGGTGGCGTCGGAGCCGTTGACCACGTAATCGACGGCGTCGCGCTCGACCGCGGCGGAGTCGCGGCGCACCTGGCGCAGCGATTGGGTGAGCGACACCCCCTCGAGGATCGCCGCCACCGCGAGCACGACGTAACCGACGAGGTAGTCGGTGACCGGCTCCGGGTCGAGCAGCTCCTGCACGCCGGTGACGATCGAGAGCGCCGCGCCGACGGCGAACAGGCCGAACGCCGCGAAGAGCGACCAGAAGTAGACGTCGCGCCCGTAGCCGAGCGGATGCGATCGGTCGCGTGGGCGACGCCCCGAGCGCTCGGCGACGAGCAGGAACACCTCGTTGCCGGCATCCGCCCAGCTGTGCAACGCCTCGGCGACGAGCGACGCCGAGCCGGTCAGGACCGCCGCGACGGTCTTCGCGATCGCCACCGCGATGTTCGCCAGGAACGCGATGACGACCGACACGCTCCCATCCTTCACCCGTCGGCGGGCGCGCGCACTCAGCCGGCGAAGTCCGCGAGCGGGCGGTACTCGGCTGCGCCGTCGAGCATCGTCCTGATCTCGTCGGGGCACGGCCTCTCGTCGACGCCATAGGCCGAGAGCCGGCCTTCCGTCGACGACTCGAATGCGACCCCGGCGCAGGTGTAGACGGCGTCGGGCCCGGAGTAGGGCGTGTCCGCATCGACGAACGGGTCGGCCTCGGCGTCGCGCGGCCCGCTGTGGATCACCATCCCGAACGACGGCGCGTCCCCACCCACGAAGTCGAAGTACACAAGTCCGCCGCTCTCGAGTCCGAGATCCGCGGGATCCGCCCGGCCGTCCCACCAGCGCCCGGGGATGAGCTCGGCGTACTGCGTCTCGAACTCGTCGGACGGCACGAAGAGCACCGATCGGAACGTCTCGCCCAACAGGTCACGATGATGAGCCATCTGCCGCCAGAGGACGGGGTCGACTTCTGCGCTCGCGCATCCAGTGAGCGCCAGGGTGACGGCGACGAGCGCCCCGCCGACGACGATCCGCCTCGACATCCGTCAGGCGGCGTTCGTGCGCGCCACGAGCTCGTCGATCACCCCGGGAGGGATGCGGTCGCCCGCCATGCCGACGACCCGCTCGAGGGAGAAGAACGACACCGGCGCGAGCACCTTCTCGTCGACGCCCGCCTCGGCGAGCGCCTCGCGGATGAGCGGGCCGCCGACCGGATGCTTGAGCCAGGTACGGACGGAGTCCTTCGTGCTCAGGTTCGTGTCGGCCATCCGCTCAGGCTAACCCCGGAGGCGTCGGAGCCTCGTGGGACACTGTCGGCATGCCGGACGGGCCCGCCCTCACCACGCGGTTGCTCGACGCCGACACCTGGCCCGACTTCGCCGCGTTGGTCGAGGCCAACAACGGCGTCTGGGGCGGCTGCTGGTGCATGGGGTTCCACGCGGAGGGCTTCGCGAATCCGCCGAGCGCCGAGGCGAACCGGGCAGCCAAGGAGGCGCACGCGCGCGCCGGCACGGTGCACCAGGTGCTCGTCTACGACGGCGACGACGTCGTCGGCTGGGCGCAGTTCGGTCGCCCGCCGGAGCTGCCGAACATCAAGAACCGAGCCGCGTACGAGCGCGAACTCGACCGGCTGCCCGACTGGCGGATCGCGTGCATCTTCACCGGGTCGAAGCACCGCGGCCGGGGTGTCGCCCGGGCCGCCGTCGAGGGCGCGCTGGCCGAGATCGCCGCGGCCGGAGGCGGACTCGTCGAGGCCTACCCCGAGCAGGAGGCCGATCGGCCCCCGCAGCGCGGCGCCTACTTCCAGACCGGACCGGAGTCGCTGTACGCGGGTTTCGGGTTCGAGCGGGTGCGCAAGATCGCCAAATGGAGATGGGTGATGCGGCGCGAAGTCTGATCCGACCCGTTCGAAGAATCTTCGGTCGACCTGCATCCGAATCACCCACTCGGCCGGAAGTGCTCTTCGACAGGCGAAGTCCGCCTGCCCCCAAGGAGGACACTCATGCGGTTCAAGCTTCTCTCCGGCCTCGGCGTCGGACTTCTCGCGACGGCCGTCGTCGCCACCCCCGCGCAGGCCATCTCGGCGACCAGTTCGGATGTCTACGTCGTGCACGGCATCCCGGGCCTGACGGTGGATGTCTACGTCGACGGCACGCTCACCCTCGAGGACTTCGCCCCGGGTGACGTCGCCGGGCCGCTCGACCTGCCGGCGGCCGACTACGCGATCCAGGTGTTCGCGGCGAACGACGACCCCGCCGTCGACACCCCGGCGATCGACGTGCCCGCCGCGACCGTTCCGGCGAACCAGAGCATCTCGCTCGTCGCCCAGTACGACGCCGCGGGCGCTCCGACGCTCGGCGTGTTCGAGAACGACATCTCGACCATCCCGGCCGGCCAGGGTCGCCTGACGGTGCGTCACACCGCGGGTGCCGGAGCGGTCGCGATCGTCGCCAATGGCGCCATCGCCTTCGACAACGTCACCAACGGCCAGCAGGCCTCGACCCTGCTTCCGGCCGGTGACATCACCGCCGGCGTCGCGGGTGCCGGCACCGCCAGCCCGATCATCATCCCGACGTCGGGAACCGCCGCGCCGGTCACGATCGTCGAGGGCACCAACGTGATCGTCTACGCGGTCGGCTCGACCGGCACGAACGATCTGCAGCTGATCACTCAGTCGATCTCGGGCCTGCACTCCACCCCCGGGGGCGTCAACTCGGGCACCGGCGGCCTCGTGGCCGACCCCGACGCCGGCACGCTCGGCTTCGGCGCGCTCGCGGCGGCGGCCCTGCTGGCCCTGCTCGCGACCGCGGCGATCGGTGTCGCGCGCCTGCGCGCGGTCCGCACGTCGAACGACTGATCGTCCCCGCATCACCGAAGCACCCGGAAGGAGCACCCCGATGATCCGACGACTCACCCTCGCCGTGGGCCTCGTGGTGCTCCTCGCGGGCTGCTCGGCCGCCCCGGCCGAGCAGCCCGCCCCCGCGCCGGAACCCACTCGCGCCACCGCCGTCCCCGACGTGCCGATCGTCAGCGGCGAGACCCAGGTCGTGCGCACCCCCCGACCTCCGGTGAGCGTCGACGTGCCGGCCGCCGGCGTGTCGGTGCCCGTCGTCCCGGTGGGGCTGGAGGCCGACGGCTACATGGAGTTGCCCGACGAGGTCACCGTCGCCGGCTGGTACCGCTTCGGCCCCGATCCGTTGAGCGACGCCGGCACGACGGTCATCTCGGCCCACGTCGATTCCGCCCGCTACGGGCTCGGACCGTTCGCCGCCCTCGAGGGCCTTCCGGCCGGTACCGAGGTCGTCGTCACGGTGGAGGGCGGCCGGCAGGTGCGCTACGCGATCGAGTCGGTCACCAGCATCCTCAAGCGGGAGGTTCCGCTCGCCGAGATCTTCGAACGCGACGGCGCCCCGCGCCTGGTGATGATCACCTGCGGCGGGCAGTTCGACCGCGACGCCTTCCGCTACAGCGACAATGTCATCGTGGTGGCGACACCCGTGGCACCGTGAGGGCGCTCATGACCGAGTTCGACGACGACCGCATCGCGCGCGACTTCCGCGCGGGTGCCGACCGTGCGCTCGATGACGCCTACCGGCGCTGGGCGCCGCTCGTCTACACCCTCGCCGTGCGGTCGCTCGGCGACGTCGGCGACGCGGAGGACGTCACGCAGAAGACCTTCGTCGCCGCCTGGACCGGACGGACCGGCTTCGACCCGACCCGGGCGCGGCTCTCCGCGTGGCTGGTCGGCATCGCGAAGAACAAGATCGCCGACACGCACGAGGCCCGGGCCCGCGTGCGCCGCCTTCACGAGCAGCTCGCCGCCGTGTCCGCGCCGGCCGACCTCGTCTCCCCCGCCGTCGACGTCGCCGACGAATTGCTCGTCGCCGACGAGATCGCCCACCTCGAACCGGACGCGCAACGAATCATCCGCATGGCCTTCTACGACGACCTCACGCACCAGCAGATCGCCGCACGCCTGGGGATACCCTTGGGCACGGTCAAGAGCCATATCCGGCGCAGCCTCCAGAGGATGCGACACCGACTGGAGGTGACCCATGAACCACGTGGATCCTGAGCTCCTGGCCCTGCTCGCCCTCGGCGAAGAGGCGGGCGGCCCCGCCGACCGCGAGCACCTCGCCGAGTGCGCCGAGTGCCGGGTCGAACTCGAGAACCTGCGCCGCGCGGTGACGGTCGGCCGGTCGACGCTGGACTCGGGCGAACTCCTCGCTCCCGACCCGCGCGTCTGGGCGGCGATCCAGAGCGAGCTCGACCTCACGTCGGCACCCGTCATCCCGCTGCGACGCCGCCGGTGGGTCGTGCCCGTCGCCGCCGTCGCCGCCGCTGCCGTCGTGATCGCGGGCGGCGTGACGATCGGCACGGTGCTCGCTCCGCCGCCGGAGACCGTGCTCGCGTCGGCGACCCTGGACCCGTTCCCCGACTGGCCGGATGCCCTCGGCGAGGCCGTGGTCGCCGAGCGCGCGGACGGCGGCCGCGTCGTCGACGTGACCCTGACCGCTCCGGATGCCGACGGCTTCCGCGAGGTGTGGCTGATCAGTTCCGACGCCTCGCAACTGGTGAGCCTCGGGGTACTGCGCGGATCGGACGGCAGCTTCACGATCCCCGACGGCCTCGACCTCGACCGCTTCGCCCTCGTGGATGTCTCCGAGGAGCCCTTCGACGGCGACCCGTCGCACTCCGGCGACTCGATCGTGCGAGGGGAACTCTCGGGGGTCTAGCCGGCGTTGATCCCGTCGCGCCAGGCGAGCCACTCCGGGATGCGCGACAGGTCGTAGTCGGGGCCGGTGATGCCGAGCGTGAACAGCGTCGCTCCGCGGACCCGCAGGTCGTCGGCATCCGCCGTGCTCTGCTTGCCGACCTCGACCGAGATCTCGATCTGCGCGGTGTCACGCCCGACGGCCGCCCCGTGCTCGGCGAGGATCCCGAGCTTGCGGGTGAGAGTCTCGGCGTCGCTGAAGCTGTGCCAGATGTCGGCGTGCTGCGCGACGATGCGGAGGGTCTTCTTCTCGCCTCCGCCGCCGATCAGGATCGGGATGTCGCGGGTGGGGGCCGGGTTGAGCTTCCCCCAGCGGTCTTCGATGGTGGGCAGGTCGCGGGCGAGAGCATCCAGTCGGCTGCCGACCGTGCCGAACTCGTAGCCGTACTCGTCGTAGTCGCGCTCGAACCAGCCGGATCCGGTGCCGAAGATGAAGCGGCCGGTGCCGGTGCCGTGCGCGCTGATGTGGTCGATCGTCCGGGCCATGTCGGCCTGCAGGTTCGCGTTGCGGTAGCTGTGGCAGTTCACCAGCGCGCCGATCTCGACAAGGCGGGTCTGCTCGGCGAGCGCGGCCAGCATCGTCCACGACTCGAAGTGGAGGCCGTCACGCGGCCCGCTGAGCGGGAAGAAGTGGTCCCAGTTGAAGAGGATGTCGACGCCCATCTCCTCGAGCTGTGCGGCGGTGTCGCGGATCTTCTCGTAGGGGGCGTGCTGCGGGGCGATCTGGACGCCGAGGCGGATGGGACGGGTGGGGCTCGAGGTAGTCATCCCTCTGGGCAACGTCTCGCGTCACCGGTCTCTTCCCGGCGAGACTGGATCCGTGACGCGACTCCTGCTGCTCAGCGACACCCACGTGCCCTCCCGCGCCCGCGACCTCCCCGCGCCGGTGTGGGCCGAGGTCGACGCCGCGGACGTCGTCATCCACGCGGGCGACTGGACGGATGCCGGCCTCCTCGACCGCCTCGACGCCCGCGCCGCACGGCTGGTCGGAGTGTTCGGCAACAACGATCACGGCGTGCTGCGGGACCGGCTGCCGGAGGTCGCACGCGTCGAGATCGACGGGGTGCGGATCGCCGTCGTGCACGAGACCGGATCGAAGGAAGGGCGGGAGCGACGGATGGATGCCGCCTACCCCGACACCGACCTGCTGGTCTTCGGCCACTCGCACATCCCGTGGGACTCGACGACCCCGGGCGGCGTGCGCCTGCTCAACCCGGGGTCGCCGACCGACCGTCGTCGTCAGCCGCGCGCCACCGTCATGCGGCTGACGCTCGGTGACGGCGCGATCGGCGACCCGGAGCTTCTCGTCATCGACCGCTGAGCTGCTCCCCCGGGTGCAGCACGACTTTGATGCAGCCGTCCTCCTTCTTCTTGAAGAGGTCGTACATGGCGGGCGCCTCCTCGAGCGAGGCGTGGTGGGTGACGAGGTCCATCACGCCGAGGGGGTCGGCGGGGTCCTCGACGATCGGCCAGAGGTCCGGAATCCAGCGCTGCACGTTGCACTGCCCCATCCGCAACCCGATCCCCTTGTCGAACATCGTGAGCATCGGCATCGGGTCGGCGACGCCGCCGTAGACACCGCTGAGCGACACGGTGCCACCCCGCTGGACGGCTTCGATCGAGGCCATCAGGGCCGACAGCCGGTCGACGCTGAGGGTCTTCGCGAGCCGTTTCGACGCCGCACTCGGCAGGAGACCCGTGGCCGTCTGCGCGAAGGCGGCGAACGGGTTGCCGTGCGCCTCCATCCCGACGGCATCGACGACGGAGTGCGGGCCGCGCCCCTCGGTGAGGTCCTGGATGCGGGCGTGGAGGTCGTCAGTCACGTCGAGGGTCTCGACGCCGTAACGCTCGGCGAGGGCACGGCGCTCGGGGACGAGATCGACTCCGAGCACCCGGTATCCGCGGTAGGCGCCGATCCGGGCGGCGAACTGACCGACCGGGCCGAGCCCCATGACGAGCAGCGTCCCGTCTGCGGGGACCGCCGCGTAGTCGACCCCCTGCCACGCGGTCGGAAGGATGTCGCTGAGGAACAGGTACCGCTCATCGGGCAGGTCGGTGTGGATCTTCATCGCGTTGACGTCGGCGAACGGCACGCGGAGGTATTCCGCCTGCCCGCCGGGCACGCGGCCGTAGAGCTCGGTGTAGCCGTAGAGCGAGGCGCCCGCCTTCTGGTCGCGGTTCTGGGTGGTCTCGCACTGGGTCGTGAGGCCGCGGGCGCACATGTAGCAGTGGCCGCAGGCGATGACGAACGGGATGACGACGCGGTCGCCCTCGCGGAGGTTCCGCACCTCGCTGCCGACCTCGACGACGACGCCCATGGGCTCGTGGCCGAGCACGTCGTCCTTGTGCAGGAACGGACCGAGCACGTCGAGCAGGTGGAGGTCGGATCCGCAGATCGCCGACGAGGTCACCCGGATGACGACATCCGTCGGGTCGATGATCGTCGGGTCGGGAACGTCTTCGACCGAGACCTTGAGGGGGGCTTGCCAGGTGAGAGCTCTCATCCCTCAGGTCTACGTGGGTGCCTTTCGACATTCGAGGGCTTGCGCTCTCGCGCGCACCTGCTAGCGGGACGCCCCTGGTCGTACGACCACTACTCCCCGCAGAGTATGCAGTTACTGTCGTAACTACTTACCGTTGGCGCATGAACTCATCTTCTGCGGCACCTCCTCTGCTGGAGGCACGCCACCTGTCCAAGGCCTACGGAACCGGCAACGACCGCTTCCAGGCTCTCAACGACGTCTCCCTGTCGATCGCGAGAGGCGAATCCGTCGCGATCGTCGGCAAGAGCGGCTCCGGCAAGTCGACGCTCATGCACCTGCTGGCGCTGCTTGATACCCCCGACTCCGGCGAGTTGCTCATCGACGGGGTCGACGCCCGCAGCCTCTCACCGCGCGAGGTGAACCGCCTCCGCAACGAGATGTTCGGCTTCGTCTTCCAGCAGTTCTTCCTCACGCCGGGATCCTCGGTGCTCGAGAATGTCGTGCTGCCCCTGAAGATCGCCGGGCTCGGCGCGACCGAGCGACGTCGACGCGGGCTCGAGGTGCTGACGCGCCTGGACCTCGCCGAGAAGGCCCGCAACCGGGCGGTCGACCTCTCGGGCGGGCAGAAGCAGCGGGTGGTGATCGCACGAGCCCTCGTCAACGAACCCGACGTGATCTTCGCCGACGAGCCCACCGGCAACCTCGACACCACGACCGGCGCCGCTGTCGAGGATGAGCTGTTCGCCCTCAACCGCGAACGCGGCATCACGCTCGTCATCGTCACCCACGACGAGCAGCTCGCGGCGCGCTGCGACCGGCAACTGATCATCCGGGACGGGCGCTTCGCGACCACCGAGGCGGTGGCGGCATGAAGACCCTCGACCTGGTGCGCACGGCCGCATCCAATACGTTCCGGGCGAAGCTGCGCACGACCCTGACGACGCTCGCGCTCTTCGTCGGCGCGTTCACCCTCACCCTCACGACGGCCGTCGGCGCCGGCGTCTCGGACTACGTCACCAAGCAGGTGGCGTCGCTCGGCGCCGACGACGTGCTGCTCGTCTCGAAGACCACCGCCGCCACCACCGGCGACGGGCCGACCCCGTACGACCCGGACACGTCGACCGCCTCCAGCGGAACCCCGAACCAGCTGACCGGCGGAACCGGCGCCCTCACCCCGGCCGATGTCGAGACGCTCGAAGGAATCGACGGGGTGCTCTCGGTCGAGACGATCCAGTCGGTCGCCCTCGACTGGGTGCGCGCCGGAACGAGCGACCGCTACGAGCTCTCGATCGCCCCGACCTCGTCGATCGCGCAATCCGATCTCGCCGCCGGGGAGCAGCTCGACCCCGAGAGCTCCCAGCGACAGCTGGTGCTCCCCGACGACTACGTCGACGCCCTCGGTTTCGACGACGCCGCGGAGGCGATCGGCACCGTCGTCACGATCGGACTGACCGACGTGCTCGGCGAGGCCCAGACGGTCGAGGCGACCGTCGTCGGCGTCGCGAACGCGAGTCTGCTCACCTCCGGGGCGGGGGCCAATGCGGCCCTCACCTCCGAACTCGCGACCGTGCAGGCGGCCGGGGTCGACACCCCGGAGCGCTACCAAGTGGCGATCGCCCGGTTCGACGACACGGCGACCGCAGCGGAGGTGACCGCGCTCAAGGAGCGCGTCGCCGACGCCGGAATGTCGGGACAGACGATCGCCGACCAACTCGGTCTCATCCAGACGGTCATCACCGGCATCACCGGGGTGCTGAACGCCTTCGCGATCATCGCTCTCCTGGCGGCGGCCTTCGGCATCGTCAACACGCTGCTGATGAGCGTGCAGGAGCGCACCCGGGAGATCGGGCTCATGAAGGCGATGGGGATGAGCGGCCGGCGCATCTTCGCACTGTTCAGCCTCGAAGCCGCCTTCATCGGCCTGCTCGGCAGCGTCCTGGGCGTTGTGGTGGCGGTCGGCGTGGGAGTCCCGCTGAGCGCCGGTCTCGCCGCCGGACCCCTCGCCGGGCTGGGCGGCCTCAGCATCCTGCTGTTCGAGCCGGCCTCCCTCGCCGGGGTGATCGCCCTGATCATCGTCATCGCGTTCCTCGCCGGGACCCTGCCCGCGCGCCGCGCCGCCCGGAAGGCGCCGATCGACGCACTGCGCTACGAATAGAGGATGCCTCGCGACAACCGCAACGCTCGAGGGCTCGCCACCGCGCGGGCCCTCGAGCGGGCGGCTGTGCTCCTCGCCGACCGTGACGGCGTCGACGCCGTCACGGTCGATCGCATCTGCGCCGCGGTCGGCGTCACCCAGCGCACCTTCTTCAACCACTTCGACACGAAGGAAGACGCCCTCCTCGGCCTCGACCTTCCCCGGGTCGATGAGGCCCGCGCGCGGGAGTACCTTGCGGACCCGGGAGTCGGCGTGCTGTCGGGGGCGCTCGCCCTCGTGGAACCGCCGCCCGAACTGACCCGCGACCCGGAAGCCGCCCACGCCCGGTTCGCGATCATCTCCGCCTCCCCCGACCTCATGCGGCGGCAGGCCTCACGGTTCCTGGCGGTCGCGCACGAGGTCGAACAACTCGTCGCGCTCAAACTCCGGGGGATCTCTCCCGACGAGGTCGACGATGAGGTGATCCAGTCGTCGGCCCGCACGATCACCGCGATGGCCGCGGCCCTGATGATCCAGCCGGGCCGCGACGGCTCCCCGGCACTCCCCTCGCCTGCCGCGCTCTCGGAGCGCCTGCGTGCACTCGAGTGGATCTGGCCCCGCCTGCTCTGAGGCGCCGCCGAACGCCGAGCAGCCCCGGACGGCACCCGCCCGGGGCTGCTTTGATCGTGGCGTCAGCCGGCGAGCAGTTCGACCATCCCGTCGACGGTGACCGGCAGCTGGGTCGCCGCAAAGCCGTCTCGGCGGGCGAGCAGCGCCGCCAGTTCCGAGACCGGGGTCAGCTCGATGTCGGCACTTTCGAGCACGTCGCTCTCGAAGAAGAACTGCGCACTCGGCCCGTCGTAGGCGACCTTCCCGCCGCTCATCGCGACGACACGCTTCGCCCGCTCGCGGACGAGACGCATGTCGTGCGTGACGACGACGATCGTCGTGCCACGCTCGTGGAAACCGTCGAGGATGTCGAGGATCGACGCGCACTCCTGCCAGTCGAGTCCCGTCGTCGGCTCGTCGATCACCAGGATCTTCGGCTCGAGCACGAGGATCGACGCGAGCGCCACCTTCTGTCGCTGCCCCTTGCCGAGGTTCAGCGGGTTGGTCTCCGCCATCTCGGTGAGCTCGAACGCCTCCATGATCCGGGCGATCCGAGCCGGCCGCTCGGCCTCCGGCACGCCGTAGCACTTGAGCCCGAACTCGATCTCGGACTCGACGTTCGCGGCGAAGATCTGGTGGTCCGGGTTCTGGAAGCAGTAGCCGATCGACATCGCGAGATCCGGGGTGGAGGTCCCCGCGATGTCGGCCCCTTCGACGAGCACCGTTCCCGAAGTGGGGCGCAGGATGCCGTTGAAGTGCTTCGTGAGCGTCGTCTTGCCTGCCCCGTTGGTGCCGACGACGGCGAGGTACTCGCCCCGCCGCACCTGGAGGTCGACGCCAGAGAGCGCATCGAGACCCGTCGGGTAGCGGTGGCCGAGCCCTCGGGCTTCGAGCACGACGTCGCCGTACTCCGCCTCGGTCGACGCGCCCGGCGCCGCCGGCGTCACGGCCGGCAGCGCGGGGACGAGTTCGCTCGCGACGAGCGGGGTCTCCGCGAAGGTGACCGCCGAGCGCTGCGCGACGCGCTGGGCGATGAGCGCGGTCTCCGGCGGGAAGACGCCGAGCTCGATGCATCCCTCCGCATCCGCGAACACCTCGCGCGGGGTTCCGTCCCGCGCGATGCGTCCCTCGGACATGAGCAGGATGCGGTCGGCGTAGCGGGCGACGAGATCCGGATCCTGTTCGATCAGGATCACCGTCGCCCCCTGCGTGGCGCGCAACTCGTCGAGGATCTGGCAGACCTCCTTACGGCCGTGCGGGTCGAGCTCGGCGACCGGCTCGTCGAGGATCAGCACCTGCGGCTGCATCGCGAGAACTCCCGCGATCGCGAGCCGCTGCGTCTCCCCGCCCGACAGCGTCGCGGGCGACTGCGAGTACTTCTTCGCGAGCCGCACGCGGTCGAGGTAGGTGCGCACGCGCTCGACGACCGTCGTCCGGGGAAGGCCGAGGTTCGACGGGCCGAAACTCGCGTCGAGCAGCACCGTCGAACCGAAGGCCTGCGAGGCGGCGTCCTGGAACACCATCCCGAGCAGGTCCGACGAGAACTGCGGGTGACTCTCGGCGATGTTCATGTCGCCGACCGTCACCGCGCCGGTCATGACCCCACCCTCGAAGAAGGAGGGGATCATGCCGCGGATGGCGTAGGCGAGCGTGCTCTTGCCGGATCCCGTGGCGCCGACGACGCCGAGGAACTCGCCGGGCTCGATGTGAAGACTCACGTCATCGAGCACCAGGCGGGACTCTTCGTCGTAGCGCCACGAGACGTTGCGCAGGTCGATCACGGCGTCGCGCCACCCGGGGTGGTCGCGGCCGACTTGCCCTTGGCGGGCTTGTCGGGTCGACGCGGTTCGCCGCGCAGCGCGGTGTAGATGGCATACCCGACGAGCGGGCCGAGGACCGCGATGCCGAAGATGAGATAGGCGAGAACGTCCATGGTGTCTGGCTCCTGTTCCGGTTACTTCGAGAGGGGGGTGTTCTGGACGGCGCGCGCGGCAGCGGCACCGATCACGACGGCGATGCCGGCCGCGATCATGAGCGCCGGCAGGCCGGCGAGGGCGAGGGCGAACGCCGCCTCGTAGGGCACGCCGAGCGCGAACATGAGCATCGCGGGGCTGGCGAGGACGATGACGACCGCCCAGACCTCGGTTGCGATGATCGCGGCGATGTAGCCGAACCGCAGGCGGGCGAGTCGCACGACGACGGCGACCCAGGAGGCGTTGCCGAGGCCGAGGGCGACCTGCACCGGCAGGCCGAGGGGGAAGCCCTCGGTGGCGGCGGCGAGCAGGCGGGCGAGCACGGAGATGACCGCGGCCTCCTTCCAGTCCCACTTCTTCATCATCGTGGCGAAGTATGCGGGCACGGAGTCGAGGGCCGGGGAGCCGAGCGGCGTCGGGATCTTCACGAAGGCGCCGACCACCGAGAGGGCGATGAGGACCGCCATCCGGGAGATGCGGATCGGGGTGAAGAAGCCCTTGGCCTTGACGACGCGTGCCTCGTGCGGGGCACTGCCGACAGCCGGAGCGTCATTGCTGGTCATGCTGTTTCCTTTCGGGGTGGGGGTGTTTCAGAGGATTCCGAGGCCGAGCAGCGCCCGACCGAGGAAGAAGGTCGCGACGAGCGCGATGACGAGGACGGCCGCGACGTAGTCCCAGGCGCCGACGTGCAGACGGGCGAGCATCGTGCGCTGCTTCGTGAAGCCGTAGCCGCGCGACACCATCGACATCGCCATGGTGTCGGCGCGTCGCATCGACGTGACGATCATCGGCACGAACAGCGGCAGGATGCCCTGCACGGCCTGCCCGCGTCCCTTCTGCTGCTTCGCGCTGCCGGCGCCGCGCGCACGCTGGGCGTCCTTGATCGTCGCGACCTCGGAGTTCATCGTGGGGATGAACCGGATCGCCGTCGACATCATGAGCCCGATCGCGTTCGGCACGCGGATGGCCTGCAGGCCGGCGAGCAGCTGCTCCATCGGGGTGGTGGAGATCAGGTAGATGCTGGCCACCATGATGAGCACGAGCTTCCCGACGATGCCGAGACCGAAGAGGATGCCGCCGAGACTCACGGTGAGGTCGATGACGTCGCTCTGCAGCAGCACCGCGTAGACGGTGTGCGCGTAGTCCTGTCGCGCCGTCGACGGGTCGTAGAACAGCGCCGAGAAGGCGAACAGCAGCACCATCACCGGCGCGAGCGGCTTCACCGCGGCGAGGACGGTCCTCGGAGCGAGGCCCGTCGAGAAGGCGAGCACCAGCATCCCGACCAGCAGCGGCCACAGCAGCACCGGATCGGTCGCCGTCGCGGCCACGACCGTCACCGCGAGGAACACCGCGAGCTTGCCCACGAGCCCGATCCCGCGTGTCGGCGGGTCGAACTCGTCGTACTGCGGCGCGGCGGCGTGAGCCGACGGGGCGGCCACCGCGGTCACCGCAGTGCCTCGACGACGCGCAGCGTGCGGGTCGTCATGTCGTCGAGATCGATCTGACCGAAACCGAACACCGCACTGCTGGTGCGACCGTGCAGGGGCTCGAGCCAGTGCGCGGGGATGCCGGCGTACCCGACGAACGCGCCCGCCCACGATCCGGCCGTCGCGCCGATCGAGTCGGTGTCGAGACCGGACTGCACCGAGTGCGCGATCGTGCGGGTGAAGTCGCCCTCACCCCACAGCACGGCGGCGGCGAGCGCCCCGGCGTTGTTGATCGTGTGCACCCAGCTCATGTCGGCATACCGGGCGTCGAGCTCGTCGGACGCCTGGTCCCAGGTCTTGCCCGCGGCGTGGTCGTCGAGCACGCGCCGGATCTCCTCGGCGAGGCGCGACCGCGCCGGGATGTGGCGCAACGATTCGCGCACCGACGCCTCGGGCGACTCGGCGGTGAACGCCGTCGCGACGAGAGCGGCGGCCCACATCTCGCCGTAGATGCCGTTCGCGCGGTGGCTGAGCACGGCATCCCGGTAGGCGAGTTCCGCCGCGCGGCGCGGGTCGCCCGGCGCGGCGTACCCGTAGATGTCGGCGCGGATGAGGGCGCCGATCCACTCGCGATACGGGTTGTGGAACTCCCCGGTGTCGGCGAGCGGCACTTCGCGGACGAGGTTCTGGTAGGTCGCCCGCTCCGCGGTGTAGGTCTGGTAGACGGGCAGGCGCGTCAGCCACTCCCGCGCGATGTCGTAGGTGGTGAGGTCGGCGCCGTAGGTCTCGAGCAGGTGCAGCCCGAGGATCGTGTAGTCGATGTCGTCGTCGCGCACTCCGCCGTCGACCGAGCCGCGCGCGAGCCTGTCGTACGGGAGCAACCCGTCCATGACGAATCCGACCGCCGCCCGGTTGGCGAGGTCGATCGGCACGTAGTCGGTGAGCGGGTAGGCGTCCACCGACTCGAGGTAGGCCCGCAGCGCGAGTCGAGGAAAGCCGAACTCGACGGGCTTGCCGAGCATGTTGCCGGCGACCCGGCCGAACCAGGCGCCGCGCATCTTCTCGGCGAGCGCGTCCCCGGTGACAGCGGCAGCCGGGGTCGACGGCTCGAGCTCGGCGCGGATGGCGTCGAGGTCGGAACGCTCGAAGTACGGCCTGCCGGCGAGCGGGACTAGCGGGATGTCGGCGTAG
>NZ_JBIIAW010000024.1:0-31522 GCF_044239695.1 Pseudolysinimonas sp. | reverse complement strand
CGTGTCGGGGTTCTCGAGCAGGTACGAGCGTGCGTTCTCCTTGCCCTGGCCGAGCTGGTCTCCGTCGTAGGTGTACCAGGCACCGGACTTGCGGACGATCTCGTGCTCGACGCCGTAGTCGATCAGGCTGCCCTCGCGCGAGATGCCCGTGCCGTAGAGGATGTCGAACTCGGCCTGCTTGAAGGGCGGGGCCATCTTGTTCTTGACGACCTTGACGCGGGTGCGGTTGCCGACGGCATCCGTTCCGTCTTTCAGGGTCTCGATGCGCCGGATGTCGAGGCGCACCGAGGCGTAGAACTTGAGCGCCTTGCCGCCGGCGGTGGTCTCGGGGCTGCCGAAGAACACGCCGATCTTCTCGCGCAGCTGGTTGATGAAGATCATCGTGGTCTGCGTCGACGACAGGGCGCCGGTGAGCTTGCGGAGGGCCTGCGACATGAGACGGGCCTGGAGGCCGACGTGCGCGTCGCCCATCTCGCCCTCGATCTCGGCACGCGGCACGAGCGCCGCCACGGAGTCGATGACGATGAGGTCGATCGACCCGGAGCGCACGAGCATGTCGGCGATCTCGAGCGCCTGCTCCCCCGTGTCGGGCTGCGACACGAGCAGGGCGTCGATGTCGACGCCGAGCTTCTTGGCGTACTCGGGGTCGAGCGCGTGCTCCGCGTCGATGAACGCCGCGATGCCGCCGCCCCGCTGGGCGTTGGCGATCGCGTGCAGCGTGAGCGTGGTCTTACCCGACGACTCCGGGCCGTAGATCTCGACGATGCGACCGCGCGGGATGCCGCCGATGCCGAGGGCGACGTCGAGGGCGATCGATCCGGTCGGGATGACGGCGACCGGCGCGCGCTCGTCGCTGCCGAGTCGCATCACCGACCCCTTGCCGAACTGGCGGTCGATCTGGGCGAGTGCGGTTTCGAGAGCCTTCTCGCGGTCTGCGGGGCTGGCCATTGCTGTCTCCTTCGGTTCGTCCGGACGACCTGTCAGCTGACAAGCACGTCTCGTGCTGTGCGCCCATCGGCTGCCGATTCGACGCTGACCGGTGAAGCAAGGTCAGCGCCCTCACGGCAGGGCTAGTCGGTGTCGACGAGTGCGACGCTACGCCCGGGGTCCGACATCGGCCGGGACCGACGGGCGGAAGCATCACAACTCGTCTTCGAAAGACTCTGTGGAGGAGACTACGCGGATCCGAACAGATGTTCGAGAGGCACGATGTTCGGCGTGTCGCGAGCGCGGCGGGTCGATGACTCAGCCGCGCGCGGGCTTCGGCAGGCCGACGCCGTGCCAGCGATCCACCGGCACCTCCTGCACCCGGCACAACGCCACCCAGACCTCGCGCACCGGGATGCCCGCGGCGATCGCCTGCTCGGGCGTGCGGTTGCCGAGCTCGACGATCACGGTGTCCCGCACCAGGACGCGCCCGAAAGCGCCGAACTCGTCGGCGACCGCGCGGGAGAACTCGCTGAGCTTCAGGAGACCGCGATCAGCGGACGGCGAGATCGGCGTCGAACTCCGCGACCAGGTCGTCGGGGAGGGTGTCCGGCACGGTGTCGTACGACGAGCCGCCGAGGTACGCGCGGTGGTCGGCGAACGAGACGCCTTCGACGACCGCGAGGCGGTCACCCACCTCGCGCATGATGACCGAGATCGGGGTGTCGAGCGCGTCGGCGACCGAGGCGAGGATCTCGCTCGAGGCCTCCTTCTGCCCGCGCTCCACCTCGGAGAGGTAGCCCAGGGCCACGGACGCCCGCGAGGCGACCTGACGGAGGGTCATCGCCTTCTGGAGGCGGAAGTCACGGAGAACGTCACCGATTTCCTGACGGACCAGAACCATGGTGTCCTCCAATCGCTACCTGTCATTCGGAACCGTGCCGTCTTTCGACTGCTCGAGCCCCGGGTGGGGTGGTAACGCTACCCCACCGGTTGGTTGAACTCTAATTCGCGTCACCTCGGGAAACCCTGTGACGACACGATCTGTAACGAGATCGAAACGGCCGGTATTCCCCGGGCTGCTTCAGGAGCCTCCGACGCCGTCGAGAGCGAGGTCGAGCACCGCCTCCACCGTCCCACGGCGCACCGCCGTCCGGTCACCTCCCAGTTCGAGGCGCACCGAGCGGACCCCGGCAGACCACGCGACGGCGATCCACACCTCGCCCGGCGGGTGTCCGTCCTGCGGCTCCGGGCCGGCGACCCCGGTCGTGGCGAGCCCGATGTCAGCTCCGAGTCGCGCCCGGACGCCGCTCGCCATCTGCTCCGCGACGCACGCCTGGATGGGACCGCCCGACGCGAGGAGGGCGGCATCCACCCCCAGCAGGTCGTGCTTCAGTTCGGTGGCGTAGGCGACCACTCCCCCGCGCACGACCGCCGACGCCCCCGGGACCGACACCAGCTCGGAGAGGACGAGGCCCCCGGTGAGCGACTCCGCGACGGCGACCGTCAGCCCGCGCTCGGTGAGGGCGCGGATGACATCGACGGCGGTCGGTCTCGACACGGCGCTGCGCGCCTACTCGACCACCGAAGCGGGGCGGGGACGCCCGCGCCAGGCCTGCCAGAGGTATTCGGCGCCGCTGACCAGGGTGATGATCACGGCGAGCACCATGAGCACCGTGTTGACGACGTGCATCCCGTCGCCGAACAGAGTCCACAGCGGCACGATCGCGAACGAGATCGCGATGATCTGCACCCAGGTCTTGATCTTGCCGAGGATCGAGGCCGCGATCACGTGATCGCGCAGGGCGACGAGGCGCAGCACCGTGATGCCGACCTCGCGGACGAGGATCACGGCGGTCACCCAGATCGGCAGTTCGCCGAGGATGCTGAGCGCGACGAGAGCGCCGCCGATGAGCACCTTGTCGGCGATCGGGTCGAGCAGCTTGCCGGCGTCGGTGACGAGATTGCGACGCCGGGCGAGGAAGCCGTCGACGCCGTCGGTCGCCGAGGCGAGGATGAACAGCCCCGCGGCCACGTAGCGCAGGATGCCGTCGGATCCGTTGTCGATCAGGAGAAGTGCGACGAAGACGGGCGCCATCAGGATGCGGGCGATCGTGATGAGGTTCGCCGCGTTGCCGACGCTCACCGTGCCCTCGCCGCCGCGGACGACGCGCCCGCGCATCGGGTTGACCCGGGGGGTCGGAGGGCCGGCTGCAGGAGATCCGTCGAGCGCCATGCCCCTACTCCCTGCCGGTCAGACTCCAGGCGTCCTCGTCCGAGCCGCCGTCCACCTCAGAATACTCCGCGACCGCGGGACCGGCCGCCGGGACCGGAGCCCCGCGCAGCCGGGCGAGGACGTCGCCGAGCTGCTCTGCCGTGACGAGCACGTCGCGGGCCTTCGAGCCCTCGCTCGGACCGACGATCTCGCGGGACTCGAGCAGATCCATGAGACGGCCGGCCTTCGCGAAACCGACGCGGAGCTTCCGCTGCAGCATCGAGGTCGAGCCGAACTGGGTGTTCACGACGAGTTCCGCCGCCTGGAGCAGCAGCTCGAGATCGTCGCCGATGTCGCCGTCGACGTCGCGCTTCTCGACGACGGCCTCGACGTCCTGGCGGTACTCGGGGCGCGCCTGCGCGGTGACGTGCGCGACGACGGTCGCGATCTCCTCCTCCGTCACCCACGAGCTCTGCACGCGGATCGCCTTCGAGGCGCCCATCGGCAGGAACAGCCCGTCGCCCTGCCCGATCAACTTGTCGGCGCCCGGCTGGTCGAGGATGACCCGGCTGTCGGTCATCGACGACACCGCGAACGCGAGCCGCGACGGGACGTTCGCCTTGATGAGCCCCGTGACGACATCCACCGACGGACGCTGCGTGGCGAGCACGAGGTGGATGCCGGACGCGCGCGCGAGCTGGGTGATGCGCACGATCGAGTCTTCGACGTCGCGCGGCGCGACCATCATCAGGTCCGCGAGCTCGTCGACGACGACGAGCAGGTACGGGTAGGGCTGCAGCACCCGCTGCGACCCGGCCGGCAGCTGGATCTCGTTCGCGAGCACGGCACGGTTGAAGTCGTCGATGTGGCGGAACCCGAACGACGCCAGGTCGTCGTACCGCATGTCCATCTCCTTCACGACCCAGGCGAGCGCTTCGGCCGCCTTCTTCGGGTTCGTGATGATCGGGGTGATGAGGTGCGGCACGCCCTGGTAGGCGGCGAGCTCGACACGCTTGGGGTCGATGAGCACCATCCGCACCTCGGCGGGCTTCGCGCGCATCAGCACGCTCGTGATCATCGAGTTGATGAACGACGACTTGCCCGACCCGGTGGAACCGGCGACGAGGAGGTGGGGCATCTTGGCGAGATTCGCGACGACGAACCCGCCCTCGACGTCCTTACCGAGGCCGATCGTCATCGGATGCTGGGAACGCGCCGCAGCACTCGACCGCAGAACATCGCCGAGGGTGACGATCTCGCGATCCTTGTTCGGGATCTCGACCCCGATCGCGCTCTTGCCCGGGATCGGCGAGAGGATCTGCACCTCGTTCGACGCGACCGCGTAGGAGAGGTTCTTCGCGAGCGCGGTGACGCGCTCGACCTTCACGCCGTGGCCGAGTTCGATCTCGTAACGGGTGACGCTCGGACCGCGCGAGAACCCGGTGACCTTGGCATCGACCTGGAACTGGCCGAGCACGCTCGTGATCGCCGCGATCGTCTCGTCGTTCGCCGGGGTGCGGGTCTTCGGCGGCGTCCCCTGCTGAAGGCTCGACGCGGCGGGGAGCTTGTACGGCCGACGGCTGGACAGCGAGACCGGGGGCGCCGCGGCGAGCTCGGGATCGGGGAGTTCCGTCGGCACCGATTCGGCGGGGGACGCGAAGTCGTCCTGGAGCCCGCGGCCGCGCTGCGGGACTTCGCCGGTGAAGCGGCGCACGGCATCCTCGGCCTTGTCGAGTTCGGCGAGCAGGTCGAACGGGTTCTGCTCCGGCTCGGGCAACAGGATGTCGGTGACCTGCTCTTTCGCGACCGGGGTGTCGAACGCCGGGTCGGCATCCTTCTTGCGGCGCCACCACGGCATCGACGACGGGTCCTCGGGCTCGAAGCCGAGGTCGGTCATCGAGCCGAGTTCGGGCTGCTCGGGGGCCGCCTTGGGCTCCCGCGGGGCGAGTTCGGCGCCGAACAGGTAGGAGTAGGCCTCGCCGAGGCGCGACCCGATGCGGTTCGGCGGCGTCTTCGTGAGGATGAAGAGCGACAGCAGCATGAGCGCGGCCGCGAGCGGCACCGCGAGCCACGCGGCACCGATCGAGACGAACGGCTGCGCGACGATCCAGCCCAGGATGCCGCCGCCGTGCGCCATCGCCACGGCGCCGTCGGCGGGCTGCGGCTGCCCGCCGAAGAGGTGGCTGAGGCCGCTGACGCTCGTCAGCAGCAGCGCGAGTCCGATGCCGAGGCGACCGTTGTCGTGCACGCTCGACGGATGCCGGAACAGCCAGACGGCGAAGACCAGCATGATGACGGGCAACGCGAACGCGACGCGGCCGAAGAGCCCGCCGAAGGTGTACGCGTCGAGCGCGATCGCGACCTCGTGCGACGGGTTGAACCACTCGACGATCGCCCCGCCGATCGCGAGCACGATCAGCAGGAACGGCACCCCGTCGCGACGCTCGTCGGGGGCGAGCGTCTCCTTGCCGAACAGGCGCGCGCCTCCGCCGACGGCGTGGGCGAGCCCCATCCAGAGGCTGCTCAGGATGCCCGGCTCCTCCGTCTTCGCGGGGGATCGGCCCTTCGGGTAGCGCTTGGTCGCGGCCGAGGTCGTCGAGCGCGCGCGGGAGGTCTGCGTGCGGGGCGTCTGGCGCGCACGCGCATTCGACGACCGGGTTCCCGTGGCCATGCGGTCACGGTACCCGCGGCGTCAGGCCGCCCCCGGGAGCGACACCCTGCCCCGGATCATCCGACTCAGAACGGGCATCCCGCTCAGAACGGGCAGAGCCCCGCGATGTTCTCGGAGGCGACGACGGTGAAGGGGGCGACCCCGGTCTGCACGGCGTGGATGTAGACGACGACGTCGGCCGGACGGAACCCCGCCCAGTACGGGTCGGTCGTCGACACTTCGATCTGCAGCGTGCCGTGGTCGCCCGTGATGACGTAGATGTCGGTCAGATCTCCCGCGACGACGGCGGCACCGGGATAGGCGCTCTCGACCGCGGATCGCGCATCGCCGATCCGGACCCCCGCGGTCGTCGGGATGACCTCGTTCAGCAGGTCGATACGATCGAGGACGCTGCCCTCGACGTGCACCCCGAAGTCGCCGTCGCGTCCGTCGCGGTAGGCGGGGATCGGCACCCAGAGGGCCGCGGCCGGGTCGCCCGGGCCGATGCCGATGCCGGAGCCGGTGTTCGCGTCGGTGCAGAATTCGGGTTCGAGCACGAGCATCTGCGTCGCGGGGTCGGTCGACGGGGCCTCACCGAAGACGAGCGTGCCCATGCCATCGGGAGAGAGCGCGAGTCCGGCGCGCACCGGTGCCGTCTCCGGGGCCGGCAGAGGCGTGGGCGAGTCGCTCGGCTCGGCGCTCGGCGACCCGCTCCCGGCGCTCGGACTCGGGGCACCACCCCCGGGGAAGCACCCGCTGAGCGCGGCGGCGAGGGCGATCGCGAGCACGGCTGCCGCGGGAGCGGTCACGGGGCGAAGGCGCGTCATGCCCGCATCCTGGCAGCTCCCTCCCCTCCGACGGAAGTAGGGATTCCGCCCATTCGCGCGCGGCTCAGTACCGGATCGCGTCGATCACCTTCACCCGCACCGCCACGAGCGCGGGCAGCAGACCCGCCAGCGCGCCGACGAGCGTCGCCGCGCCGAGACCGATGAGGGCCGCCTCGATCGGGAACCCGGGGATGTCCTGGATGACGAGCGCGAGATAGGAGTCGGTGATCGGGTTCTTCACGAGCACGATCGCCAGCAACACCCCCGCCAGGCCCGCGACGAAAGTCGCCACGACGCTCTCCATCATCACCGAGAAGAAGACGCGCCCCGCGGTCGCCCCGAACGCGCGTCGGATGCCGATCTCGCGGATACGGTGCTTCACCGACACCAGCGCGATGTTGAGCAGCCCGAGCGCGCCCAGCAGCATGACCAGGACGGCGATGCCGATGACGACGACCTTGGGGATCAGCAGCGGGTCCTCGGTCTGCCAGGCGAGGTAGTCCTGGCGCTGCACATCGACCTGCCAGTCCTCGCCGAGCGCCGCCGCGACGTCCCGCTGGATGAGCGGCACGAGCTGGTCCGACGCCTCCGGAGGCACCCACGCCTCGTAGTTCGGGATCTGCGGGAAGTTCGGATCCTGCGGCACGAACGTGTCGTAGTCGTCGTTGAGCAGGTAGGCCTGCAGGAAGGAGCCGTCGAGCGACTGCTTCGGGGTGATCCCGACGATGATCGCGTCGACGGTGCCGGTGGGCGTGACGATGCCGATCGTCGGATCGACCCGCAGGTCGGGCGAGCCGAGGCGCTCCCACACCTCCTCGCTCACGACGATCGCCGGCGCGAGGCGCAGCGTGTCGCGTTCGGTGAACCACGACCCCTGCTCCAGCGCGATGCGGTGCATGACGCCGTAGGGCTGGTCGACCCCGAGCGCCGAGATCCCGAAGGTGCCGTCCGGGAACTGCACCGTGACCCCGCCGTAGCTCGTGCGGTTGACGTAGGTGATGCCGTAGCGCTCCATCGCGGTCGTGAAGGCGGCGTCGAGGGCGGCGCGCGACGGCGACTCCCCCGACATCGGGTTGTACGCGTACAACCCGATCGAGGCGGGCCGGCCGCTCTGCCGCTCGAAGTTCTCCACCGTCGCCTGGGTCGCGATCGAGCCCGCCGCGACGACGCCGGCGAGGGCCGCGACCGCCACTCCGACGCCGATGAGACTCAGCAGCACCTGGGTGCGGTGGATGCGGACCTCGGCCCAGGCCTCGACGACGGCGCCCACGAAACCGGTCCACAGCCGCGACGCCCGGCCGGGACCCGACGACGTCGGCGCCTCGGGGATCCGCGGAGACGCGACCAGCTCGGTGCCGGCGGAGTCGGTGCTCACAGGGTCGCTCCCGTCGCGGCGAGAGTCTGCATCCGGTCGCTCTGGATCTCGTGCAGGACCCCCGCGTCGAGCCGGTAATGGCGCCGGGCGAGGGCCGCGACGTTGGGATCGTGGGTGATCGTGATGAGGGCGGCCCCGGACTGCTCGGCCGCGGTGTCGAGCAGCTCCATGACGGTGCCGCCGGTCTCGACGTCGAGGGCACCGGTCGGCTCGTCGGCGAGGATCAGCCGCGGGCCGCGCACGAGCGCACGAGCGATCGCGACGCGCTGCTGCTCGCCGCCGGAGAGTTGGTCGGGCGTCGACTTCAGGCGACGTCCGAGGCCGACCTTGTCGAGCATCTCGCTGGCCAGTTCCTTGCGCCGCCAGAACTGGGAACCCGTCGCGTAGAGCAGCGGGGTCATGACGTTCTCGAGCGCCGTCCGCCCGGGCAGCAGGTTGAACTGCTGGAAGATGAAGCCCACGTCGCGGCCGCGTCGACGGTCGCGCTCGCCGGCATCCAGCTTGTCCAGCGGCGTGCCGTCGAACTCGAGGCGCCCGCTGGTCGGGGTGTCGATGAGTCCCAGCAGGTTCAGCAGGGTCGACTTGCCGCTGCCCGACCGACCGACGATGCTCACGTGGTGGCCGATCTCCACGCTCAAGTCGACACCTCTGAGGATGTCGAGGTGCCCGCCATCGGGAAGTTCGACGGAGCGCGTCACGCCCTCCAGTTCGACGAAGGCCATCTCAGCCGCCGTAGCCGATGATGATGCCGCCGTCGGTCGGCATCCCGGGATCGGCGGGGGCCCCGGGCACGAATTGCATGACCAGCTCGCCCTCCTCGAGACCGTCGACCACCTCGACGTTGATGCCGTCGGAGAGACCCAGGGTCACCGGGCGCTCCTGCGTCTCGCCGGTCTCCGGATCGACGACGTAGACGACGCCCGACTCGGCGGCACCGAGCACCGCGGTGACCGGCACGACGAGCACGTTCTCGGCCACTCCCGCGGAGATCGTCAGTTGCGCGACGAGGTCGGGGAAGACCGTCACATCGGCCGGCACGACGCACCGCGCCGTGGTGCCGGAACCCGCACCGGGATCGCCGGTGCCCGGGTCCTCGCCCGTGCCCGCCCCGGCGAGCGGCGTCGTCACGGTGAGATTCGTGCAGGTGAAGGGCGCGGGGCCGCCGGTCACCGTGACCGTGCCCTCCGTCGGCGCCGCCACCAGGCGGTAACGATCGGCCGGCTGCACGGGTGCGGTGATGTAGAAGCCCGGAGGAGCGATCTGCGCCACGGTGGTGCCCGCCGTCGTGCTCTGGTTGGCGACGATCGACAGCGCGGAGATGGTGCCCGCGACCGGCGCCGTGATCGCGACCGTGATGGCGCGTCCCGACGAGTTGACGCCCTTGACGACCCCGATCTGCTGACCCGCGCCGACGACCGAGCCGACCCCGACGTCCACGCTCGCGAGCGTGCCGTCGAGCGGCGCCTTCACCGGCACCGCGTCGTCGGCCTTGACCGTGCCGCTGAGCACGACGTCGTTGCTCACGGTCGAGATCATCACCGGCACCTGGGGATCGACGAATCCCCCGGTCGGTTCCTCGCCGCCGGCCCCCGCGGCGGACGTGCCGAAGAACGCGAGCTTGACGAGAGCGACGGCGATGGCCGCCGCGATGACGAGACCGAGGATCGGGAAGACCCATTTGCGGGCGACGGACATAGAGGTCTCCATTCCAGGCGGGAACACACCGCTCCCTGACAGGCGGTGTCAGTTCATCGAACCAGCGCGGCGACCGGATCGCATCCCAACCATTCGGCCACCCCGGACGTCCGCTCCTCGGACTCTAGGGCGAGTTCGAGGGCCGCGGCGTCATTCCCGAGGATGACTCGGCGAGATTTTCCTCGGCGGATCTCAGCATCACCGTGCCGTCAGCCGACCGCCCCACCGGCACGAACCCCGCGGCCTCGTAGAGCGCGCGGGCCGGATTGCCGTCCTCGACGTTGAGGCTGAGCCGCGGGTGACGGGCGATCGCGGCGCGGAGCAACTCCCGACCGATGCCTGCGCCGCGCCGCTCGTCGATCACCGCGATCCCGATCTCCGGCGTGCGATCGTCCACGAACCCGTAGCCGGGGTCGCCGACGAGGAAGAGCCGCCACCAGACGCCGCCCACGAAGCCACCGTCATCCTCGGCGATGATGCCGCCATCGCCGAGGCGTCCCCAGTCGGCGGTGTAGGTCGCGAACTCCGGCCGTTCCGCCCAGAACGCTCGTCCGCGCCCCGGCCCCGGTCGCCAATCCGCGGTCAGAACGAACAGCTCCGCGATCAGATCGGCATCCGCCGTCGTCGCGGGGCGGTACCGCACCACTCAGGCCTCGATGACGACCGGGATGATCATCGGACGGCGGCGGTGCTGACTGTTGACCCAGCGTCCGACGGTGCGGCGCACGATCTGCTGGAACCCGTGCTGGTCGTTCGTGCCGTTCTTCGCCGCCTCTTCGAGCGCCTTGACGATCTGCGGACGCACGCCGTCGAAGACCGAATCGTCTTCGGCGAAGCCGCGCGCCTGGATCTCCGGGCCCACGATGCATTTGCCGGTCTGGGTGTCGATCGCGATGAAGATCGAGATGAACCCCTCCTCGGCGAGGATGCGACGGTCCTTGAGGTCGGCATCCGTGATCTCGCCCACGGTGGACCCGTCGACGTAGACGAAGCCGATGTCGAGCTGCCCGACGACCTTCGCGACGCCGTTCTTGAGATCGACGACCACGCCGTTGTCGCCGATGATCGTGCGCGAGGGCTCCACCCCGGTCTCGATGGCCAGGTCGGCGGCGGCCCGCAGGTGACGGGCCTCGCCGTGCACCGGCAGCACGTTGCGCGGCTTGATGATGTTGAAGCAGTAGAGCAGCTCTCCGGCGGAGGCGTGTCCCGAGGTGTGCACCTTCGCGTTGCCCTTGTGCACGACGTTCGCGCCGAGCTTGATGAGCCCGTTGATGACGCGGTAGACGGCGTTCTCGTTGCCCGGGATCAGGCTCGAGGCGAGGATGACGGTGTCGCCGGATCCGACCTCGATCTGGTGGTCCTGGTTCGCCATGCGCGAGAGCACGGCCATCGGCTCGCCCTGGGATCCGGTGCTCATGAACACGACGCGGTCGTCGGGCATCGTGATCGCGGTCTTCAGGTCGACGATGACGCCCGGCGGCACGTGCAGGTAGCCGAGGTCGGCGGCGATGCCCATGTTGCGCACCATCGATCGCCCGACGAAGGCGACGTGTCTCTCATTGGCGACCGCGGCATCCAGAACCTGCTGCACGCGGTGGACGTGCGACGAGAACGAGGCGACGATGACGCGCTTCGTCGCCCGCGAGATGACGTTCTCGAGGATCGGGCCGATCTCGCGCTCGAGCGGGGTGAAGCCGGGCGTGTCGGCGTTCGTCGAGTCGGGCAGGAAGAGGTCGACCCCCTCCTCGCCGAGGCGGGCGAATGCGCGGAGGTCGGTGATACGCCCGTCGAGCGGGAGCTGGTCCATCTTGAAGTCGCCGGTGTGCAGCACGAGGCCGGCGGGGGTGCGGATGGCGACCGCGAGGGCATCCGGGATCGAGTGGTTGACGGCGACGAACTCGAGCTCGAACGGGCCGAACCGATCCGTCTGGTCGGCCGCGACGACGCGCGTCTGCGGCTGGATGCGGTGCTCCTTGAGCTTCGCCTCGACGAGCGCGAGGGTCAGCCGGGATCCCATCAGCGGGATGTCGCCCCGCAGCTTGAGGAGGTACGGCACGGCGCCGATGTGGTCTTCGTGACCGTGCGTGAGCACGACGCCGACGACGTCCTGCAGGCGCTCCCGGATCGGCGCGAAGTCGGGCAGGATCAGGTCGACGCCGGGCTGGTGCTCTTCGGGGAACAGCACGCCGCAGTCGACGATGAGCAGCTTGCCCTCGTACTCGTAGACCGTCATGTTGCGGCCGATCTCGCCGAGACCGCCGAGCGGGTAGACGCGCAGCGTGCCGGACTCGAGCGCCGGCGGCGTCAGCAGGGCGGCGTTCATCGGGTGGTCCCCGCGATCTTGGGCAGCGCCCCGCCGGCCGCCGCGTTGGCGTCGGGACGGAACTTCTTGGGGTCGATGCCCTCGATGTCGTGCACCAGGGCGATCTCGTCCTCGATCAGGGCGGCCTCATGTTCTTCGGGCCCGACGAGCGGCAGACGCACGCGCGGGCTGGTGATCCGGCCGAAGCCGTGCAGGATGTACTTCGCTGCGACGGTGCCGGGCACGTGGGTCATGGTGGCGCGCACGAGCGGCTCGAGAGCCCGGTGCGCGGCGCGCGCGGTGTCGAGATCGTTGGCGTTGACGGCATCCACGATCTCGCGGTACTTGGCGGGGGCGATGTTCGCGGTGACGCCGATCAGGCCGGTGCCGCCGATCGCGAGCGTCGGCAGCGCATTGCCGTCGTCGCCCGCGAAGTAGAGCAGGTCGGTCTGGTTGAGCACGCGACTCACTTCGCTGAGGTCGCCCTTGGCGTCCTTCACCGCGAGGATGTTGGGGTGCTTCGCGGCACGCAGGATCGTCTCGTATTTGATCTCGACGCCCGTGCGTCCGGGGATGTCGTAGAGGATCACCGGGAGGTCGGTCGCGTCCGCCACCATCCGGAAATGGGTGAGGATGCCGGCCTGCGTGGGCTTGTTGTAGTACGGCGTGACGATCATCACGCCGTCGGCACCGGCCTTCTCGCTCTTGGAGTAGAGCTCGATGGCGTGCGCGGTCTCGTTCGATCCGCCGCCGGTGATGACCTTGGCGCGACCCGCGGCGACATCCTTCGCGACCTCGACGAGCTTGATCTTCTCGGGGTCGGTGAGCGTGCTCGTCTCCCCGGTCGTGCCGGTGACCACGATGCCGTCGGCGCCGTGGGTGACGAGGTCGTCGATGTGCTTCTCGACGTCGGCCCAGTGCACCTCTCCGTCGTGGGTGAACGGGGTCACCAACGCGACGAGCACCTGCCCGAACGGATTCTCCTGCGACGACACGTACCTCAGGCTACCGGGGTTGGACGAGGCCGGCGTGTGGTCGGCTCAGCACCGGCGAGGGCGACGTGCCGACGATCTCACCGCGTGTCGCGGCGGCTCGGTGCTGTGCGGTCGAGATGGATGCCGGCGTCGACGAGCCGCTGGACCGCCAGCACGACCGTCTGCGGGTCGCGCGTGATCGCGCGATAGCGCACCCTCAGCACGACGAATCCGAGCGCCGTGAGCAACAGGTCCCTCGCGTTGTCGTGATCGAGCTCCGCCGGAGTGTAGTGGTGGGCCCGGCTGTCGCACTCGAGCACGAGCCGGTCGCCGACGACGAGATCGAGGCGATCGAGGTCGGTGAACGGGACCGGCACCTGCGGAACGGCCAGAATGCCCGCTTCTGCGAGCAGGACGCGCACGATCGACTCGGATCCCGACTCGGCACGTCGATCGACGAGCGCCAGCACCCGGCGAAGCCTGCGCGGGAGCGCAGCAGCGGCGAATTCGAGATCGACCTGCGTGAGCGAGGAGCGACGCAGGATGGAGTCGAGGATCGCGACCGCGATCTCGGGACGCTCGGTGTGCAGCACCTGGGGGACGATCTCCTCGACGGTGCAGACGCCGAAACGATGGCGGCCGGCCGGGCCGCGAATGATCCGAGAATCCGTCTGTGGCAGATGCGAACCGCGGGGCACCTCGACGCGCAGCCGACGCATCGGCGGCGACCAGAATCCGTGATGGCGCGCGGCGCTCGCACCTGCGACGCGACCTCCCAACCGGGCGGCCTCGAGGATCTCGTCTGTACACGTCGCGTCGGCGACGACGCCAGGACGGACGCGCCGCAGCCGCCCCCGACGGATCTCCGTCCGGATGGCAGCATCTCGGATGCCCGCCTCGCGCAGTTCTCGAATGGTCGCGATTCCGTCGACGAGGTGCATGCCCCGAGGTTCACGCACCTCGATCCGACGGCATCCGCTCGTCGTCATCGCTGGGGGCTTCGCCCGCTCAGCACCGTTCGGGAGGACTCGCGGCGTGTCGTGCCGCGTGTCCTCTGTCTGCGTTGCTCAGCGGGCGATGAACCCTACGGAGCGACCCGGCCGCCCGCCTCGAACGCCGCGTGGGTGAGCGGCATCAGCGGCTTCCAGGCCTCCTCCATCAGTTCCGCGACCATCTCGATCTCGCGCTGCGGGAACGACGGGAAGTGCGAGTCGGGGCGCTTGGTGCGCAACGACAGGAAGTTCATCAGCGACCGGGCGTTCATCGTCACGTACATCGACGAGTAGAGCGAGAGCGGCAGAACCGTGCGGGCGACCTCGCGGGCGACGCCGGCATCCAGCTGCTTCTGGTACTCGGCATAGGCGAACTCGGCGACGGCACGACCGGAGGAGACGGCGAGGTCGGTGAGCGACGGGTCACCCGGGATGAAGTCGTACGCGCCGGGCTTGCCCACCTGCACGAGGTTGCGCTCGGGGCCGGGCACGTAGAAGACGGGTCGCATCTCGCGGTAGCGACCGGACTCCTCGTTGTAGGAGGCGATGCGGTGGCGCATGAACTCGCGGAAGACGAAGAGCGGCGCCTGCACGTAGAAGGTCATCGAGTTGTGCTCGAACGGCGACCCGTGGCGGTCGCGCATGAGGAAGTTGATGAGGCCCTTGTCCTTCGAGCCGGCCTCGGCACCCGACGCGGCGTCGTCGAGGGTCTGCTCCCCCATGGTCGACACGCGAGCGGCGAACACGACATCGGAGTCATGAGCGCTCGAGCGCACCAGCTCCACGGTCATGTCGGAACGGAATTGGATGTCGCGGGGCTCGTCCTCAGGCACGGCCTCACGATATCCGTCCCGAGCGTATGACGGAGTGTGACAGGCCCGGGTGACGCGGGGCGACGCGCTCACTACCTTCGGGCATATGGATGCCGGAACCGTCGCGATCGCGCTCGTGGGCCTCGTGCTCGCCGCGACGCTGCTCGGCGTGCTGCACCGGGCGACCCAGGGCCGCGCCCGGAGCGTCTCCGACCGTCGGATCGTGAACATCGAGGGCATCCCCCTGGGTGCGCGGGCGACACTCCTCCAGTTCTCGACGGAGGTCTGCGCGCCGTGCACGGCCACGGCCCGTGTGCTCGACGACCTCGCGACGCGCACCGAGAGCGTGACTCACGTCGACCTCGACGTGACCCACCGTCCCGACCTGGCTTCTCGCTTCCGCGTGCTGCAGACCCCGACCACGCTCATCCTCGACGCCGACGGGGTCGTCCGCACCCGCATTCGCGGTGCGGTGCGGCGCGACACGATCGTCGCCGAACTCGAGAAGGTGCTCGCCGCATGACCGCTCTTGCCACGTCCACCCGCGGCATCGACCCGCGGGGGCCGCGCGTCACCGCCGGAATCGTCGCGGTGAAGTTCCTCGTCGTGATCGCCCTGGCACTGCTCGGTCTGGAGTCCCCCGCCTTCGGCATCGCCGCGCTCGTGCTCGCCATCTACGCCGCCGCGATCTTCCTGTGGGGCGCCGTCGCCGGGGTCCAGCGGCATCCCTACCGTTTCGTGTTCTCGAAGCTGATCCGCCCCCGGCTGGCGCCTCCCGCGGAGCTGGAGAACCCCACCCCGCCGACCTTCGCCCAGGGTGTCGGACTGGTCGTGACCGTCGTCGGCATCGCCGTGTACTTCGTCGTCGGCCCGATCGCCCTCGTCGTCGCGGGCGTCGCGGCGTTCCTCGCCGCCTTCCTCAACTCGGTGTTCGCCTACTGCCTCGGCTGCCAGATCTACCTGCTGCTGGCGCGCGCCGGCATCGTGGGCCGGCGGGGCGCCTCGACCGCCTAGGCGCTGCCCAGCCTCGGACCGTAGGCTCGCGTCATGGCACTCACTTCTGAAGCGACGACGCTCTGGTTCGGCGATCTGATGAGCGGCTCGGGTACGACGAGCCTCGACTCCTCCGACGCGGGAGAGTTCCCCGTCACCTGGCAGGCGCGGTCCGAGGGGGCACCCGGCCGCACGAACCCCGAGGAGCTGCTCGGCGCGGCGCACTCGGCCTGCTACTCGATGGCGTTCTCCAACGCGCTCGGCCAGGCCGGTCACGCGCCGGAGAGCCTCCAGGTGACGGCCGCCGTCACGTTCCAGCCCGGCGAGGGCATCACCGGCATCCATCTGCTGGTGAGTGCGAAGGTTCCGGGCCTCGCGGCCGACGAGTTCCAGAAGCTCGCCGAGGACGCCAAAGCGAACTGCCCGGTGTCGAAGGCCCTCGCGGGCACGACGATCACCCTCGAAGCGAGCCTGGCCTAACCGGTGCGCATCCTCGTCGCGGGAGCGTCCGGCCTGATCGGGCGACCGCTGGTGAGCGCCCTGCGCGCGGAAGGCCATCGGGTGGATGTCCTCGTCCGAGGCCGTGCGGCGGCGTCGGACGCCGAATACGCCTGGGATCCCGACGCCGGGGAGATCGCGCCGGACGCGCTCGCCGGCGCCGACGCCGTGATCAACCTCTCCGGGGCGTCGATCTCGCGCATCCCGTGGACGAAGGGCTACCAGCGGGAACTGGTGTCGTCGCGGATCAACGCGACCCGGCTGCTCGCCGAGTCGATGGCCACGATGGAGAAGCCGCCGTCGACGTTCCTCAGCGGATCCGCGGTCGGGTTCTACGGCGATCGTCCTCGCGTGCGTCTCGACGACGACTCGCCGAAGGGCGACGGCTTCCTCGCCGACCTCGTGCTCGCCTGGGAGCAGGCCGCGGCCCTCGCTCCGGCGAAGACCCGCGTCGTCACCCTGCGCACGAGCGTCGTCGTCGCGAAGTCGGGTGGCATGGCGCCGGTGCGGCTGCTGACCCAGTTCTTCCTCGGGTCGCGGTTCGGTGCCGGAAGGCAGTTCTGGCCGTGGATCTCGCTCGACGACGAGGTGCGCGCGATCATCCACCTGCTCGACTCGACGATCTCGGGGCCGGTCGTGCTCGCCGGCCCGACGCCGGCGACCGCGGATGACGTGACCCGGGCCTTCGCCGACGCACTGAAGCGCCCCCGGTGGCTGCCGGCACCGACCTGGGCCATCCGCCTCGGGCTCGGCGAGGCCGGACAGCGCCTCCTGCTCGACGACGTCCAACTGCAGCCGGTGCGGCTCGCCGCCGACGGCTTCGCGTGGAAGCATCCGACGATCGCAGATGCGGTGAAGGCGGCGCTCAGCTCCCGCGACTGAGGCGGATGGCCTGCCGCGTCGCCCACCGCGCACGACGCCGGTCGCCCGCGGCGTCGTAGGCGAGCCCGAGCCGGAACCAGGTGCGCCAGTCCTCGGGCGCGCCCTCGGTCGCCGCCTGATAGGTCGGGAACACCTCCACGGCCGCCGCCCGGTCGATCCGTCCGCTCGGCCGCAGCGGCAGCTCTTCGGTGGGCAGTCCGCCCTCCGCCTCGAGTCGAACCCCGAGGCGCTCGGCGCGGATCGCGAACCGCAGTTCGACGACGAGCGCCCAGATCGCGAGCAGGGGCAGCACGAACAACGCGATCCCGAGTCCGATCGCGACGGGTTCACCGACCGAGATCAGCAGCAGCCCGTAGCGCAACGCGAAGACGAGGTAGATGACGAGCAGCCCGGCGGTGACGCCGACCGCGATCTTGGTGCGCACGGCTGCTCAGAGTCCGAGCAGGGCGCCGAGCCCGACGACGAGACCCGTCGTCGAGGTCGCGGCCCGGAGCGCGAGCAGGATGCCCGGCTCGTACGACTCGTCGGACAGGGTCTCGTGCACGATCCGAACGGTCTCCCCCGCCCCGCCGAGCACGACCTCCTGCCGGGCGCTGACCCCCGACATCCGCAACGAGTGCACGGGCACACTCGCGACCAACTGCCCGCGGGCGCGCTGGTCGGCGTGCGGCGCGGCGACCGGACCCAGGTCGGCGCGCGCGGCGGCGATCAGTTCCGCAGTGCGGAGCGCAGTGCCCGACGGCGAGTCGGTCTTGCCGGCGTGGTGGGCTTCGACGATCTCGATCGACTCGAAGTGCGGGGCCGCGAGCTCCGCGAACCGGGTCGCGAGGGCGGAACCGAGAGAGAAGTTCGGGATGACGAGAGCGGTGAGTTCGGGGTCCGCGGTGATCCGGGTGGCGACCGGCGCGATCCGGTCGCTCGTCCAGCCCGACGTGCCGATGACGATCGGGATGCGGCGGTCGAGCGCCGCCTCGACGACCCCCGGCGAGACGGCCGGCACGCTCACATCGATGACGACGTCGGCCCCGTCGAGGAGCTCGAGCGAGTCGTGGCGCCCGACGCGGGCATGCACGTCGAAGTCGTCGCTCGCCGACAGCATCCGATCGATGAGGCCGCCCATCCGCCCCGACGAGCCGACGATCGCGACGGAGGTTGCCATGCCGTCCAGCTTAGGGTTGGGCCGTGCTGAAGTTCCGCGAGACCTCTGTCGTCGACCCGATCGCCGACGAGTTGCTGGGCGAGTACTTCGGGATGCGGGAGCACGGGATGACGTCGTACCGCACCTTCCGCCCCGATCCTGCGACGTTCACCCCGCCCGAGGGGGTGTTCCTCGTCGCCGAACTCGACGGGGCGCCCGTCGGCTGCGGAGGGATGCGGATGCTCTCCCCCGCCCGCGGCGAGATCAAGCACCTCTGGGTGCGCCCCGCCGCCCGCGGCACCGGCTCCGGCCGCGCGCTGCTGCTCGAGCTGGAGCGCCGTGCTGCCGGGTTCGGCGCGACCGAGGTCGTGCTCGACACCAACGAGCGCCTCGAAGCGGCGCAGTCCCTCTACCGCTCGTCGGGCTACGTCGACGTCGAACCGTACAACGACAACCCGAACGCGACGCAGTGGTTCCGCAAGCACCTTCCGCCTGACGCCGAGAGGGTCTTCTGACGCACGAGAGCCCCGTGCGCGACCCTCTCCCGTGTCAGAGAGGGTTCTGTGCGGGCGATCAGGTCAGTAGGGCTGCTCGACGGTGAGGCCGGTGCGTAGCTCGGCGGGCAGGTGACCGAGGTCGTTGTGGGTGACGAGCACCGGCGGCTTCGCCGACCGGACGCGGATGATCGTCAGCCCGCAGTTCGCCTGATTCACGCCGAGCCACCGCCAGGTCGGGGCGCCGAAGGCTTCGCGCACGAACCAGCCGATGACGAAGTTGTGGGTGATGAGCAGATCGTGCCGGTCCTCGCCGGCCGGCGGCGTCATCCATTCGGCGAGGGCGTCGGACATCTGCGCCTCGCCCGCAGCGATCTCCTCCGGGGTGACGCTTCCGAAGAACGATTCGAACGCGTGCGGGAGCTCGGGGGTCGGTCCCGACGGGATGCAGTCCATCAGCAGGGCCGACGGCTGCGGCTCGAGGGCGGGGAGGCGCTCGGTCATGATCCGGGCCGTCTCCTGGGCGCGCTGGAGCGGGGAGGTCCAGGCGCCGGAGAAAGGCACCCCGCTCAGCCGCTCGGCGATCGCGTGCGCCTGCCGGATGCCGCGCGCGCTCAGCGGGCCGTCGGGGAGGCCGTGTTCGGCGTCCTGCTGCTCGCCGTGACGCACGAGGTAGAGGTAGCGGGAGGGCACGGCGACTCCTTCGTCGGAAAGCTCAGGGTTCGAACGGCGGGGGTCAGGCGGCGGCGACGGTGCCGTCGAGCCCGGCGAGGGCGTCGACATCCACCGATCCCACGGCCGCGATCGACAGCGGGCGGGAGGCGAGTTCGGCGGCGAGGTCGCGCACCTGATCCACCGTGACGGCCCCGATGCGGCGGAGGGTCTCGTCGAGGTCGGCGAACTCCCCCATCGTGAGCTCGGACCGGCCGAGCCGGGTCATGCGCGTGTCGGAGTCCTCGAGGGCGAGAGCGGAAGCCCCACCGAGTTGTCCCTGGGCGCGGGCCAGCTCCTCGGCGGTGATACCGCCGTCGGCGAGCTTGCGGAACTCGTCGAGCATGAGCCCGGCGACCTGGGGCGCCTTCTTCGGCGTGCAGCCCGCGTACAGGCCGACCACGCCGGCATCCGAGTAGGAGGCGGCGAACGAGTAGACCGAGTAGGCGAGGCCGCGCTTCTCGCGGATCTCCTGGAACAGGCGCGAGGACATCCCGCCGCCGAGCACCGAGTTGAGCACCGTCAGCGCGGGGCGCCGCGCGTCGGCGGCGTGGAGACCGGGGACGCCGAGCAGCAGGTTGGTCTGCTCGAGCGGCCGGTCGACGACGACCAGCGGGCTCCCGCGGCCGACGAGGTCGAGATTCGGGTCGCGGCGCGCGACCGGGCTCGCCGACAGCGTGAGGTTCCACTCGGCGGCCTCGAGGGCGGTGATCGTCCAGGCGACGAGTTCGTCGTGGTCGACCGCGCCGGCCACCGAGATGACGAGGTCCTGGGGGCGGTAGTTGGCCCGGTAATGCTCCCAGACGGCCTCGCGCGTGACCGCCGAGATCGCGTCGGGGTTACCGCCGATCGGACGGCCCAGCGGGTGATCCCCGAAGACCCCTTCGAAGAACCGCTCCGAGACGACATCCGAGGGGTCGTCGTCGGCCATCGCGAGCTCTTCGAGGATGACCCCGCGCTCGCTCTCGAACTCCTCGGGATCCAGCAGTGACGAGGTGAACATGTCGGCCAGCACCCGCACCGCCATCGGCAGGTCGAGGTCGCGCACCTTCGCGTAGTAGCAGGTGTACTCCTTGGCCGTCATCGCGTTGTGCTCGCCACCGACGGCGTCGAACGAGACGGCGATGTCGAGGGCGGTGCGCGTGGTCGTGCCCTTGAACAGCAGGTGCTCCAGGAAGTGGGTCGACCCGAAGGTGACCGGGACCTCGTCGCGGGATCCGACGGCGACCCAGAATCCGACGGTCGCGCTCTGCGAACCGGGGACCTGCTCGCTCAGGATGCGCACCCCACTGGGGAGGATGGTGCGCCGCACGAGCGAGCCACCGGAGGCGGCGATCTCGAGTTCAGAGAGGTCGAGGGGGAATGCCACGGCGCCGTTCATCGTGTCGAGCGTACGTCACGTCACCCGCGCCGCGCCGCCACCCCCGAACGGGGTCATGGCGGACAGACGAGCCTGTCTGTCCCCCCGTGCTATCGTCATCCCGGACGACTCCCCTCCGTCACCGTCCGCGTCGCCCCGCGCCGAACCGAAAGCCCTCGTGTCCATCACCATCGATCCGCCCCTGACGCAGCTTCCCGAAGCTCCGGCCAAGCTGCGCATCCTGCTGACCGCCGACGAGCTGTTCTACGACGACGGCATCCGCGCCGTCGGGGTCGACCGCCTGATCGCCGCCTCGAACGTGACGAAGGCCACGTTCTACAAGCACTACGGGTCGAAGGACCGCGTCATCGCCGCCTACATCGGCTACCGGCACCGACGCATCGCCGAGGCGGTCGCCGAGCGTGCCGCCGCGAACGACACCGCACTCGGCACCCTGTACGCGACGCGGGATGCCGTTCTCGAGTCGATCGCCGCCCCCGGCTTCCGCGGCTGCCCGTTCATCAATGCCGCCGCCGAATTCTCGGATTCCCAGCATCCGGTCCGCATCGCCGTGCGCGAGCACCGGGAATGGTACGCGACCATGCTCGAGCGCCTCACCCGCGCGCTCGGTCACCCGATGCCGGGCGATGCGGCCGACGACCTCGTGCTCGCCCGCGACGGGGCGATGAGCGGTGGGTACGCGGGCGACCCGATCGCCGCGTCGACGGCGCTGTCGCGCACCTTCGACCGCGTCATCGCCGAAGCCGTTCGCTGAGCACTACCACTAACTGGACGACCCCCGGAAGAGGGGCGAGTGGATGCTGGCCGCCGCTATGCTCGGCTCGCGCGGACACCCCCGCGCCCCAGTGGAAGGCTTCAGCGTGGAAATCACGATCGGATTCACCCTGACCCTCATGTTCGTCATCGCCGCGATCGGCGGCGTGCTCGCGCTCGTCGACGGCATCACGCGAGCACGTGGCGGAGCGGCGATCCTCGCCATCCTCGAGATCATCGTGGCGGTGCTGTTCCTCATCTCCCTGTTCGTCGTCGGGCTGCCCCTCCGGATCGGAGACGTCGAGTTCACCTCGCCGCTGCTCGGCCTGATCCTCGTCATCCTGCTGCTCATCCAGCTCGCGTTCCGCAGCAGCGTTCGGCGCGGCGGGGTCGCGATCACGCTGATCGCGATCATCCTGCTGGTGATCTGGTTCGTCTTCGGAATCGGCGCGCGCGTCGTCATCCCGGGCGTCAACGCCTGACCCTCGCACCCCCTCGACCGTGTCGGCTCTCAGGAGCCGGTGCTGCCGGACAGCGGCACCACAACTCGACCGTGTCGGCTCTCAGGAGCCGGCGCGGTCGAGTGCTGTCAGCTGGGATCTCGTGAGATTCACCTCGGCGGCGGCGACGAGGTCGAACACCTGGTCGGCGGCACTGGCCGACACCACGGGCGCTACGACGTCGGGCTTGCTCAGCAGCCAGGCGAGCGCGATCGTCGCCAGGGGCGCGTCGTGCTCCGCGGCGACGACGTCGAGCGCCTGGAGCACCCGCATCCCGGAGCGGTTCAGGTAGCGGCCGACTTCGGCGCGACGGGTGCGATCGAGGTCGGTTTTCGATCGGTACTTGCCGGTGAGGAATCCGCTGGCCAGCGCGAACCGCGGCATGACGCCGAGCGAGAGCGTCGCGGCGATCCCCGCGAGACCTTGTTCGTACTCGCTCCGGAACACCAGGTTGTAGTGGTTCTGCAGGGCCACCATCCGCGCGACCCCGAGCTGCGCGGAGGCGATGCGGGCTTCGATGAGGCGGTCCCCGGTGTGGTGAGAGCCGCCGAAGTAGCGCACCTTGCCCGAGCGGACGAGTTCGTCGACGGCGAGGAGCGTCTCTTCGAAGGGCACGTCGGGGTCGTCGATGTGCAGGTACAGCAGGTCGATCCGGTCGGTGCGCAGGCGACGCAGGGAGGCTTCGACCGCCGCCGTGATGGCGCGGGCCGAGACCCCCGGGTGATCGGCGCTCTTGCCGACCTTCGTCGCCAGCACGATGTCGTCGCGGGCCCCGCGGGCGCGCAGCCAGTTGCCGAGGATGATCTCGCTCCGGCCGCCCGCGTAGGAGTCGGCGGTGTCGACGAAGTTGCCGCCGCGAGCGACGTAGGAGTCGAGAACCCGCTCGCTCTCGGCCGAGTCGGCGGTCCAGCCGAAGACGTTTCCGCTCAGGGCGATCGGGAAGACCTCGAGGTCGGAGGAGCCGACCCGGCGGCGCACCGCGCGGGGCGACCCGACGATCGCGCGGGTCTCGGCGGTCGAGATGGCCGGCGCCCATCGGGTGGTGATTCCCGCAGGCGGCGTGACGACGGGAGCTGCGTCTTCGGTCATCCGGCGCCTCCTCGACCCCGCTCACGTGAGACGTGCCGTCTGCGGGTGCGGCTCGTACTGGTCGTAGGTTAACTCCGCGCTCCCCCGGTTCCCGGGCGACGTGGCCGAATCGTTACGGCGCGCCGACGCCCCCGTTCGGGTGACCCGCAGACGTGAACTTCTCCCGAACTCGCCGTCAAGCCCTCCCGCACGCGGGACCGGCGTCGTACCGTAAGGGTGCGCGGATGCCACGAGCATCCGGAGCCGGGTCGTCCACAGCGCACGGACCGGCCGCCGCTCTCCACGTGAAGGGCCGTTCCCCGTCCGCGCCCGAACGGGGGCGGCCCTTCGTCCATTGCCGCGGGTGCGGTCTTGACACCCACCCAACGATCCGCGACGGTCGAGCGTCTACGTAGATGAAGGGTGAGGCCGCGCCGGCTCTCGCCACGAACGGCCGAGAGGATGCCGACATGACCTCCCCAGCACCGCGGACCGAGGCCCGGTCCCCCCGTCCGCTCGGCTGGTGGCTCGCGCCGCTCGGCGTGTTCGCCGTCGTCGCGATCGGCACCCTGTGGGCGATCCCGCGTCCCGCCGAAGCGTGCATCATGATCTATCCGGCGCCCCCGGAGTGCGCGACCGGGGGCGCTCCGACGGCCCTCATCCCGTTTCTGGTGCTCATCGTCGGGCTGTACGCCGCGATCGTCACCTGCGCGCTGCTCATCCCGGCGCGGCTGCGACCGCTCGTGCTCGGGGTGCTCGCCGGCGCGATGGCCCTCGTCTTTCTGATCGGACTCGCCTCGGCGCTCGCCGCGGCACAGCAGCCGCAGATCTTCTCCTGATGACATCGCGCGCCGCAGTGGGCTCGCGTCGCCGGCGCCTCCTTCGGGTGTCGATCGTCGCGGCCGTGGGCGTTGTGCTCATCCTGTTGATCCGCGGGATGCCCACGCTCTGCCCGGCGATCGACCCGGCTCCGCCGTCGTGCGCCCCCGACGCCCGACACGCGCCGGCGCTGGTGGCGCTGCTCGTGCTCCTCGCGGTCTGGGCGATCGCCGCGACCCTCGCGCTCCTGATCCCCGACCCGCACCCGGTGCTCGACGCCGGGTCGACCGGCGCCGTGGTGGTCGCCGCCCTGCTCGGCGCCGGCTTCACGCTCGTCGCCAGCGGCTTCAGCATCCCGCTGCTGCTCTGACCCGACCGGGCCCGCGGCATCCCGCGAAACGACGGATGCCGCCTCCTCGTGAGAGGAGACGGCATCCGGTGGATCCGGTGGTGATCAGCCTTCGGCGGGAGCCTCCGGGCCCTCGCTCGCGGCAGCCGACGAGTCGGTGTCCGCGGCGTCCGCGTCATCGACGACCGGGGCGAGCGACAGCTTGCCCTTGTCGTCCATCTTGGTGATCTCGACCATGATCTTCTGGCCGACGCCGAGCACGTCTTCGACGTTCTCGACCCGCTTGCCGCCGGCGAGCTTGCGCACCTCGCTGATGTGCAGCAGGCCGTCCTTGCCGGGCATGAGCGAGACGAACGCACCGAAGGTCGCGATCTTGACGACCGTGCCGAGGAACCGCTCGCCCACCTCGGGGTTGATCGGGTTGCCGATCGCGAGCACCTGGGCGCGCGCGGCCTCGGCCGAGGGACCGTCGACGGCGCCGATGTACACGGTGCCGTCCTCCTCGATCGAGATGTCGGCGCCGGTCTCGTCCTGGATCGCGTTGATCGTCTTGCCCTTCGGGCCGATCAGTTCGCCGATCTTGTCGACCGGGATGTTGACGCTGATGACGCGAGGCGCCGTGGCGGCCATCTCGTCGGGGCCGTCGATCGCCTGGTTGATGACCGCGAGGATCGCCGTGCGGGCTTCCTTGGCCTGCTTCAGCGCACCGTCGAGCACCGACGACGGCAGGCCCGCGAGCTTGGTGTCGAGCTGGATCGCCGTGATGAAGTCCGACGTGCCGGCGACCTTGAAGTCCATGTCGCCGAGCGCGTCTTCCGCACCGAGGATGTCGGTCAGGGCCGCGTAGCGCGTCTCACCGTCGACCTCGTCGGAGATGAGGCCCATCGCGATGCCGGCGACCGGGGCGCGCAGCGGCACACCGGCGTTGAGCAGCGACAGCGTCGAGGCGCAGACCGAACCCATCGAGGTGGAGCCGTTCGAGCCGAGGGCCTCGGAGACCTGACGGATCGCGTAGGGGAAGTCCTCACGCGGCGGCAGCACCGGCACGAGGGCGCGCTCGGCGAGGAAGCCGTGCCCGATCTCGCGACGCTTCGGCGACCCCACGCGGCCGGTCTCACCGGTCGAGTAGGGCGGGAAGTTGTAGTGGTGCAGGTAGCGCTTCTTCTTGACCGGCGCGAGCGAGTCGATCTGCTGCTCCATCTTGAGCATGTTCAGCGTGGTGACACCCAGGATCTGGGTCTCGCCGCGCTGGAAGATCGCCGAGCCGTGCACGCGCGGGATGACCTGCACCTCGGCGTCGAGCGCCCGGATGTCGGTCAGGCCGCGGCCGTCGATGCGGATGCCGTCGGTCAGCACGCGAGTGCGCATGACCTTCTTGCTCACGGACTTGTACGCGGCGCTCACCATCGGCGGAACCTCGCCGCTCAGCTGGCCGTTCTCGACGCGCTCGTTGATCGCGAGCTTGACGCGCTCCTTGAGCGAGTCATCGGCGTTCTGACGCTCCTGCTTGTCGGCGATCTGGTAGACGCCCTTGAGCTCGTCGTACGCGATCTCGGCGACGGCGTTGTAGGCCTCGTCCGAGTACGGCGGGAACAGCGGGAAGTCCTGCACGGGCTTCGCCGACTGCGCCGCGAGCTCCTGCTGCGCCTTGATGAGCTGCTTCAGGAACGGCTTCGCCGCCTCGAGACCCTGCGAGACGACGGCCTCGTCGGGCTTGGTGGCGCCGGCGCGGATGAGCTCCCAGCTGCCTTCGGTCGCCTCGGCCTCGACCATCATGATCGCGACATCCTCGTTGCCGTTCGCGTCGGTGACGAGGCGGCCGGCGACCGTGAGGTCGAAGACCGCGTCGGCGAGCTGGCTGAACTTCGGGAACGCGACCCACTGGCCCTCGATGAGAGCGAGACGGATGCCGCCGACCGGACCGTAGAACGGCAGGCCGGAGATCTGCGTCGACGCCGAGGCGGCGTTGATCGCGAGGGCGTCGTAGAACTCGTCGGGCGCGATGCTCAGCACCGTGATCACGATCTGCACCTCGTTGCGGAGGCCCTCGACGAAGGTCGGGCGCAGCGGCCGGTCGATCAGACGGCAGACCAGGATCGCCTCGGTCGAGGGGCGGCCCTCACGACGGAAGAACGAGCCGGGAATCTTGCCTGCGGCGTAGGAGCGCTCTTCGACATCCACCGTCAGCGGGAAGAAGTCGAACCCGTCGCGCGGGTGCTTGCCGGCGCTCGTGGCGCTCAGGATCATGGTGTCTTCGTCGAGGTACGCGGCGACCGCGCCCTGCGACTGCTGGGCGAGACGCCCGGTTTCGAACCGCACGGTACGCGTGCCGTACTTGCCGTTGTCGAGAACAGCCTCGGCGAACTTGATTTCGGGACCCTCCATGGGTCACTCCTCTTTGTTGTGAGGAGCAGGAGCATGCGCAGAAGTACCCCGCTGCATCTCTGCAGCTCAGGGGCGCAATCTGGCCAACAGTAGAAGTGCTCTGAACCCCGCGCGTCTGAATGACACTGTGTTCAGAAGACCACCACCGGTGACCAACTTGTGCGCCGGCCTGCTCCGGGTGTCGACTGCCGAATGGCAGCCTTTGCGATGATACCGGACGTTCACTCCTGGCGGGTAGAAACGCCGGGTGAACGAAATCGAACAGGCGCTCCTCGGGATGGCGGCGTCGCCGTGGATCTACGCCGCCCTGTTCCTCCTCGTGATCGCGGACGCCTTCCTCGTGCTGCTGCCGAGCGAGACCCTCGTCGTCGCGCTCGGGGCCCTGGCGGCGACGGGGGGCGAGCCGTCGCTGCTCCTCCTCGTGCCGGTCGCGGCAGTCGGCGCGCTCGTCGGCGATTCGCTGTGCTACCTGATCGGCCGCCGGATCGGGATCGACCGGTGGGCCTGGCAGCGTCGCGGCCGAATCGCCGCGGCCCTGTCCCGCGCCCGCGCGACCGTGCTGACCCGGCCCGCCGTCCTCATCTTCACCGCCCGCTACGTCCCGTACGCCCGGATCGCGGTCAATCTCTCGGCGGGCGCCGCAGGGCTGCCCGCGCGCCGGTTCCTGCCGCTCGCCGCGTTCGCCGGCACGGCCTGGGCGATCTACAACGTCAGCGTGGGTGCACTGTTCGGCACTGCCCTGCCCGGCTCCCCCGTGCTCGCGATCGCGCTGTCCGTCGCCGTGGCGATCGTGCTCGGAATCGCGGTCGACCTCGTCGCCCAGCGCCTCGCGGCGCGGCGCGACCCCACCCAGCGCGACCCCTCATCCCCCTCATAAGCTGGGCCGATGGCCACGCGCGACCTGACCTTCCCCGACTTCGAGTCGACCGTTCTCGAGCCCGGCGTCGACTCGGGCATCGTTCTCGTCGACTTCTGGGCTGCCTGGTGCGGCCCGTGCCTGGCCTTCGCGCCGATCTACACCGCGGCCGCGGAGGACAACCCGGATGTCCTGTTCGCCAAGGTCGACACCGAGGCCAACCCCGACCTGTCGGCGGCGTTCGAGATCCGCTCCATCCCGACGCTGATGATCTTCCGCGACGGGATCGGCGTCTTCTCGCAGGCCGGCGCCCTCCCCCGTCCGGCGCTCGACGACCTGCTCGGCCAGGTGCGCGCCCTCGACATGGATGCCGTGCGCGCCGAAGTGGCCAAGCAGGCCACCGCCTAAGCTGGGCGACATGAGCGACAAGCCCGACGAGAACGCCGCCGAGACCTCCCCGTCGGAGGAATCGAAGCGCAAGTTCCGCGAGGCGCTCGAGCGCAAGAAGCAGAACGCCCAGAGCCGGCCCGGTCACCTCGACGGGGATTCCGCGATCCAGGGCACGCACCGCGCCGCCGGCAACAAGCGGGAGTTCCGCCGCAAGAGCGGGTGACGCACCGCGTCAACACCCGTGACTCGGGGAGGACGCGGGCGCTACAGTCGGTGCCATGTCCGACCCCGTGAAGCCCGAACCCGCTGTTCCCGCCACGACGACTCCGGCCGAGCCGGTGGCGTCGACGACCGCGGCCGTCACCGAACCGGCGCCCGAGCCCGCCGTCGTCCCGGCCGCGGACCCCGCGCCGGTCGCCGTCGCCGAACCTGTCGTCGTCAAGAAGAAGCGCGGTGTCGGGGCGTGGTCGTTCATCCTCGGTCTCCTGACCGGCCTCGCCGACGTCGCGTTCGTCGTGTTCGTCGTCGTGGTGCTGATCGGCGCGGTGGGCGACCTCTCCGCCGGCAACCTCGCCGGGATCTCGACCGCGATCGGCGCCGCCGGACTCGTGGTCCTCGCCCTCTTCGTCTTCTTCGGCGGCTTCCTCAGCGCCGGTGTCGCCGTGCTGCTGGGTCTGATCGCCCTCGTGAGCGGTCGGGGTCGCGTGCTCGGCGTCTTCGGGCTGCTGTTCGGCGCGGGGGCGATCGCCCTCCGCGTCGCGCTGCTCTCCGCCGGCTTCAGCCCCGACCTCGGCTGAAGCCGTTATCCAGAAGAGCCGCCCCGGTCTTCGGGGCGGCTCTTCTGCGTTCCAGGTGCCGCGCGGCTCAGCGCTCCGACAGCACGATGATCTTGTCGCCCGGGGCGAACGCTCGCGTCGCGTGCTTCTGCGGGTTCACGGTCACGCCGTAGAGGTGCTCGCTACTGCGGGCATGCTTCTCGATGCGATATCCGATCGCCGTCTCCCCCCGCCGACGCGCGGCCTCGAGCACCGTGTAGAAGTCGGTGTCGGCACCGTCGGCGACGTATAGCTCGGCCGGACGCAGGTAGATCTCGGCGCCGGACGCGGAGAACAGTTCGTCGAAGACATCCGTCAGCCGCTTGTTCTCACTGACCTGCGAGAGCATCAGGCTGATGAGCTGGTCGCTGACGATGAAGTCATCGGCCTGGGTGACCTCGGCGAGTTCGCGGTTGCGGTCGTCGATCATCTCGCTGACGACGTTCAGGTCGACATTCTTCTGCTCGGCGATGTCGCGCAGGTGCAGCAGCGTGATCAGCGTCTTCGCGTCGGCCCGCTGCGCCGGCAACGTCTCCTTCGCCGCGAGCACGATGATGTGGTCGTACTCGTGCGCGTACAGCGCGTCGAGCACCTTCCGGCTCGTCGGGTCGCCCTTCTGGAAGGTGACGTCGAGGTTGGTGAACGGGTCGAAGCCGGGCTCGTCGACATCCGCGACGATCGTGACCCGCGAGCGCGGCACCGAATACTGATCGAGTTCGACGAGCATGAGGCGCAGGCCCTCGTTGTAGCCGAGCATGAGGGTGGTCTCGGGGAGTTCGGGGGTGATCGCGGCCGCACTCACGTGGGCGAGCTCGGGCACTCCGGGCTCGGAGAGTCGGATCGTGTCGTCGTCCTCCGCGATCACGACGATCAGGTCGCCGGCGGCGAGCACGGCATCCGCCGACGGGTTGAGCGTCACCTTCCCGCCCTGCACGAGCCCCATCACGGTGGAGTCGGCGAACGCGAGCTGGGCGTCGAAGTAGGTGCGTCCGACGAGGCTCGGCTGCTCGGTGAAGTAGATCTCCGCGCCGTCGAAGTCGAGAAGCTCGGAGTACACGACCGAGAGGCCGCTCTGGCGGCAGGTCTGCACCGTGATCCGGCTGATGAGCTCGGTCGACAGCACCCAGTGCGCCTCGTCGCGGCCGACGAGTCGAGCCGCCTCGAGGTTGCCCGGCTCCTGCAACTCGCCCACGATGTGGTACTTGCCGTCCTTGCGGTTCGGGTTGTTCGTCACCGCGAGGGTGGTCTTGATGACGGTCGAGTCGGGGTCGTCGCCGTCCTCCGGCGCGAGCACGATGATGCTGCGCGCGGTGTGCGGGTTCGCGACCTCGAGTTCGGCGAGGTTCATCGGGTCGCCCGAGCGCACGATGATCTTGGTCGTGCCGAGGTTCGTGACCTGGGCCTTGATGTCATCCTCCATCTCGACCTTGTCGCGGTCGGCGAGGATGACGATCGCGCTGCGCCCGCGCGACTCGTTGGCGGTGCAGATCTCCCGGACGATCGGAAACACCTTGGTGCTCCAGCCGAGGATGAGGGTGTGGTTGTCCTCGAGCACCCGCGAGCGGCCCTTGCGCAGCTCCTCGACCTTGCTGTCGAACGCGCCCGAGACGATGCCGATGAGGCTCGCGACGATCACCAGACCGCCGATCGTGACGATCAGCATCATGATACGGAACGGCCACTCCTGGTCTCCACCCATCGTGCCCGGGTCGAGGGTGCGCATCAGGCTGCGCCAGATGAGGTCGAGCGGGCCGAGCGAGTTGTCGCCGAGGTTGTCGTCGTCACGGATGAGGTTCAGCACGATCCAGGCGATCGTGCCGAGCACCGCCACGAAGACGACCGTGGCCAGGCCCAGCAACGCCATGAGCGCGATCGGCCCGCGCGCCATCCAGTTGTCGAACCAGTAGCGCAGGCGTTCGCCGAGGCTGGGCTTGGTGGTGCTCATTCGTGTTCCTCCGTCGGACAGTTCCTGAAGATTAGCGCGAGCTGAAGGCCCGCTTCTGCTCCGCGATCACGGGCCTCGGCGGCGCCGCTACAGTGTTCGCAACCGGAGCCCGATCCGGGTGTCACTGCGAAAGGGAACGCGATGACCGAGCCCGGCCCCTTCGCGCCGCCGAGCGGCGCCCTCACCCCACGACCGCCCGAGCCCGTCGCCCCGGTCAACTCGCCCGCTCCCCCGCTTCCGCCGCCGGCGGGACTCCCGATCGGAGCGGCGCCACGGATTCCACAGCAGGTGGTATCGGCGCCTCCTCCCCGGCGACGCTGGCTGATCCCGGTCATCATCGGCGGTTCGCTCGTCCTGCTCCTCCTTGTCGGTGGCGTCGTGTTCGCGGCCGTTCAGATCGCGCGATCCATCGGCACGGCGAGCCCATTCGCCGAACCTTTCGCGGAAGAGCCGGAGATCCCGGAGTCAGAGGAGCTTCTCGAGGGCGCTCCGGGGTCGCCGGTCGCCACCGATCCTCTCCTGTGCGCGGTGTGTTTCGGCCACGACCAGATCGCCGGCCTCGATGCTCCGGGGCAGGCCTACACGTCACTAGGTCTGCCACTTTCGTCCCAGGACACGGGGAGCGGCCAGGCCGGCACCGAGCACCGCGTGAACTACGACGCCTGGCGCACCCAGGACGGGTCACCCGACGACTGCTTCTTCAGCTTTCCCTACGCACCCATCGCCTCCCCGGAGTCGGATTTCATGCTGTCGTCCGACCCGGGATATGACGACGA
>NZ_JBIIAW010000110.1:0-8916 GCF_044239695.1 Pseudolysinimonas sp. | reverse complement strand
AGGAGGCTATTTGCCCGAAATGGCCCACGTTCGAGACGAAAAGTGGGCCATTTCGGGCAAGTAGCGGATGTCGTGCTCAGTAGAGCAGCAGGGTGAGGCGACGGCGCGCGGCGGCGACGCGGGGGTCCTCGGAGCCGGCGATCTCGAAGTACTCGAGCAGGCGGGTGCGCACCGCCTCGCGGCCCTCGCCGTCGAGCGACGGGAAGAGGTCGAGCAAGCGATCGAACGCGTCGTCGAGGTGTCCGCCGCTCACGTCGAGGTCGGCGACGGCGAGCTGCGCCGCGACGGAGGCGGGAGCATCCGCTGCGGCCCTGCGCACGTCGTCGGCGACCGCACCGTCGAGGCGCTGGAGGAGGGAGGCCTGCGCGAGCCCGGCGACGGCGAGGGCGTCGCGCGGGTTCTGGGTGATCGCCTTCCGGTAGGCGGCGACGGCGGCCGCATAGTCGCCGGTCGAGATGGCGTCGTACGCCTCCTGGTGGAGCGGCGGCAGCGGCTCCTCGACGGGCTCGGCCGGTTCGCCGTCGGCGGGGGCCGCCGGGTCGAGCGAGCCGGTGATGCCGTTCTGCGCGGCGACCTGCAGCAGCTGATCGAACACCTGGCGCACCTGGTCTTCGGCCGGCGTGCCGACGAAGAGGGGAACGGGGCGTCCGCCGAGCACCCCCGCGGCTGCCGGGACCTCACGTACCTGGAAGGCCTCCGCGATGCCGGGGTTGGCCTGCGCGTCGACGGTCGCGAGCACGAGGCGTCCCCCGTAGGACTCGACGATCGGCCCGAGCGCGGGCGCGAGTCCGGGCGCGTACAGCTCGACGACGACGGGAACGCGAGCCGACAGTTCCACGATCTGCGGGAACGTCGCCTCGCTCACCTCGACGATGAGACCGCTCGCCGACGGCGGCGGTGTCGACCCGGGGGTGGGAGGAGGGGTGTTGGCGCGACGCACGAGGCCGGAGAGGTCGACGGCGCCACGCAGGCTCGGTCCAGGAATGCTCATCGGCTCAAGCTTGGCACTCGGACGGCGACTTAGCCGACCTCGGTGGCCGCGACGAGGCCCTGGGCGTAGCCGAGCAGCACGATCTCCTGATCCGACGCGACCGGCGGCACATAGAACAGCAACTGCACGCCGTAGGTGGCGACGATCCCGCGCGTCGACTGGGTCTTGCCGGAAAGCGCCTTCACCTGGCCGGACGGGTTGACGGCCGCGCCCGCTTCGACCGGTTTGACCGTCTCGACATCTTCGAGGATCACCGAGACGATCTGCCCCGAGTCGTTCGTGAGGAACGCGACCGGAGCCTCCTCGCCGGGACCGTTCGTGAACTCGACCGTGGCGCTCGTTGGGAGCTCGGCCCGGCGAGTGGTCTTGTAGTCGATTCCGATCGCCTCGCGCAGGCTGTCATCCTCGGCCTGGAAGAGGTCGGCGAACTCGCTCTCGTCGCCGTTGATCAGCACGTCGCCATACGCGTCGGCGAGCTCCTCGGGGGCGAGCAGACCGAGGTTGTTGCCGGGCGCGAGCGCGGACGACCCGAGCTCGGCGGGTGCCACATCGGGCACGGTCGCGATGAGGGTCACGGCGTACGCGACCTTGTAGTTCTCGCGCGGCGACTCCTGGATGAGGGTCAGCCCGACGGCCTGCACCCCTTCGGCGCGGGTGATCGCGAACACGCGGCGCGGCCAGGTGTCGGTCGACTCCGGCAGCATGACCGGCACGATCTCCGACGGGAGCGGCGCGAGCGGGGCAACCGCCGCGTCAGCCGTCCGGATCGCGTAGTTCGCGGTGCGCAGCGCGAGCGCGGGGCCGGTGAGACGCTGCCCGGCGAGGGCCGCATCCTTGGCCTCGTCGGCGTCGGCGACCGTGTCGACGACGTCGGTGAGGATGCCGGAGAACTGACCCGCCGTGACGGCCACCGGCTGCGGTCCGCCCGGCGGCGTCTCCGAGACGATCGGCTGCGGCTGGGCCTCCGTGGTGCAGCCCGCGAGGGCGAGGACACCCGCGGTGAGCAGACCTGCCGCGACGAAGGCGCGGCGGCGGCCCGATCCCGCGCGCGGGGCTTCCAGTTCCGGGGTGGGGGCGTCGCCGCGACGCTTCTGCGGCTTCAACTGCGGCGGCTTGGGTCGCTTGGGCAGCTTCGGGGTGGTGCGACGCGGGCCGCGTCCGCCCCGCGCGTGCACGAGCGCCCAGAGGAAGGCGCCGAGCCCGCCGAGCAGCAGGACGATACCGCCGACGACGAGGGGGCCGGAGGCCGGGGCCGAGTTGTCGAGCGGCCAGGTGATGCTCAGGTCGAGCGGCGGGGACGGCTCGTCGACGGCATCCACGGCGGTGCCGTCCTCGGTCGTGGCCTCGGGCGTCTCGACCGCCGCCTCGGTGCCGTCGCCCGCGGCGGGCTCGAGGGCGATGATCACCGAGATGCCGTCCGGCGCGTTGATCTTGCGGGTGAGCAGATCGGTGCCGGTGAACTCGCGCAACCAGAGGTCGGAGCCGGCGATCGACGGGAGGTCGGCGGAGCTCTCGCTGCCGTCGACGACGGTGGCGGTCAGCTCGCCGGTCTCGGCATCCCAGCCGATCTCGTTGTAGCTGGCCTCGCCCACCCAGGCCATCACGTCGGCGGTGCGCCCGTAGGCGAGCACGACGTCGCCGTCACCGGCGACCTCGATCGACTGGGTGCCCGCATTCGCGTTCAGCGTGGCGGCGTCGATGATCGTCAGCGGGGCGGACCCGGTGACGACGGTCGACGAGACGGAGGCCGGTCCGGCGAGGACGGTGCGCTGAGCGACACCGAGCCCGATGGCGGCGGCGGCGAGGACGAACGCGACGATCGCGACGACGAATCGCACGGGTGGATACCTCCCGGCGGTAGAAGACAAAGACATTCCAGAATAGCCACCGCCCTGGGCGTCGCCTGGGAGCGGGCTGGGACGGGAAGCTGTCCCCCGGGTTTATCCCCCGATTCCCGGGGCCGCGAGGGCCGTTACACTGACGAAGGTTCCCGCGCGGTCGGGGACGGCATCCACGAAACGCACACTTTCGACCGGGGAGTTCCACGTGGCATCCGAGGACACGGGTTTCAGCACCGAACTGCGGGGCTACAAGAAGGACGAGGTCGACTCGGTCGTCAGCGAGCTGCGACGCGATCTGCTCCGCGCCACGAACGAGAAGAACGACCAGACCAAGGAGATCAAGCGTCTCCAGGCGGTCACCGACGACCTCCAGGCCGAGCTCGACGAGGTCGGCAGCCCCACCTACTCCGGCCTCGGCACGAAGCTCGAGAACACCCTGCGGGTCGCGGAGGAGCAGTCCACGCGGCTGATCAGCCAGGCCGACATCGACGCCGAACGGATGCGCCAGGCGGTGCAGCAGGAGACGGATGCGCTGCGCGCCGACGCGACCGCGTTCGCCGACAGCACGGTCGCGCAGGCCCGTGCCGAAGCGGAACGCCTCGTTCGGGATGCCCGCGACGAAGCCGCCGCGATCGTCTCCGGCGCGAACGCCGAAGCCGAGACCGTGCGGCAGGACGGGCTCCGCGAAGCCGCGGCGACCCGGGGCGCCGCCGCGACCGAGGTCGCCGAGGCCCGTGCCGCCGGGAAGCGCGAGGTGGCGTCGCTGCGCGCCGAAGTCGACCACGAGCTCGCCGAACTGCGCACCGCCGCCCAGCGCGAGGTGTCGGATGCCCGGGAGGCCGCTGCCGCCCTCGCCCGCGAGACCGAACGCACCCGTGCCGAATTCGAGGCGGAGAGCCTTCGGCTGCGCACCGACCTCGAGCGCGAGCTCGAGGAAGCGCGCACCAACCTCGCGCGCGACACCGCCGACGCGCGTATCGCGCTCGAGAACGACACCAAGGCGGCCAACGAAGCGCTCGACGCCGACACCCAGCGTTCGCGCGCCGAACTCGACGCGGCGACGAAGAAGCAGCGCTCGGAGCTCGCCGCCGAGGCGGCCAGCACCCGGGGCGCGCTCGAAGCCGAGATCACGACGCGGCGCGCCGAACTCGACGCCGAGATCACCAGCCGCAAGGCCGCCCTCGACGCCGAGATCGCGCACGGCAAGGGAGCGCTCGAGGCCGAGATCACCGGAGCCCGCGACGCCTGGGCCGCCGAGTCGGCGGGCGCCCGCGAGTCGCTCGCCGCCGAACTCGCGCACGCCCGCTCCGAAGCCGAGAACGAGATCGCCCAGGCTCGGGCGACGCTCGCCTCCGACCTCGAGAAGCAGCGCACCGACCTCGCCCGCGAAATCGCCCGTCAGCGTGCGGAACTCGCGCAGGAGGTCGAGTCCACGCGCGCCCGCATCCAGCACGACACCGAGGGACTCCAGGCGAAGCTGCTGGCGACCGCCGAGCAGGCCCGCGCCGACCTGGAGGTCGAGCTGTCCGCCCGTCGCGACGCCGCCGAGAAGGAGTACGTCGCGAAGCACCAGGAGGCGGCCGCCGCGACGCAGAAGTTCCTCGACGAGGCCAACGCCCAGCTCACCGAGGCCACGAACTCCGCCGCCGCGCAGCGGGCCGAGGCGCAGCGCCTCGCCACGACGAGCAAGGCCGAGGCCACGGCGCTATTGGACGACGCCAAGGCGAAGGCTGCGGCCCAGGTCGACGAGGCCGAGAAGCGCGCGAAGGCCCTCGTCTCCGACGCCGAGCAGCGCGTGTCGAAGCTGGTCGGCGACGCGGAGGAGCGGCTCGTTCAGATCCGTCTCGAGCGCGAGTCGGTCTCCGGCTACATCCAGAGCCTGCGCGGCGTGCTCGCGTCGGCGGAACGGATCGCGACCGATCACGGATTCCCGGCCGGGGTCGCCGACGAGACGGGCGAAGTCGCGGTGGTCGACGAGAAGCCGGGAGACGTCGACGAGGACACGCGCGAGCGGGAGCACACGGGCTGACGGGGTGAGCGGCGGGAGCCGCTAACGTTGCCATCGTGAAGATCCAGAACCCGTTCCGGCTCGGCCTGCTCGCCGGCCTCGGCGTGCTCGTCGCCATCGTCATCGGCACCGCCGTCGGGTCGCTGGCGACCATCCTCACCTATGTCGGGGCGGCGCTGTTCCTCGCCCTCGGCATCGACCCGCTGGTCTCCTGGCTCGAGAAGCACGGCTGGAAGCGCGGCCTCGCCATCCTCACGGTGCTGGCGGGGTTGCTCGCGGTCGTCGCCGCGTTCGTGCTCGCCGTGATCCCCGTCATCGTCGAGCAGGTGGGCAACCTGATCGATCAGGCTCCGGCCGTCATCGACGCCGTCCTGAGCGGACAGGTCGAGACCTGGTGGGACGAGTACGTCCCGTGGCTGCCCTACCAGACGGCGCTCACCAACATCACCAGCTTCGTCGAGGACAACATCCAGACGATCACGGGCGGCGTCGTCGGAACGGTCATCGGTGTCGCGGGCGGTGCGTTCGGCGTCGTGATCGTGCTCATCCTCATGCTGTACTTCGTCGGCTCGCTCGCGAGCATCAAGCGCGGCCTCTACACGCTCGTGCCGGCGACGAAGCGCGAGAAGTTCATCGACATCGCCGAGCAGATCATGGACTCCGTCGGGCGCTACGTCGTCGGCCAGGTCTCCATGGGTCTGATCAACGGCGTCCTCTCGATCATCTTCCTCACGGTGCTCGGCTGGATCCTCGGCGAACCGATCGAGTACGCGGCGCTGCTCGCGTTCCTCGCCGGGCTGTTCTCGCTCGTGCCGCTCGTCGGCACGATCACCGGCACCGTCGTGATCTCGCTCGCGGTGTGGGCCTTCGACGGCTTCCCGGCGGTGCTCATCGTCGCGATCTACTACCTGATCTACATGCAGGTCGAGGCTTACGTGATCAGCCCGAACGTCATGAACCGCGCCGTGAAGGTGCCGGGGGTCGTCGTCGTCGTGGCGGCCCTCGCCGGCGGCACGCTGCTCGGCATCCTGGGTGCGCTCATCGCGATTCCCGTCGCGGCCTCGATCCTGCTCATCGTCAAGCAGGTCATCATCCCGCGGCAGAACGAGCTCTAGCTCTCAGGCGAGTGCGGCCGCTTTCCGCAGCAGCAGGTCGCGCTCGCGGTCGTTCGCCGTCAGTCGCGCGGCCTCGGTGAGATCGGCGCGGGCCTCGTCGACCCGCCCCAGGCGCGCGAGCAGCTCCCCGCGCACGCTCGGCAGCAGATGAGAGCCGCGCAGCGCCCCGGCCGCGGCGAGCGCCTCGACGAGCAGCAGCGCGTTTGCCGGCCCGGTGGCCATCGACACCGCGACCGCGCGATTCAGTTCGACGACGGGACTCGGGGCCACCCGGCCGAGAGCCTCGTAGAGCACGACGATCTCGTCCCACGCGGTCGCCTCGACGCTCGGGGCGACCGCGTGACAGCTCGCGATCGCGGCCTGCAGCGCATACGACCCCCGTCCGACGCCCCGACCCCGCGCCGCCGCGTCCGCGCGCTCGAGCGCCGCGATCCCCTGCCGGATGCGGCCCCGATCCCAGCGCGAGCGGTCCTGGTCGGCGAGCAGCACCGGCGTGCCGTCGGACGCTTCGCGGGTCGCGAACCGCGACGACTGGAACTCCATGAGGGCGACGAGGGCGTGCACCTCGGGTTCGCGCGGCAGGAGCGCGGCGAGCGCCCGGCCGAGCCGTCGCGCCTCGGCCGCGAGGTCGTCGCGCACCCAGCGCTCCCCCGTCGTCGCACGGTAGCCCTCGGTGAAGACGAGGTACACGACGCCGAGGACGGCGCCGAGCCGTGCGGGCCACTCCGCCGGGTCGGGCACCGCGAACGGCACGCGGGCCGCGGCGAGGGTCTTCTTGGCGCGCACGATGCGCTGCTGGATGGTGGCGACCGGCACGAGGAACATCCGGGCGATCTCCTCGGTCGTCAGACTCGCCACGACGCGCAGGGTCAGCGCGACCTGCGCCTCCCGGGACAGCACCGGATGACAGGCCGCGAAGACCAGGCGCAGCACGTCGTCGGGGATCGGCTCCCACTCGTCGTCGGACGCCTCGCCGAGATCACGGGCGAGCGCGCGATACCGGTCGTCGAGCCGGTCGCGCCGCCGCCATCCGTCGATCGCCCGGCGCTTCGCCACCGCGGTGAGCCAGGCACCCGGGTTGTCGGGGATGCCGGACGCCGCCCAGGACGCGAGCGCTTCCGCGACGGCATCCTGGGCGAGGTCCTCGGCGAGGCCGACGTCGCCCGTGAGCCGGGCCAGGGTCGCGACGATCCGCGACCCCTCGATGCGCCAGATCGCCTCGACGCGACGCGGGACCTCGGTCACTTCGTCGTCGCGGCGCGGGCGGCCTCCTGCTCGCGCCAGCCCTGCTCCTTCTGGAGGTACTCGTTGTCTTCGAAGCCGGCGAAGTCCGACTCGTCGGTCACCCGGCGGATCTCGGTCTTGGACCCCTTCGTGAGCGGCATCTTGAGCGCCCACTCGACGGCTTCCTCGCGGGTGGCGACCTCGAGGATGTAGAACCCGTTGAACAGCTCGTGGATCTCGCCGTAGGGGCCGTCGGTGACGACCGGCTTCTCTCCGGTGTTGTCGATCACGATGCTGTCGTTCGGGGCGAGCCCCTCACCGGCGACCATCACCCCGGCATTGATCAGCTGCTCGTTGTACGCGCCGACCTGGTTGATGATCTCCTCGAACGGCACCTCGCCGGCGAACAGTTCGGCACCGGCCTGGGGACGCATGATGAGCATGTACTTCGGCATTTCGATCTCCTCGTGTCGGGGCTCCTGATGAACCCTCTGCCTCAGACGTCGAACGGGACCGGCCCGGATCGACATCGCCGCGAGAGTATTCTTCAGGCTTCCCAGGTCGTGGGCAGCGGCAGGGCCGACGGGTTGACCCGCTGCACGATCTCGCTGAGGACGCGGGAGGTGTGCGTCTCCCCCACCCAGAGGTGCTTCGCGTCGTCGACGGCGACGAGGTCGACATCGGGCAGCACGGCGAACTTCTCGCGAGCCGCATCGGGCGCCAGGAAGTCGTCGAGCTCCGGGACGAGCGCCACGACGGGCACGCCGCGGTCCGCCCAGGGCGCCAGCTCCTGCGCGGTGGTGCGCCGCAACGGCGGCGACAGCAGGATGACGCCGGCGATCGGGTAGGGCAGCCCGTGCTTGAGCGCCACCTCGGTGCCGAACGACCAGCCGACGAGCCACGGATTCGGCAGCCCCCGCTCGGCCACGAACGCCAGAGCCGCCGCCAGGTCGAGGCGTTCGTCGATCCCGTCGCCGAAGGAGCCCTCCGAGGTGCCGCGCGGCGACGTCACCCCGCGGAAGTTGAATCGCAGAACCGCCAGGTCGGCGAGCGCCGGCAGCCGGGCGGCCATCTTGCGGATGACGTGGGAGTTCATGAACCCGCCGTGCGTCGGCAGCGGGTGGAGGCAGACGAGGGTCGCGACCGGATCCTTCTCGAGCGGCAGCGACAGTTCGCCGACGAGGGTGAGCCCGTCGTCGGTGTGCAGGTCGATGTCTTCACGCCGCGCGGGCAGCTCGACGCCGCCGCGGATCTCGATGCTCATCTCAGCCCCTCAGCCCCGGATCTTCCAGCAGTGCGTGTGCCAGTGGCGTCGGGCGGCGAGGTCGTCGGCTTCGCCCATGATGCCGTCGGCCCGCCAGGCCACCAGGTGGGCCGTGCCCGGCACGATGGGCTGCACGCAACCCGGGCAGGCGTAACTCTTGACGGCGGACGACGCCGACTGGGGCTGCACGTTCCACGCCCCGTCGCGCCGCACCTCGGTGCGCAGCCGTCCGGCGAGCACCCGCTCCAGATCCAGCTCCGCCGCCTCGTCCCGACGGCGGTTGGAGCGAGGCATGCTCCCACCCTAAAACCTCCGGCCCGCCCGCGGCCGGTTGCCCCGGGCTGGGGTTTCGATACACCGTGCTGCGCACGGCACTCAACCCGCGGGATGTCCGATGCGACTCGGCGGAGGGCGGCGTGAGATCGACGAGGCAATCGGGGCAGGGGTCCCCGTTCTTGCCTCGGCGGTCTCAC
>NZ_JBIIAW010000109.1:0-8929 GCF_044239695.1 Pseudolysinimonas sp. | reverse complement strand
GTCCTCCGTCTCGTGGAATCGAGGCCGTTCCAAGGGACGATCATCGCGTTGATCGTGTTGAACGCGATCATCCTGGGGCTGGAGACCTATCCCGCCGTGACGGACGTCGCCGGCGACCTGCTGAACGTCGTCAACGGCGTCATCATCGCGATCTTCGTCGTCGAGATCGTGCTGCGGTTCTTCGCGCACGGTCTGGCGTTCTTCCGCAACGGGTGGAACCTCTTCGACCTCTTCGTCGTCGCCGTCGCGCTGATCCCGGCGGGCGGGGAGGCCGGCGTGCTGCGGGTGCTGCGTCTGCTCCGCGTGCTCCGGCTGCTCTCCGCCGTGCGTTCGATGCGCCTCGTCGTCGCCGCGCTCGGGGCGTCGGTGCCCGGCATCGCGTCGATCGGCGGGTTGCTGCTGATGATCACCTACGTCTTCTCGGTCGCCGCGACCACGCTCTTCGGGGCACGGAACCCCGCCCACTTCGGCGACCTCTGGGTCTCGGGGGTGTCGTTGTTCCGCATCATGTTCGGCGACGGCTGGCCCGACTTCGTCGCGCCGATGGCGTTCGACGAGCCCTGGATCTGGGGCTTCTTCGTGCTGTTCACGATCGTGAGCGCCCTGGTCGTGCTCAACCTGCTGATCGCCGTCGTGGTCGAGGCGATGGATCGGATGAAGGCCGCGGATCTCGAGGAGGCGCTCGAGCAGGATCAGAAGATCGACGAGCGGATCCTCGCCGAGCTGACGGCCCTCCGCGCGCAGGTGTCGAGGCTCGAGGAAAAGGTGTCGCCGCCGGACACCCGCCGCCCAGTATCCTGAGCGGGCCCTGGCAACGAGCGAGAAGAAGAGGCGACGGATGGCGCGGTCACGGATGCAGCGGATCCTGGCAACAGTCGGTGCGGGCGTGCTCGCCGCCGCCGGTCTCACGGCGTGCGTCGGCACTCCGGGCGGCATCCAGGCCCCCGACAGCTGGACGGTGCTCACCTTCGAGATCGCCGACACCAACCTCGAGCCGTTCATGATGGAGGACGTCGAGGAGATGGGCCTGGTCGGCTCGCAGCCCGGCTTCAACCTGATCTCGTTCGTCGACCGGGCCGAGGGCTACACCGACACCTCGGTGCTCGGCATCCCCGACTGGACGGGCGCCAAGCTGCTCGAGATCGGCCGGGGCGAAGCGACCGAACTCTATGACTACGGGCACGTCAACACCGGCGACCCGACGGTGCTCTCGCGCTTCATCAGCGAGAGCATCAAGGCCTACCCCGCCGCGAACTACTCGCTCATCATCTCCGACCACGGCGCCTCGTGGCCGGGCGTCGGCGGCGACGAGTCCGCCGACCACGACTCGCTCACCCTCGCCGAGCTCAATCAGGCGATCGGCGAGGGTCTCGCCGAGGCCGGGGTCGACAAGCTCGACCTGCTCGGCTTCGACGCCTGCCTCATGGCGACGTTCGAGGTCGCCTCGACGATGGCCGCGCACGCCGACCGGATGGTCGCGTCGCAGGAGCTCGAGCCCGGACACGGCTGGGACTACACCTCGCTCGAGGCCGCCTACCGCGGCGCCACCGCCGACGAGCTCGGCTCGGCCATCATCGAGGGCTTCAACAACCAGGCTCTCGCCTCGGGCACCGAGAACGACATCACGCTCTCCCTCGTCGACCTCGAGAACTTCGGCGTCGTCGACGAGGCCGTCTCGGCGTTCGCGGCGGCGCTGACCGCGCGCGTCGAGGACGTCGCCCCGACGGTCGGCCGCACCCTCGCGCAGACGCTCGGCTTCGGCACCAATCCCGACCCCCGCTACGACACCCACATGAAGGACCTCGGCATCCTCGCCGGCGAGATCAGCGTCGACGCGCTCGACGTGGCCGACGAAGCGGATGCCGTGGTGCGGGCGGTGGGCGACGTCGTGCTCGACAAGGTGGCCGGGCAGGCGACCCGCGGTGCGACGGGCCTGTCGATCTACTTCCCGCCGAGCACCGAGAACTACGACTCGGACTACGCGGCCGTGGCCGAGCGCACCGGCTGGGCCGACTTCCTCGCCACCTACTACGACGCCGGCAGTGACATCGACCCCGGGAGTCTCCCCGACTTCATCGCCAACGACGCGACCGTCGAGTTCGCCGACGGCGGCCTCTACGTCTCGGGCGAGTTCGGGGCGGGCGCGGAGCAGAACGTCTCTGAGGCCTATCTCTACTACGGCATCCTCCAGGACGACGGGACGATCCAGTACATCGGCGAGAAGGAGGCGCAGGTCTCGACCGACGGCTCCGGTGTGGCGGGAGCGTTCTACGACCTGACCGCCCTCTCGCTCACCGACGGCGAAGACACCTCGCTCGCCTACCTCGCGTACGCGCAGGACGAGAACGCGGGCACGGCCAGCGTCAGCGTGCCGCTGGACTACTACGCGACGACCGACAGTGAGGCGCTCGACGGCCTGCTCGAACTCAGTCTCGATCCGGCGAGCGGCTCGATCCTGTCGGAGACCTACTACTCCTACAACGACGCCACCGGCACCTACGGCGAGCTGGCCGTGCAGGCCGACGGCCTGATCGTGCCGCTCATCCAGATCTACGACCCGGCGACGGGTGACTACAGCTGGGAGCCCACCAACGGCGTCGGCCTGTACGCCGAACTCGCCAACATCCAGTACCTCGTCGACCCGCTGCCGTCGGGCACGCGGCTGGTCGTGGAACTGTGGGTCGTCGACTTCGGGGGCAACAGCGCGTTCGTGAGCGCGGTCGTCACCGTTCCCTAGACGCGCACCGCGCGGACCTCGTCGAGTGCCGCCTTGTACTCCTCGATCGAGCGCGGCTCGCCGGGTGCGGTGATGAACGAGGCACGGATGACGCCCTTGACGTCGATCACGAAGGTCGCGCGGTTCGCGAAGCCCTTCTCCTCGAGGAACACGCCGTACTCCTTGGCGACGGCCCCGTGCGGCCAGAAGTCGGCGAGCAGCTGGAAGTCGTAGCCCTCCTGCTCGGCGAACGCGCGCAGGGTCGCCTTCGAGTCGACCGAGATGCCGAGCAGCTCGACCTCGTGGTCGGTGAAGATGTCGAGGTTGTCGCGCAGCGCGCACAGCTCGCCGGTGCAGACGCCCGAGAAGGCGAGGGGGAAGAAGACGAGAGCGACGGGCTTGACGCCGCGGAAGTCGCTCAACCGCACGTGCTCGCCGAACTGGTTGGCGAGGTCGAAATCGGGTGCCTGGGTGTCGTTCTCGAGAGCCATGGCTGCTCGTGCTTCCTTCCGACCCGGACGGGGAGTCCGAAGGTCCAGCCGCCGATCATACGCCTCAGGATGCACAAGGGCTGTGACAACTAGAGTGGAGTGGCGCTTCGCGCCGCGATCCACAAGGTCGCATCCTCAAAGCCACCCAGCACGCTCTACCAGCGTCGAACCACTCTGTGAGGCCACCGGTGCCCGTCAACGACCAGGACCCCTATTCGGTCAACCACACCGACGTCGATCCCGACGAGACGGCGGAATGGCAGGAGTCGCTCGACTCACTTGTGAGCGCGAGGGGCCGCGGCCGCGGTCGCGACGTGATGCTGAGCCTGCTCAAGCGCTCGAAGGACCTGCAGCTCGGCGTGCCGATGGTGCCGACGACCGACTACATCAACACGATCGCCCCGGAGAACGAGCCCGAGTTCCCCGGCGACGAGGAGGTCGAGCGCCGCTACCGCGCCTGGATCCGCTGGAACGCCGCGATCACGGTGCACCGGGCGCAGCGCCCCGGGGTCGCCGTCGGCGGCCACATCTCCACCTACGCGTCGTCGGCCGCACTCTACGAGGTCGGCCACAACTGGTTCTTCCGCGGGCAGGACCACCCAGGCGGCGGGGACCAGATCTTCTACCAGGGCCACGCCTCCCCCGGCATGTACGCCCGCGCCTTCCTCGAGGGCCGGATGAGCGAGCAGCAGCTCTCCGCGTTCCGGCAGGAGAAGTCGCAGGCGCCGAACGGCATCTCGTCGTACCCGCACCCGCGCCTGATGCCCCAGTTCTGGGAGTTTCCGACGGTGTCGATGGGGCTCGGCCCGATCAACGCCATCCACCAGGCGCAGGCGAACCGCTACCTGACCAACCGCGGCATCAAGGACGCCTCCGACCAGCAGGTGTGGGCGTTCCTCGGCGACGGCGAGATGGATGAGGTCGAGAGCCGCGGCGCGCTCCAGTGGGCGGCGAACGACAAGCTCGACAACCTCAACTTCGTCATCAACTGCAACCTGCAGCGCCTCGACGGTCCCGTGCGCGGCAACGGCAAGATCATCCAGGAGCTGGAGTCGTTCTTCCGCGGTGCCGGCTGGAACGTCATCAAGGTCGTCTGGGGCCGCGAGTGGGACGACCTGCTCGCCAAGGACACCACGGGCGCGCTCGTCAACTTGATGAACGTCACCCCCGACGGCGACTACCAGACCTACAAGGCCGAGTCGGGCGCGTACGTGCGCGAGAACTTCTTCGGCCGCGACCCGGTGACCGCCGAACTGGTGAAGGACCTCACCGACGACCAGCTGTGGAACCTCAAGCGCGGCGGTCACGACTACCGCAAGGTGTACGCCGCGTTCAAGGCGGCGAGCGAGCACAAGGGTCAGCCGACCGTCATCCTCGCCAAGACGGTCAAGGGCTACGGCCTGGGACCGTCCTTCGAGGGCCGCAACGCGACCCACCAGATGAAGAAGCTGACGCTGGACAACCTCAAGCAGTTCCGCGACGAGATGCGCATCCCGATCACCGACGCGCAGCTCGAAGCCGACCCGTACCAGCCGCCGTACTACCACCCCGGCGCAGACGACCCGGCGATCCAGTACCTCCAGGAGCGCCGCCGCGAGCTCGGCGGCTACGTGCCGGAGCGGCGCTCGAAGTACACCCAGGTCGCACTGCCCGGCGACGACGTCTACGCGGACATGAAGAAGGGCTCCGGCAAGCAACCGGTCGCCACGACGATGGCGTTCGCGCGGCTGCTCAAGGACCTGCTGCGCGACAAGGGCATGGGTCAGCGCGTCGTGCCGATCATCCCGGATGAGGCGCGCACGTTCGGCATGGACGCCTACTTCCCGACGGCGAAGATCTACAACCCGAACGGGCAGCACTACACGTCGGTCGACCGCGAGCTGCTGCTGGCCTACAAGGAGAGCCCGCAGGGCCAGATCCTGCACACCGGCATCAACGAGGCCGGCGCCTTCGCGGCCTTCACCGCGATCGGTACGTCCTACGCCACGCAGGCCGAGCCGCTCATCCCGTTCTACGTCTTCTACTCGATGTTCGGGTTCCAGCGCACCGGCGACGCGATGTGGGCGGCAGGCGACCAGATGGCGCGCGGCTTCATCATGGGCGCGACCGCGGGACGCACGACGCTGACCGGCGAAGGGCTCCAGCACGCCGACGGTCACTCGCACCTGCTGTCGTCGACGAACCCCGCCGTCGTCTCCTACGACCCGGCGTACGGCTTCGAGCTCGGCCACATCGTGCGCGACGGCCTGGAGCGGATGTACGGGGCCGATGCTGATGGCAAACCGAGCCACCCGGACCCGAACGTCATGTACTACATCACGCTCTACAACGAGCCGATGCTGCAGCCCGCGGAGCCGGAGAACGTCGACGTCGAGGGCATCCTCAAGGGCATCCACAAGCTGAAAGGCTCCGACGGCTTCGGCCCGAAGGCGCAGCTGCTCGCCTCGGGCGTCGGCGTGCCGTGGGCGCTCGAGGCGCAGGAGCTGCTCGCGCGCGACTGGAACGTCGCCGCGGACGTCTGGAGCGTCACGTCCTGGACCGAGCTGCGCCGCGACGGCCTCGCCGCCGACGAGCACAACTTCCTGTATCCGCAGGAGGCGCCGCAGATCCCGTACCTCTGGTCGAAGCTCCAGGGTGCGGAGGGTCCGTTCGTCGGGGTGTCCGACTTCATGCACGCCGTGCAGGACCAGATCCGGCCCTTCGTGCCCGGCGAGTACCTGACCCTCGGTGCCGACGGCTTCGGGTTCAGCGACACCCGCGCGGCCGCCCGCCGGTACTTCAAGATCGACGGCCCGTCGATCGTGGTGCGCGTGCTGCAGTCGCTCGCGCGTCGCGGCGAGGTGGCGGCCGATGCCCCCGCCCAGGCGATCGAGCGGTACCGGCTCTACGACGTCGCCGCCGGCACCTCCGGGGCCGCCGGCGGCGAGAGCTAGGGTCCCGACACTCCGGTGGCAGCTGCGCGCACCAAGCAGCAGACCCTCGCCTGGCTGCGGACGCTGTCGGGCGAGCTCTCGACGGCGACTCTGAAACGCCTCGAGGACACGCTGCCGTGGTACCGCGACATGCCGCCGGGCCGGCGCAGCGCCGTCGGTCTGGTCGCCCAGGCGGGCATCACCTCGTTCATCTCCTGGTTCGACGACCCCAAATCGATCCCCTGGATCGCCGCGGATGTCTTCGGCGCAGCACCCCGCGAGCTCCTCCGCTCGGTCAGCCTCCAGCAGACGCTGCAGCTCATCCGGGTCACCGTCGAGATCGTCGAACAGCGGGTCAAGAACGACGACGAGAGCCTGCGCGAGGCGATCCTGCTCTACTCGCGCGAGATCGCCTTCGCCGCGGCCGACGTCTACGCCCGCGCCGCCGAGGCTCGCGGACTCTGGGACGCGCGTCTCGAAGCCCTCGTCGTCGACTCGATCCTCACCGGCGAGTACGACTCCGAGCTGCCCAGCCGGATCGCAGCGCTCGGCTGGAACGGGCACGGCGAGGTCAGCGTGCTCGTCGGTACGGCCCCGCGCATGCTCGACGTCGACATGCTGCGCCGCACCGCGCGCCATCTCGACGCCGACGTGCTCATCGGGGTGCAGGGCAGTCGGCTGGTGATCGTCATCGGCCGGGTCGACGCGCATCCGGACGCCGAAGGCGCCGCAGAGTCGACGACAGAGTCGCGGCCGTTCCTGGAGATCGCCGGCGAACTCGAGCCGGGATTCGGCCCCGGACATCTGGTGCTCGGACACGCCGTCCCCTCCCTGCTCGAGGCGGCCCGGAGCGCCAAGGCAGCGCTCGCCGGCTTCGCGGTGGCTCGGGCCTGGCGCAACGCCCCGAGACCCGCCCTCGCCGACGACCTGCTTCCGGAGCGCGCCTTCGCCGGCGACCCGCTCGCCCGCTCGACCCTCATCAACCGGATCTACCGTCCCCTTCAGGACCACTCGACCGAGCTGTTGACGACGCTGTGGTGCTACCTCGACAACGGCCGCTCGCTGGAGGCGACGGCGCGGGAGCTGTTCGTGCACCCCAACACCGTGCGCTACCGCCTCAAGCGCATCTCTGACGTGATCGGCTACGACGCGACCGGGGCACGCGAGGCCCTGATCCTGCAGTCGGCGCTCATCGTCGGGGCGATCGCCGGCCCGCCGAAGACGAACCCCGACCGCTGACCCGCCCCAGGCGGGCTGGGCCGCTGAGACCCGGCGTTCGTAGGAATCGCCCAACGATCCGGCCGGTTCTTCGTCGAGTCGCCCCCACGGGCGTGGCCCGGTGCTGGCAGGATGGACTCTCGTGAGTGTCGTCGTCGTCGCGCCCGGACAGGGATCGCAGACCCCCGGATTCCTGGCCCCCTGGCTCGCGGAGCCCCGCTTCGCCGACCATCTCGGCGCGCTCGCGGAGGCCGCCGAGCTCGACCTCGTCGCGCACGGCACGGTCTCCGACGCCGACACCATCCGCGACACGGCCGTGGCGCAGCCGCTCATCGTCGCCGCCTCCCTCCTCGCCTTCGGCGCGCTCGCCGGACACCGGGATCGGCTCGCCGGGGTCGCCGGGCACTCGGTCGGCGAGTTCGCCGCGGCGGCAGCCGCCGGCATCCTGACCGATGCCGACGCTCTCGCCCTCGTGAGCGAGCGAGGTCGAGCGATGGCCGAAGCGGCTTCGCTCGAGGCGACCGGGATGAGCGCCGTCATCGGCGGCGACGAGAACGAGCTGCTCGCGAAACTCGAGGAGCTCGGCCTCTCCCCCGCGAACTACAACGGCGGCGGGCAGCTGGTCGTCGCAGGCGACCTCGCCGCGCTCGGCCGGCTCGCCGAGGACCCGCCGGCGGGATCCCGCGTCATCCCGCTGCAGGTCGCGGGTGCGTTCCACACCCGGTACATGCATCCCGCCGTCGAGCGCCTCCGCGCCGCCGCCGCCGGTGTGACGGCGAGCGACCCGGCGACGACGATCTGGACCAACCGCGACGGCTCGACGGTGACCTCGGGAGCGGCGTTCGTCGACCTCCTGGTCGGCCAGGTCGCGAATCCGGTGCGCTGGGACCTCTGCATGGCGGCGTTCGAGCAGGCCGGCGTCACCGGTCTCGTCGAACTCGCCCCGGCCGGCGCCCTCGTCGGCCTCGCCAAGCGCGGCCTCAAGGGCCTGCCCACCGTGGCGGTCAAGACGCCCGACGACATCCCGGCCGCCCTCGAACTGATTGAGAACTCATGACCACCCTGAAGCAGGCCGAGGGCCCGAAGTACACCCGCATCCTCTCCCTCGGGGCTGCCCGCGGCGACCTCACCGTGCCCAACGACGATCTCGTCGGCCCGATCGACTCGAGCGACGAGTGGATCCGGCAGCGCACCGGCATCATCACCCGCAAGCGCGCGAGCAAGGGCGTGGATGCGATCGACCTCGCCGAGACCGCGGCCAACGAGGCGATCGCGAAGGCCGGCATCCGCCCGGACCAGATCGGCGCGGTGCTCGTCTCGACGATCAGCAACGTGGCCGTAACCCCGTCGATGGCTTCGCTGCTGGCCGAGAAGGTCGGCGCCGCCCCCGCTCCCGCGTACGACATCAGCGCCGCGTGCGCCGGCTACACCTACGCGATCGCGCAGGCCGACGCGCTCATCCGCAGCGGTGCCGCCGAGTACGTGCTCGTCGTCGGGGCCGAGAAGCTCTCGCAGTACGTGCATCCCGAAGATCGCTCGATCTCGTTCCTGCTCGGCGACGGCGCGGGTGCCGCGGTCGTCGGACCCGCCGA
>NZ_JBIIAW010000108.1:0-9013 GCF_044239695.1 Pseudolysinimonas sp. | reverse complement strand
CACCATCGACCCCGAACGCGACTACCAACCCCTCAGAAACGCAAAGGACCGAACCTGAAATCAGGTTCGGTCCTTGCAGATGTCCTGAGACATCACATGCGTCGGGGTAACAGGATTTGAACCTGCGGCCTCGTCGTCCCGAACGACGCGCGCTACCAAACTGCGCCATACCCCGTTGTCCGCGTCAGGTGCGGCAACCTATCAAGGATAGCCGACGGGAACGAGTTCGAGCACCACGGCCTCCGGCGCGCAGGCGAACCGCACTGGGGCGTAGATCGAGGTACCGAGACCCGCCGACACGTTGAGCAGTGCCGAGCGGCGGCGACCGGGCCACACCGAGAGCCCCTGCGCCTGGCGGCGGGGGATGTCGCAATTGGTGACGAGTGCCGGAAAGCCGGGGATCCTCACCTGCCCGCCGTGCGTGTGCCCGGCGAGGATCAGGTCGGCACCCTCGTTCGTCAGCGCGTCGAGCACCCGACGGTAGGGGGCGTGGGTCACGCCGAGCCGGAGAACATCGCCGGCGTCGCCCTCCCACTCGACCTCTTCGCGCAGCGCCTCGAGGTTGCCGGGCAGCGCATCGAGACGGTCCCAGCGGCGGTGCGCGTCACCGGTGCCGAACAGCTCCAGACGGTGACCCCGGAACTCAAGGGCCCGCGCCGCGTTGTTGAGGTCGAGCCAGCCGAGCTCGTCGGTGAAGAACGCGTTGAGCGCGTCGACATCCAGATCCGGCTGCCGCGGCTTCGCACCCGAGGGGCCGCCGAAGTAGGCGAACGGGTTCTTCAGCACCGGGCCGTGGAAGTCGTTCGACCCATGGGCAAAGACGCCCGGGATACCGCGGAACGGCTCGAACGCCCGACGGATGCCGGCCAGTCCGTCGACGTGTCCGAGGTTGTCGCCGGTGTCGACGATGAGGTCGGGCTCGTAGCGCACCAGCGAGCGGACGAAGTCCTGTTTCGCGCGCTGCCACGGCGCCATGTGCAGGTCACTGAGATGCAGGATCGTCAGCGGCCGCGAGCCGGGCTCGAGGATCGGGAGCACCTCGCGCCGCACCGTGAACCGGGTGCGTTCGACGAACACGCCCCAGGCGAGCGCCCCGAGGGCTGCGGCGGCCGTCACCCCGAAGGCGACGCCCGCCGCGCGCGCGCGGGTCAACAGGACCCGGGTGTCGTTCGGTAGTAGGTGATCGTCACCGTCGTGTTCGCCGGGTTGCGCATCGCGCCCGCTGGCGGATCTTGCGACATCACGGTGTTGTCCGGTGGCGGTGTCGTCGGATACTCCGCGACGTCGCTCGGGTCGTAACAGACGGTGGCGACATCGAAGCCCTCGGCCTGGAGAGCACTGTCCGCCGCGCTGGGACTCATCCCGACGACGTTGGGGACGGGTTGGGCCAGCCCATTACTCGTGAAGACCCGAACCGTCGTTCCGCGGGAGACAGAGGCGCCGGCAGCGGGCTCCGTGCTCGCCACCTGACCGGCCGGCAGATCCGAATCGACCTGGCCGCCGTCCTCGAATCCGAGTTCCGCGAGAGTCAGCGCGGCGTTCGCCTGCTCGAGCGTCGTGCCGACGAGATTCGGGACCTCGACGGGGGAGCCGGTGAGCAGTTCGGGGGCGGGTCCGGGGAACCCTCCGCCCGGGTAGATGGCGTCGATGGCCTGGGCCAGCGGCTTGAAGATCCGGTGACGGAGCAGACCACCACTGGTGCCGTTGATTCGGATGTTGCGCATCGCCTGGTCGCCCTGCACGTTGCCGACCCAGACCGCGGTCGCCACCGAACGCGACGACCCGACCATCCAGGTGTGGATGGACTTGTCGGTCGTTCCCGTCTTGCCGATGTACGGGGTCCCATCATTCGGGTTCGACGCCGAACCGGTTCCGCGCATGACCGCCTCCATGGCGTAGGCGGCCGTGTTGGCGACCTCCGGAGAGACCAGAGACTGGCCGCACTTCACGGGCTCGCCCTCGAGCACCTCGCCGGTCTCCTCGATGATCACCGAGCCCACCATGCGGGGCTCGCAGAAGACGCCGGAGTTGGCGATGGCGGCGTAGGCCGCCGCCTGCTGGAGCGGGGCGATCGCGTTCTCGCAGCCACCGATCGAGCACGAGGGCCGGGTGATCAGTTCCTGATCCGGGTTGCCGTTGTGCACCCCGATCGACTCGGCGAGCTTCTTGATGTCGCACTGATCGACGGCCTTCGCCATCTGGATGAAGACCGAGTTCACCGAGGCGGCGGTGCCGCGCACGATCGTGTACGACCCCTGCTCGTTGGAGTCGTTCTTGAAGTCGTACTTGCCGCCCCACGGCGGGCCGACGACGTTGCTGCCGACCGACTCCGGGGCGCAGGAGTCGGCGAACTCCGCCTGGTTCACCTCGCGAACACCGGCGTTGTAGGACTCGTTGACGCCGTGACCCGCCGCGAGGAAGGCGAGCAGCACGTACGGCTTGTACGTCGACCCGGGCTGGAAGCCGATCGAACCGCCGTGGTCGCGATCGACCGCGTAGTTGACGGCGTCCTTGGTGACGTCTTCAGCCGCATCCGGGGAGTCGTCGAAGTACTTGTTCTGCGCCATCGCGACGATGTTGCCCGTGCCGACCTGAACCGACGTGGCGACGGCGCCGAGGTCGAAGCGCGTCTCATCGGCCGGGGCCCAGGCGAGGACGTTGTCGTAGGCGGCCTGCTGGAGGCGCGGGTCGATCGTCAGGACGAGCTGATAACCCCCGCGCTTCCACGCGGCACTGCGCTCGTCCTCGGTGGCGCCGAGCGCCGTCAGCGACGTCACGGTGCGCTTGGCGTAGTCGCAGACAAAGCCGTAGATGATGGGCGTCGCGTTGCGGCAGCCGACGACCGACGGCTGCCGGTTGACGAAGTCCGCATCCACCGGGATCGCGCGAGCCTCGTCGTACTCGGCGTCGGTGATGCAGCCGTAGTCGGCCATGAAGCCGAGGATGACATCGCGGCGCTCCTGGTTGGCCGCGAAGTTGTCGTCGGAGTTGAGGCTTCGCGTGCTCGGGTACTGCACGATCGCGATGAGGCTCGCGGCCTGCACGGCCGTCAGGGTGGATGCCGTCTCGCCGAAGAACTCGTACGCCGCGGCCTGCACGCCGTAGGTGTTGCCGCCGAAGCCGGCGATGTTGAGATAGCCGGCGAGGATCTGGTCCTTCGAGTAGTTCTTCTCGAGGCCGATCGCGAGCTTCATCTCCTTGATCTTGCGGTCGATGGTCGGGTCGAGTGCGTTGCGGATCTCCTGCTTGCGCTCTTCCTCGGTCAGCGTCTCGTCGTTGATCGCCTGCTGCTGGAGGATGTTGCGCACCAACTGCATCGTCAGCGTCGACGCGCCACCGGCCCCGTCGTCGCCGGTGACCTGACCGACCGCGGCCCGGATGAGCGACGGCATGTCGACCCCGCCGTGCTCGTCGAAGCGGCGGTCTTCGCCCGCGACGGCCGCGCACTGCACGTACTCGTTCATCTCGTCGAGCGCGATCTCTTGCCGGTTCTGGTCGTAGAGCGTCGCGACGGTGATGTAGTCGTCGTCCGGGTTCTCCGGATCCTGACTGGGGTTGTTCACCACGATCGTGTTCTGCTGGCTGCCGGAGTCGAGCTCGATGTACTCGGGCAGCGAGTTGAAGATGCCGACGGTGTTGTTGGCGGTGATGCCGGTGACGGCGATGGCGGGGGCGACCATGACGGTGACGAGGACGCCGGCGAGGGCGCTGAAACCGAGGGTCCCTGCGATGGCCGTGAACAGGCTGGCGGCCGTCGATTTCTGGGCGGGCATAGGGTTAGGGTACGCGACGGTCTGCGCCCTGAACCTGAATGGATGCCTGCAATGCCCACCTGGGAATACGTCACGACGCCTCTGCTGATCCACAACACGACCGCGATCCTCAACACCTGGGGTTCCCAGGGTTGGGAACTCGTGCAGATCGTGACCGGACCGGAGGGCGGACTCGTCGCCTATCTGAAGCGTCCGCTGGCGGTCTCCGAATGAGCGCCGTCGCGGGGCGCCTGGCCGAACTGGGCCTCGAGCTGCCCGCTGTCGCCAAGCCGGTCGCCGCCTACGTGCCCGCCGTCGTCACCGGCAACCTCGTCTTCACCTCCGGTCAGCTGCCGTTCGTCGACGGCGCTCTCCCCGCGACCGGCAAGGTCGGCGGCGCCGTGACGCCGGAGGACGCCGCGCGTCTCGCCCGCCAGTGCGCGCTCAACGCGCTCGCGGCGGCCGCCGAGGCGATCGGGTCGCTCGACCGGGTCACCCGGGTCGTCAAGGCGGTCGTGTTCGTCAACTCCGCGCCCGGGTTCACCGGTCAGCCCGCGGTCGCCAACGGCGGTTCCGAGCTGCTCGGCGACGTGTTCGGCGACGCCGGACGCCACGCCCGCAGCGCCGTCGGCGTCGCCGAACTCCCGCTCGACTCCCCGGTCGAGCTGGAACTCATCCTCGAATTCGCCTGACCCTGCTTCGAGTTCGTTTCTCCGGAGTTCACGTTCGTTTCTCCGGAGAAGCGTTCAGCGGATGCGCCGAAGGTGGTCGCCGCGCTCCACGGCGGCGAGAATTCTGGTGCCGCAGCCAGGCCAGTCCTCAGTGATGGCCGCTTCCGCGTCGCGCACCCGACGGGGTGCGTTGCGGATGAGCGCTCTCAACACGTCCGGCCGGGCCAGCCCCAGGCGACATGCCGAGTCGGTCATGGCGATCGCCAGGCTCGGGTCGCATGCGGCCGTGTGGCGACCAACTGACATGGATGGCGTCGTCGCTTCCGGTCCACATCCCGTAGCTCCGGGCCGCCGACACCGCCCCGATCCGCCCGCCCATCGCGACCGCGATCCTCTGTTCGAGTGGGGTGCCGACGGCCGCGTACCACGCGCGTCGAAGACGGAGGAGCGACCCGGCTCGGACGGCCGAGGCGATGGCCCCGGGCGGACTGAGCTGGGAGGGTTCGATTCTCCGGAGAAACGCGCCCGGCCCGGCCTGAACCTCAGCTGCGCGCGTTCTTCCCCGCGTCGGTGACGGCGGTGACCGACGACGTCGCGGGGGATCCGCTGAGGTCTTCGATGAGGCGCATCACGGCGGGGTCGGCGAGCGTCGTCGTGTCGCCGATCGGGCGCCCCTCGGCGACGTCGCGCAGCAGCCGCCGCATGATCTTGCCCGAGCGGGTCTTCGGCAGCTCGCTGACGAGGTAGACGTCGCGGGGACGGGCGATCGCGCCGATCGACGACGCGACGTGCGCGCGCAACGCGCTCGCGGCATCCTCGAGTCCGGCGAAGCGCTGCTTGAGGATGACGTACGCGACGACCGCCTGACCCGTCGTCTCGTCGGCGGCACCGACGACCGCGGCTTCGGCGACGGCTTCGTGCCCGACGAGGGCGGACTCGATCTCGGCGGTGGAGAGCCGGTGACCCGAGACGTTCATGACGTCGTCGACGCGGCCGAGCAGCCAGAGCTCCTGGTCGCGGTCGTAGCGGGCGCCGTCGCCGGCGAAGTAGTATCCCTGGTCGGCGAACTTCGACCAGTAGGTCTCGGCGTAGCGCTCCATGTCGCCCCAGATGCCGCGCAGCATCGCGGGCCACGGCTCGGTGATGACGAGCAGACCGCCCTCGTCCCGGCCGACGGGCGTTCCGTCGTCGTCGACGATCGCGATCGACATCCCGGGGATCGGCACCTGCGCCGAGCCGGGCTTGAGCGAGGTGATCCCGGGCAGCGCGCTGACCATGATCGCCCCGGTCTCGGTCTGCCACCAGGTGTCGACGATCGGGGCGTGGCCGCCGCCGATGATGTCGCGGTACCAGATCCAGGCCTCGGGGTTGATCGGCTCCCCGACGCTGCCCAGCACGCGGATGCTCGACAGGTCGAACTTCCCGGGGATCTCGCGGCCCAGCTTCATGAACGATCGGATGGCGGTGGGCGCCGTGTAGAAGATCGAGACCCGGTACTTCTCGATCAGCTCCCACCAGCGGCCCGGGTGCGGCGTGTCGGGGGTGCCTTCGTACATGACCGACGTGGCGCCGTTCGCGAGCGGGCCGTAGACGACGTAGGTGTGGCCGGTGATCCAGCCGACGTCGGCGGTGCACCAGTAGACATCCGTCTCGGGGTGCAGGTCGAACACGTTCTCGTGGGTGAACGCGGCCTGGGTGAGGTAGCCGCCGGAGGTGTGCAGGATGCCCTTCGGCTTCCCGGTGGTGCCGGAGGTGTAGAGGATGAAGAGCGGGTTCTCGGCGTCGAACGCTTCGGCCTCGTGCTCGTCGCTCGCGGATCCGACGGCGTCGTGCCACCAGACATCCTTCTCGCCCCAAGCGACCTCGTTCTCGCCGCGCTTGACGACGAGCACGTGCTCGACGGTCTCGGCCCCGGCGACCGCCTCGTCGACGGTCGGCTTCAGCGGGAACACCTTGCCCTTGCGCCAGCCGCCGTCGGCGGTGATCACGAGTTTCGCCTGCGCGTCGTCGATGCGGGCGCGCAGCGACTCGGCGCTGAAGCCGCCGAAGACCACCGAATGGATGGCGCCGAGCCGGGCGATCGCGAGCATCGAGATGACGGCCTCGGGGATGTTGGGCAGGTAGATCGCGATGCGGTCGCCCTGGCCGATGCCGAGGGCCTTCAGGGCGTTCGCGGCCTTCTTCACCTCGGTGGTCAGCTCCGCGTAGGTGAGGGTGCGGGTGTCGCCCGGCTCGCCCTCCCAGTGGTACGCGATGCGGTCGCCTCGGCCTTCGAGCACGTGCCGGTCGAGGCAGTTGTAGGCGACGTTGAGCTTGCCGTCGCCGAACCACTTCGCGACCGGCGCCTCCGACCAGTCGAGGGTGGACGTGAACGGCTCGTGCCAGTGCAGCAGCCGACGGGACTGATCGGCCCAGAACGCGAGGCGATCGGATGCCGCGGTCTCGTACAGGCCGGACTGGGCGATCGCGGCCGCCGCGAACTCCGGGCTCGGCGGGAATCGACGCTCTTCGTGCATCAGGTTGTCGATCGAATTCATGGCAGGGGCCCTCCTTGACAGAAAAACTGTCCTCGAATGAGACCGGCCGGGCGGCGATGCCGGGGGTCCCCGAGGTGGGGTCCTGCCTCGATCCTAGCCAGCGTACGTCGACATCCCGTGTGCGTTTCGCCCCGTGACGGAGCCCTGTTCGCCCGGCACGCGTGCCCCGGAAAGGGGGTGAGCAAGGGCTTGCGGACTCTGGGCGATGTGTGGGAAATCTCCCCGTTGCGGTGTCCTCCATTTGGAGTACACTCGGGACCATCCGAGCGCAATCTCGGCTTGCGACGTTCGCGATTCCCCCCAATCCATCGTCGCTGTGGCGGCGCCCGTTCCCCCCAATGGGCGCCGCCCCTCTCGCTTAATCAGCCCCGTATCTGCGGGGATTTCGACGCATCCGGGTCGCTCGGGTGGTTGGCCGCAGCGCGCGGCGGAGAGCCTGACGGGGGGCGGAGCCGTGCGATGGATCGGGGTACACGGGCTCCGGAGGTTCCGTCCTCCCCAGTTCGTCGGTTCCGCCCGTTTTCGCCGTCCCCCGCCCCGAACTGGGGGTGCGGGCCGGTGAGACGGAACCTCGGGGGATGACAGCCTTCGTCGCGCGGGGAAGCGGGGTGTCACGCGGCATCCCCGCGGGCGAGTTCGGGCCCCTCGCGGCCGTCGTCGCGGAACGCGGGGTGACGGACGTCTTCCTCAACGGCGACGGCACGGTGTGGGCCGACCGGGGCGCCGGCGCCGGGGTGATCGACGCCATCCGCGTCGGTGCCGCCGCCGCGCGCGAGCTGGCGGTGCGCCTCGTCGCGCTCGGCGGACGGCACGTCGACGAGGCGACGCCGTGCGTCGACGTGCGTCTCGGTGACGGGGTGCGCGTGCACGTCGTCCTGCCGCCCGTCTCGGGAGGAGGAGCGCTCGTCTCGGTGCGTCTCCCCGCCGAGGCGCGACCCTCGCTCGACGACCTCGACGCCGCCGGGTTCTTCGCGCAGGTCGACGCGGGGCGCATCCGGGACCTCGTCGCGCGGCGGGCCAACCTGCTGGTGACCGGCGCCGGCGGCAGCGGCAAGACGACGTTCCTCGCCGCGCTGTTGGGCTCCGCGCCCGCGCACGAGCGGATCGTCGTGCTCGAGGACGTCGCCGAACTTCGCATCGCGCACCCGCACGTCGTCTCGCTCGAGGCGCGGCAAGCGAATCTGGAAGGTGCGGGGGGCGTCGGGCTCGATCGGCTCGTGCGCGAGGCCCTGCGGATGCGCCCCGACCGTCTCGTGGTGGGCGAGTGCCGCGGCGCCGAGCTGCGCGAACTGCTGGCCGCGCTGAACACCGGCCACGACGGGGGCGCGGGCACCCTGCACGCCAACTCGCTCGCCGACGTGCCGGCGCGACTCGAGGCGCTCGGCGCGCTGTCGGGAATGTCCCCCGACGCCGTCGCCCGCCAGGCGGTGAGCGCGCTCGACGCCGTGCTCCATGTGGAGCGCACGCCGTCCGGGCGCCGGTTGGCTGCCGTCGGGACGCTCGGGGTCGATCGGCGGGGCCGGCTCGAGGTGCGCGGGTGACCGCGTCGTCGTCGGTGCTGCGTCTCGCGGTGCTGCTCGAAGCCGGGCTCCCCCCGCTGTCGGCGTGGCAGCACCTCGGCTCGACCGATCCCGTCGCCCGGCGGATCGCGCAGGCCGACGGGGCCGATCGGCTGCCGGCCGAGATCCTCGCGGTGACCCAGGATGCCGCGGACGCCTCCGATTGGGCGTGCGTCGCCGCGGCGTGGCGCGTGGCGACGGAGTCCGGCGCCCCCCTCGCGGCGACCCTCGGCCGGCTCGGGGACGTGCTCGTCGCGACGGACGACGCGCGCCGGGAGGTCGCGGTCGCCCTCGCCGGCCCCCTCGCGACCTCGCGCGTGGTTCTGGCACTGCCGGCGCTCGGGCTGTTCGGCGGGGCGCTGCTCGGTGTCGACACCCTCGGCGTACTCGCCACCACTCCGCCCGGCTGGTTCTGCCTCGTCGCCGGCGGCGGGCTGCTGCTCGTGGCGCGGCGATGGATGCGGCGACTCGTCGCCCGGGCCCGCGAAGCCGAC
>NZ_JBIIAW010000107.1:0-9047 GCF_044239695.1 Pseudolysinimonas sp. | reverse complement strand
CGCCTCGCCGCGGGCGCGGCGAGGTCGGCGAACAGCAGCGGGGCGAAGTCAGTCAACGAGCTCCTCCTCGGGCTCGTCGGCGGCGGCACGGCGGATCTCGATGGTGCCGTCGGCCTCCATCGCGCGCACGGCCTGCACGATCGCGGCGCGGGCTTCGTCGACCTGCGAGCGCCGCACGGCTCCGAGGTACCCGCGTTCGGCCTCGACGGCCTCGCGGTTGCGCTCGGACATGTTGCTCATGATGACCTCGACGAGTTCCGCCGGAGCCCCCTTGATGGCGAGCGCGAGCTGCGCCGGGTCGAGGCCGCGCAGCGCCTGCTGCACGTCGCGCGCCTCGAGCTTGGCGAGGTCCTCGAACGAGAACATCCGCGACCGCACCTCCTCGGCGAGCTCGGGGTCGCGCTCCTCGAGATCGGTCAGGATCGCGCGTTCGGTGGCGGCATCCGCGCCCTTGAGGATGTCGACGAGCGGCTGCACGCCGCCGGAGATCTCGTCCTTGTCGGGCAGCGCCCCGCTCGCGCGCACGAGCTGACGGAGGGTGTCGGCGAGGAGGGCGACCATGTCGGCATCCGCGGCTCCGGCGGCGCTGACCGCCTGGGCGACCTCCACCCGCACGGCCGGGCTCAGGCGCGACAGCACGCCCGACGAGGTGCGCGGCGAGAGATGGATGAGCAGCAGCGCGATCGTCGTCGGCATCTCGTCGGCGATGAGCACCGCGATCGCGGCCGGGTCGGCGGCGTCGAGGAACTCGAACGGACGCCCCGCCATCGACGAGGCGAGACGGCTGACCAGGGCGTTCGCCCGTTCCTCGCCGAAGGTCGCCTGGAGGAGATCCTCGGCGGCTTCGCGGCCGCCCCGGGTCGGGGTGCCGGCCGCGGCGGCGCGGCTGTGGAACTCGATCATCGCGGCGCCGGCGACGGCGTCGTCGATCGTCTTCAGCCGCGCGATCTGCTGCGCGAGCTCTTCGGCGACGTCCTCGTCGAGACGCCGGAGCACCTCGGCGGCGCGCTCGCGCGGGAGCTGCATGAGCACGAGCGCGGCCTTCTGGGAACCGCTGAATCCGCTGAGTCGTGAGGTCATCGGGCACCCGCCGGCTCATCCATCAGACGACGGAGGTACTCCGCGGTGCGCTGCGGGTCGGTGCGGGCGAGCGAGTCGACCGCGGCGCGCGCGCGCGACAGCTCGGTGTCGGGTTCCGGCGTCGGGGCGACGTCGGTCGCCGTGACCTGGGGCGGCGCGGCGAATCCGGCGACGACGGGCTGGTCGGCGAGGTCGTCGAGCAGGGGCCCGACGGGGGTGGCCGGCACCGGGCCGAGGTCGACCGAGGCGGGGCGACCACGCCGGCGGGAGCGGCCGAGCACGACGATGCCGATCACGAACACGAGCACGACGGAGCCGGCGATGATCGCGGTCTGGAGCAGCTCCTGGAACTGCGCCTGGGACTCGGCCTCCTTCGCGGCGTCGAGCGCGGCGCCCGCGGTCTCGGCGTTGGCGGCGGCGGCGAACGCGACGACCTCCACCGCGACGGCGTCTCCGCGCTCGGTGTCGATGCCGGCGGCGGCCGCGACGAGCTCCTCGATCTTGCTCGCCGAGATCCCCTCGGCCGCGGCTTCGTCGATCGCGATCGAGATGCTCTGCTTCACGAGCGTGCCGGCCGGGATGGTGCGCACCTCGGTGACCTTGTTGATGGCGTTCACGCGATCGGCCGTGGTGTTGCTGTAGCCGTCGTCGGTGGTCGTGCCGTCCGTCGCGGCGGCGTCGTTCGGCACCGCGATGTTGTCGGGGCCGAGCACGCCGGTCTGCTCCCCGTCCGCGGTCGCCCCCGAGCCGTAGATCTCCGCCGTCGTCGACTCCTGAAGCACGAGGTCGCCTTCCTCGGGGGCGCTGAACGTCTCCGAGGTCTGCTGGGCGGAGGCGGCGTCGACCTGCGCGCTCACCGCGACGGTGGCATTGCCGACGCCGACGATCTGGTCGAGCATCGTCTGGACGCGCTCGCGCACACTCGTCTCGTAGTCGCTCGCGGCCTGGTCGGCCGAACCCGAGGTCGTCGCGCTGAGCAGGGTGCCGTCGGCATCCACGACCGACACGTCCTCGACCGCGAGGCCGGGGACGCTCGACGACACGAGGTGCTGCACCGACATGATCTGGTCGACCGAGAGCGTGCGGCCCGACGCGGTCTCGAGGAACACCGCGGCGGTCGCCGGCGCCTGCTCGGCGACGAAGACCGACTCCTCGGGGAGCGCGAGCTGGACGCTGGCCGCGGTCACCCCGGAGAGGCCCTGGAGCGTGCGGGCGAGTTCGCCCTCGAGCGCTCGCTTGTAGGTCACGCTCTGCTGGAACTCGCTCGCCGTGACGCCCATCGAGTCCAGCAGCGCGTAGCCGCCCGACTCCGAGCCGGGCAGCCCGGCCGCGGCGGCGGCGATGCGCTGTGCGGCGACGTCCTGCTGCGGCACCATGATCGTGGTCCCTCCGTCGGCGAGCTCGTAGGCGACGTCCGCCGCCTCGAGCTGCTCGACGATCGCGCTCGCGTCCGCGCCCGGGAGGCCGGAATACAGGGGCACGTACTGCGGGCGGGTGATCCACGCGCCGACGGCGATCGCGCCGACCACCAGCACGGCGAGACCGATGAGCGCGAGGGTGCGCTGGGCGACGGTGAACTCGCGAAGGGCGTGGAGTGCGCGCTCGAGAGCGCCGCGGACCTGCGTGGGCATCAGGCTTGCATCCTCATGATCTCGGTGAAGGCTTCGACGCCCTTGTTCCGCACGGCCGCGACGAGCTCCAGGGTGACGGAGGCGCGGGCGGCGGCGATGGTGGCGTCGTGGATGTCGGTCAGGTCGCCGGTGACGGCCTTGATCGCGAGCCGACTGGACTCGCTCTGCGCGGCCGAGACGCCGTCGATCGCCGAGGTCAGCGCGTCGCCGAATGCGGTGCCGGCGATCGACTGCACGCCCGACGTTGCCGGGGTCAGGTAGGCGGTGGGGGCGACGGCGCCGACGCCGCCGATGCCGGTCACGAGCGGCCGATCTGGAGGCCGGCGAGGTAGGTCTCGCGGGCCCGGTCGACGACGGCCGCGTTGGCCGCGTACGCGCGCTGGGCGATGATGAGCGACGTCATCTGCTCGGCGAGATCGATGTCGGGCATCCGCACCATCCCGTCCGCGTCGGCGAGCGGGTTCGTCGGGTCGTAGGCGAGCCGGCCCTCCGCGTCGCCGTAGAGGTCGGCCTTCACGTAGACGCCAGAGGTGCCCTCGCCCGCCTCGATCTGCAGGTAGCGCGCCTGGAAGGCGGCTTCGTCGGTGCGGCGGGCGGTGTTGACGTTGGCGATGTTGTCGGAGATGGCGTCGAGCCACTTGCGGTTCGTCGAGAGGGCGGTGCCGGCGATGCCGATCGCGTCGAAGGTCATCTCAGCTCCACTTCAGGGCGGTGCGGATCGACGAGAACTGCCCGTCCATCGCGTTGGCGGCGAACTGGTAGCGCAGCACCGTGTCGATGTTCGAGAGCGTCTCGGTGTCGAGGTTGACGTTGCTGCCGTCCTGACGAGTGGGCTCGAGCGATCGGGCGGTCGTCGCGGTGACCGACCCGTTGCCGCGGGCGACGGAGTCGGCGAGGGCATCCTCGAAGGACACGCGCTGCGCCTGATAGCCGGCGGTGTTGACGTTCGCGATGTTGTTGGCGACCGCCCGCTGCCGTGCGGCGAGGCCGTCGAGGGCGCTGTTCAGCGCCTGGAACGTGACGGAGTCGAACACGGACGTTGCCCCTTTCGCACAAGGCGGTGGCGGCCGATCCGTGGCCGGGATGAGAGCTATCCGTGCTCAGATCCGACTGTCGGCGGCCCCACCAGGGGCGTAAGCGCCGGGCACGCCCCACTCCGGGGGCCACCGGTCGACGCCTCAGGCGATGCGGTCGAGATACACCGAGTCGGGAATGCGCACGGTGGCGGCCTTCGTCATCCCGATGTGTCGCGCGAGTTCGAGCCGGAGCCGCTCCAACTGCGCCATCGCGGCCTTCTGCGCCTCGAGGATGGCGAGGGCGCGACGGCGCTCGGAGTCGCTCAGCGGCCCCGGATCGCCCGTCGGGGTCAGGCCGGCGCGTTCGTCGGGCGAGAGCACGACCCCGGCTTCGGCGAGTTCCGCGGCGAGCAGATCGACCCGCGCCAGCTGCAGCTCGAAGTCCGCGAGGATCTCGAACCAGCGGGCGCCGGTGTCATCGGTCGCGTCATCAGGCGACGACGGCAATGGACTGCCCCCCGGTAGCTTCGGTCGCCGACGTCAGATTCTGTGCCGCGGCGAGCCACGCCCAGCGCAGCGGGCCGAGCAGGCTCGCGCATTCGCGGGTGAGGGCGACGTCGTGGCCGACGTTCGCCGCGATGAGCTGCTTGGTCAGATAGGCGTAGATCGCCAGGAGATCGGGCCCGCCCTTCCAGGCGGTGACGTCGAGCGATGAACTGAGCTCGGCGACGACGTCCTGCGCGTGCAGCAGGTTGGCGCTCGCCGCCGCCCACGAGCCGGAGAGCTGCGCGTCTTCGGCTCGGGCGAGATCGAGCAGCAGCCGGTCGTAGAGCATCGTGACGAGCTGCGCGGGGCTCGCGGAGAGCACGCTCTCCCGCAGGAAGTCGTTGCCGGACGGGTAGGTCACGTCGAGCTCCCCGAGGTCGTGGTGCTGAGCTGGGCACTGAGCCAGGACGACTGCGACTGGAGGGCCGACAGCGCGGTCTCCATCGAGGCGTAGACCGACTCGAGCCGGCTGCGACGGGTCGCGAGGCGGTCGTCCCAGTCGGCGATCTGCGACTGGAGGTCGGTGATCGAGCTCTGCTTGCTCGTGATGCGGGTCGTGATCGTGCCGTCGATCTTGTTCGAGGCCGCGTCGCCGACGTCGGCGATGCGCGCCGCGATGTCGGCGAGCATTCCCTGCGTCTTCGCCGGATCGGCGGCGAGCGCGGCGGCGAACTTGGTCGCGTCGAACTCGATCGATCCGGTGCGGGTGATGGTGATGCCGATCGTCGACGGCGACTCGCCGTCGACCGGATCCATGACCGCACGGCTGAGCGCCGCGCTGAGCGCGCGCACCTGCCCGTCGCCGGTGAAGGATCCCGCGCTCACGGCGGGCGAGCCGTCGGTGCCGGTCGTCGTCGTCACCGCCGACTTGGTGCGGATCGAGGTGAGGATGGCGTTGACCCCGGTGACGAGGTTCGTCGCGGCGTTCGTGGCGGTGGCGGTGCTGCGCGCGACCGAGAGCGTCACGGGCGAACTCTCGACCGCCGAGACGGTGATGTCGACGCCGGGCAGCAGGTCGGCGAACGCGTTGCTCGTCGAGGTGATCTCCTGCGCGGCGGAGGTGCCCGCCCAGAGCGTGACCGCGGCATCCTGGGCGGTGCTCACGGTCGCCGCACCGGGAGCCGCGAGCAGGTCGCTGGCGGTGCCGCCGGTGACGTCGGCGGCCGTCCCGTCGTAGAACGAGAACGCGCCGTCGGCTCCGGTCGCCCCGTTCAACTGCAGGCGGTACTTCGGGTCGCCGGTTCCCGAGTCGACCCCCGAGGCGACGAGGGTCGCGGTCACGCCCGTGCCGGCGGCGTTGATGTTGGCGGCGAGGTCGGCGAGGGACGCCCCGGCGGCGACCTCGGTCGTCGTCCCCGCGGCGTCAACGAGGGTGACGGTCGACCCGCCCGACCACGACGTCATCGCGGCGCTGACCGAGATCTGCGGCGTCGCGAGACGGTCGACGGTGAAGGTGAGGGAGCCGGGCGTCGCGGTGGCGTCGGCGGTGACCGCGACGCTGGAGGCGGACGACGAGGCGGTGACGCTGCGCAGCTTGTCGGGCGTCGACCACGAGGTGGCGTTGGCCGCGAGCGCCGCGACCGAGGAGTTGAGGGTCTGCAAGTCGGTCACCAGCTTCTGGCTGGTCGAGACCTTCGTCGACAGGATCCGCTGCGTGCCCGCCTCGGCGGAGATGAGGGCGTCGATGAGCGACGTCGTGTCGAGGCCGGAGACCAGGCCGTCGATTCCCAACGCCATGAGTGGATCCTTTTCGTGGAGCCGCGGAGCACCGCGGATGGAGCGGGGGTGCCGGTGTCCGGCCGGTCGCGCGAACGCGGCCGGCCGGACGCCGAACGGGTGTTACTGGAGCAGCTGCAGAACGCTCTGCGGAGCCGACTTCGCCTGCGCGAGCATGGCGACACCGGCCTGCGAGAGGATCTGCGCCCGCGTGAACTCGACCATCTCCGACGCCATGTCGGTGTCGCGGATGCGGCTCTCCGACGCGGTGAGGTTCTCGGTCGCGACGTTGATCGTGTTGATCGCCGACTCGAACCGGTTCTGAACCGCACCGAGGTTGGCACGCGCCGTCGAGACATCGCTGATCTGCTGATCGATCAGGGTGATCGAGGCCTGCGCGGCCGCGTGGCTGGAGAAGTCCAGGTCGGCCGCAGCGCCGGCGCCGGCGGTGTAGCCGGTTCCCGCGACGGTGACCGCAGCGCTGCCGATCTTCGAGCGAACGTCCAGGTCGCCGTCGGTGTTGACCGAGGCGACGAAGTTGTTCGAGAAGCCGGCGTCGCCGTTGAGGGCAGAAGCGACCTCGCCGACGTTGGTGTAGGTACCGGCGGTGCCCATGGCGACCGTCGAGACCACGCCACCCTGCGTGAAGGTCCAGTTGCCCGCGACGGTTCCGGCAGCGACAGCGCCGGTCCGCGTGTAGAGACCCGTGTTCAGGTTGTCGGCGATCGCGCTGACATCCGCGCCCGAGAGGTCGACGCCGATGGAGCTCGTCGAGTCGCCGTCGGCACCGATCTGGAAGTTCAGGGTGCCGGCGGTGCCGTCGAGGAGCTTCGTGCCGTTGAAGTTGGTCGACGCGGAAATGCGGTCGAGCTCCTCCACCAGCTGGGTCGCCTCGGTCGTGATGTTGGCACGAGCCTCGGTGTTGTTGGAGTCGTTGGCCGCCTGGACCGCGAGGTCGCGGAGACGCTGCAGGATCGAGTGAGTCTCGCCCAGCGCGCCTTCCGCGGTCTGCACGACCGAGATGCCGTCCTGCGCGTTGCGGGCGGCGACCTTCAGGCCTCCGACCTGCGAACGCAGGCCCTCCGAGATGGCGAGCCCGGCCGCATCGTCAGCCGCGCGGTTGATCCGGAGGCCGCTCGAGAGCTTCTCGAGCGACTTGTCCATGTTCGACTGCGTGGCGGACAGGTTGCGGTACGCGTTCAGCGCGCCGATGTTGGTGTTGATCTGCATACCCATTGTGATTCCTCCATGATGTGGGTGTGGTGCACCGGCCCATCCGTGGTCCGGTAACGAGGACTGTCGGTCGAGGGATGTTTTCCGTTAGCGGTCAGCCCGCGGCCCGGATCCCCACAACGGGGGACGTGGTCGCGGCCCGCAGGCGCGACGTGCCGAAGTCGGCGAGCGCGGCGAGGTAGGCGCTGCGGCGCGCCGGCGCGATCCGGGATGAGGGTTCGACGGGAGCATCCCCCTCATCGCCGTAGTGGGTGGCGATGCCGTCCTTGAGCAGGCGCATCGCCTCCGAGCGCATCTGCGAGACCGCCGAGTGGGTGATCCCCATCTCCGCCGCCAGCTCCGTGACGCTGCGGTCCGCGAAGAAGATCTGCTCGACGAGGTAGCGCATCTTCTCGGGCAGAGCCTCGACGGCCGCCCGCACGAACGCGGTGCGCTCGCCGTCGATCATCGAGTCCTCCGGGCTCGCGATCTGCGCGGCGACGGTGTCGGTGACGTGCTCGTCGAGCGCGGTGGTGACGGTGCCGGCGTCGTCGAGCGCGGCGCGGGCCGTGGCGTTGTCGACGCCGAGGGCCTGACTCAGTTCGCCGACCTCGGGGGTGCGACCGAGCGCGCGAGTGAGGGTCTCCTGCACCGCGAGGGTCTCCTTGATGCGGGTGCGCATCGTGCGGGTGGCCCAGTCGGCGCTGCGCATCTCGTCGGCGATCGCGCCGGTGATCCGGCGGCGGGCGTAGGCGCCGAACGGCACGCCCCGCTCGGGGTCGAAGGAGTCGGCGGCCATCACGAGCCCGAGCGACGCGGCCGAGGCCAGGTCGTCGCGCGACAGGTGCGTGGCGCGGCCCCAGATCTCGGAGACGAGATAGCCGACGAGCGGCAGGTTGTCGATGATGAGTTGATCCCGCGCGGTTCGGCGCATGGTGGTCCCCCCCCAGGAAGCACAGATGGGTGCCGGGGTTCGGGCGCCCCTATTCGGGTTGGGTCGCCTGCGTCGGACATCATCCATTCCCAGCATCCCGGTGGACCCCCAGCGAGTCCGCCGGAACTCGAGGTCCGACACCCGAACGAAAGCAGGGTTGTCTACCCCCTTGCTACCCCCCACTCCGGGCGGGCCCCCAATGGGGGAGTCGGCAGGGGTACAGGCCATTCGCAGGTACGAACACCAACGTTCGCCTTACGGTTCCGGGTCGTCTGCCGAAAGTGAGCCGTGAAGAGAGGAGGGCGCAATGGGTGCCCAGGAGCTGTCCACACTGCTCTGGCGTGAACGCGAGCTTCTCGAGCTCCTGCAGTTCAAGCTCGAGGAGGAGCGACTGCTGCTCACGGCCGGCAAATCGCGCTGGCTGCCCTTCGCGACCCGCGAGGTCGAGCAGGTGCTCGACCGCCTCCGCGCCTCGGGGCTGGAGCGCACGATCGCCGCCGGCGACGTCGCCGACGAGTGGAACGCCGCGGAGCACACCTTGGGCTCGATCATCGCCGCCGCCCCCACATCTGCTTGGCGTGAGACCTTCGAGGCCCACCAACGCGCCCTCACCGATCTCACAACCCAGATCGCGGAGGTGCGTGACGCCAACGTGCAGTACCTCCGGGCCGCGACCCAGTCCACACAGGAGACCCTCGCCTCCCTCGACCTCACTTCCGGGCTCTACGACGCCCGGGGCGGAGCGGCCACCGACGTGGCCCCCGGACGCATCCTCGACGGGGAGGGCTGATGGCCAGCACCTTCGGCCTGCTGTCGACCGCCGCCTCGGGCCTTCGGGCTGCCCGGGCGGGCATGGATGTCGTCGGCCAGAACATCGCCAACCTCAACACAGCGGGGTACACCCGCCAGCGC
>NZ_JBIIAW010000106.1:0-9121 GCF_044239695.1 Pseudolysinimonas sp. | reverse complement strand
GCACCCGGGCCCGGCTCGTGGCGCTCGGCGCGGCGGGCTACGTCGCCGTGCTCGCGCTGGTGACCGTGCAGGCGCTGGCCGGCGAGTCGATCGTGCAGCCCTCGGCGCCGACCCTGCTCGCCGGGGCCGTGATCGCGCTCGCACTGGCCGGGGGCGCGGCGTGGGCACTGCTCGACAGTCGGCGACGGGTCTCCGCGCCCTGAGCCCCGCGCCCTAAGCTCGCAAGGGTGTCAGCGCTCCCCTTCTCCACCGCCATGGGCACCGATGTGCGCGTCCGCTTCTGCCCGAGCCCGACCGGCACGCCCCACGTCGGGATGGTGCGCACCGCCCTGTTCAACTGGGCCTACGCGCGCCACACCGGCGGCAAGATGGTGTTCCGCATCGAGGACACGGATGCCGCCCGCGACAGCGAGGAGAGCTACCTCCAGTTGATCGACGCGCTCACCTGGCTCGGCATCGACTGGGACGAGGGCGTCGAGAAGGGCGGCCCGCACGGGCCCTACCGGCAGTCGCAGCGCACGGAGATCTACCTGGAGATCGTCGAGCGGCTGAAGGCGTCGGGGCATCTCTACGAGAGCTTCGTCACCCCGGACGAGATGGAGGCGCGCAACGTCGCCGCCGGCCGCGACCCGCGCCAGGGCTACGACAACTTCGAGCGCGACCTGACGGAGGAGCAGCGCGCAGATTTCAGGGCGCAGGGCCGTCAGCCGTCGCTGCGCCTGCGGGTGCCCGACTCCGACCTGAGTTTCGACGACCTGATCCGCGGTGAGATCACCTTCCCGCAGGGCTCGTTCACCGACTTCGTGGTGGTGCGCCCGAACGGCGCCCCGCTCTACACCTTCGTGAACCCGGTCGACGATGCGCTCATGGGCGTCACGCATGTGCTGCGGGGGGAGGACATCCTCTCGTCCACGCCGCGGCAGATCGCCCTGTACCTCGCGCTGATCGAGATCGGGGTGACCGACGTCATCCCGCGCTACGCCCACATGCCGCTCGTGCTCGGTGAGGGCTCGAAGAAGCTGTCGAAGCGCGACCCCGAGTCGAACCTGTTCCACCACCGGGATCGCGGGTTCATCCCCGAGGGTCTGCTCAACTACCTCGCGCTGCTCGGCTGGTCGATCGCCGCCGACCGCGACGTGTTCACTCAAGCCGAGTTCACCGAGGCGTTCGACATCGTGAACGTGAACCCGAACCCGGCCCGCTTCGACCAGAAGAAGGCCGACGCGATCAACGGCGACCACATTCGGATGCTCGCCCCCGACGACTTCCAGGCGCGGCTGCTGCCCTACCTGACCGGGCTCGTCGCCGACCCGCCGACGCCCGACCAGCAGGCGATCCTGCGCGAGGCCGCGCCGCTCGTCCAGGAGCGGATGACGGTGCTCTCCGAAGCGCCCGGCCTGCTCGCCTTCTTGTTCACGCCGACCGACGCGCTGACCTACGACGACGACGCGCTGCCGAAGGACGCCGACCAGGCCCGTCGCATCCTCGAGGCCTCCTCCGCCGTGCTCCAGCAGCTCGACGACTTCTCGACCGCCGCGATCGAGGAGGCGCTGCGCGCCGAACTCATCGAGGGCGCGGGCCTCAAGCCCCGGGATGCCTTCGGTCCGCTGCGCACCGCGCTGTCGGGTCGGCGCATCTCGCCGCCGCTGTTCGAGTCGATGGAGATCCTCGACAAGGAGGCGACGCTCGCCCGCCTCGAGCGCTTCCGCCGGCACCTCGGCTGATCGGGATGGCGGAGCTCGTCGCCGTGCACGTCAAGCCGGGTTCGTCGAAGGGTCCGCTCGTCGAGGAAGGTCCCGACGGCGCGCTGATCGTCTACGTGCGGGAGCGGGCGATCGAGGGCGCGGCCAACGACGCCGTCGAACGGGCCGTCGCCGCCCACTTCGGGGTCTCGCCGTCTCGGGTGGCGATCCGGCGAGGACGAACCTCCCGCCGCAAGATGCTCGAGGTCGTGACCTGATCGTCCGCGGCCCCGGGGCGCGTCGACGGGTGCTCCCGGTGCGGTAGAGTGGTCAGTCGGTCCGGCTTCGGCTCAGGGCCATTGGGGTATGGTGTAATTGGCAACACGGCTGATTCTGGTTCAGTTGTTCTTGGTTCGAGTCCAGGTACCCCAGCAGTAGAAAAGCCCCGGGCATCCCGGGGCTTTCTCGTTTCTCCGACGCGGTCCGAGGTCGGTCAGTCCTCGCGCCGTGCGCCGTCGGACGCGGTCACCGGGAACAACTCGGGCGCCGCGAAACCAGCCCCGGCGAACGCGTCCACGACGGCCGCCCCGATCCGCTCGAGCTCTGCGACGGGCGCGAGCGCGATCGCCGCCCCGCCGAACCCGCCGCCGGTCATCCGCGCCCCAAGCGCACCGTTCTCCCGCGCCACCGACACCGCGAGGTCGAGTTCCGGCACCGAGATCTCGAAGTCGTCGCGCATCGAGACGTGCGAAGCATCCAGCAGTGAACCGATCGCGGCGGGCCCGCCCGAGCCCAGCGCGTCGACGGTGCTCAGCACGCGGGCGTTCTCGGTGACGACGTGCCGCACGCGGCGGAAGGTCACATCGTCGAGCATCCCCTCGGCGCGCGAGAGGTCGTCGACCCCGAGGTCGCGCAGCGCGGGCACCCCGAGGGCTGCCGCCCCGGCCTCGCAGGACGCGCGGCGGTCGCGGTAGCCGCCGGTGGCGTGCGAGTGGTGCACGCGGGTGTCGATGACGAGCACGGCCAGGTCGTTCGGCGCGAGGTCGAGCGGGATCGTGCGGGTCTCGAGGGTTCGGCAGTCGAGGAAGACCGCGGCATCCCGGATGCCGAGCAGCGACGCGGACTGGTCCATGATGCCGGTCGGCGCGCCGACGACGGCGTTCTCGGCGTGCTGCCCGACGCGGGCCAGGGTGCGACGGTCGAGGCCGAGCGCCCACACCTCGTCGAGGGCGACGGCGACGGCGCTCTCGATCGCGGCGGAGGACGACAGCCCGGCCCCGACCGGCACGTCGGAGTCGATCAGCAGGTCGACGCCGCGCGCACCGGCGAGGTCGGCATCCAGCTGCCCCAGCGCCCACGCGACGCCGAGCGGATACGCCGCCCAGCCGGTCACCCGACCGCCGGCGACGGCCGCGTCGAGGTCGGCGAGGGTCAGGGAGACGGTCTCATCGCTGAAGGTGCTCGCCAGCCGGATCACGTTGTCGTCGCGCAACCCGAGGGCGACCGTGGTGCGGCGGTCGATGGCGAACGGCAGCACGAAGCCGTCGTTGTAGTCGGTGTGCTCGCCGATCAGGTTCACGCGCCCGGGGGCCGACCAGACGCCGAGCGGGTCGGCCCTGTAGGCAGCACGGAAGAGCGAGCGGATGCCGGCGCTCACGCGTCGACCGCCTCGAGAGCCGTGCGCAGCTGCGAAGCCGTCTGCTCGGGCAGCACGTCGCCGATCCAGGCACCCATCGCCGCCTCGGAGCCGGCGAGGAACTTCAGCTTGTCGACCGCCCGTCGCGGAGAGGTGAGTTGCAGGTGCAGCCGGGCGGTGTCGCGGGCGACGTGCACCGGGGCCTGATGCCAGGCGGCGATGTACGGCGTCGGGGTGTCGTACAGCGCGTCGACCCCGCGCAACAGCCGTCGGTAGAGCACCGCCAGCTCGTCGCGCTCGGCGTCGGTCGTCGCCGCGAGGTCGGGCACGTGGCGGTGCGGCAGCAGGTGCACCTCGACCGGCCAGCGGGCGGCGAAGGGCACGAACGCGGTCCAGTGCTCCCCGGCCAGCACGACCCGATCGCCCGCCCGCTCGAAGTCGAGGATGCGCTGGAACAGGTCGGGCGCCGTGCGGGTGAGGGCGTCGAGCGTTCGCTGCGTGCGCGGCGTGATGTACGGGTAGGCGTAGATCTGCCCGTGCGGGTGGTGGAGGGTGACGCCGATCTCGACGCCGCGGTTCTCGAACGGGAACACCTGCTGAATGCCGGGCAGCGCGGAGAGGGCTGCTGTGCGCTCGGCCCACGCCTCCACGACGGTACGTACGCGGCTCACCGTCTGGCCGCCGAGCGACCCCTCGGTCTCGGGGCTGAAGCACACCACCTCGCAGCGGCCCACCGCGGCGCGCGTGCGACCGAGGCCGAGTTCGGCGAGGTCGTCGAGACCGCGCGGCGAGTCGGGGATGCCGGCGAGCCCGGGTCCGAACGAGGGGGAGCGGTTCTCGAAGACCGCGACGTCGTAGTGCGCCGGAATCTCCGAGGGATTGCTCGGCGACTGCGGCGCAAGCGGGTCGCGGTCGGCCGGTGGCAGGAACACCCGGTTCTGGCGCCCGGCGGCGATCGAGATCCAGTCGCCGGTCAGCACGTCCTGGCGCATCGTCGCGGTCGCGGGGCGCGGGTCGAGCACGCGGGCATCCACGGCGCGCGCCGGTCCGAGGGCGGTGTCGGCGTCGTCGAAGTAGATGAGTTCGCGGCCGTCGGCGAGCTGCGCGACGTGCTGGGTGATCGGAGGCACGCGTTTAGGATAAGGAAACCGCCGCTTGTGCTTTCGAAAGGTTTGCGAAGTGAAGATCGAAGACAGCACCCCACCCGAGGCGCGACGGGAAGCCATCCTCGAGCGCCTGGCCGTCGACGGATTCGTCTCGGTCGCCACCCTGTCGTCGGAGCTCGGCGTGAGCGACGTCACCGTGCGCGCCGACCTCGACGGGCTCCAGCGGTCGGGGGTGCTGCGGCGGGTGCACGGCGGGGCCCTGCCCGCCACCGGTTCCGTGCGCGAGGCCTCGGTCGAGACCACCGCCGAACTCGACGCCGACACCAAGAAGCGCATCGGCCGTCGCGCGGCGGGCCTGGTCGCCGACGGCGCCAGCATCCTGCTCGACGTCGGCTCGACCACCCTCGCCGTCGCACGTGCCCTCGTCGCCCGCTCCGACCTCACCGACCTCGTCGTGATCACGAACGGGCTGTCGATCGCGCTGGCGCTCGAACCCGCCATCCCGCGGTTCACGGTGCTGCTGACCGGCGGCACGCTGCGCCCGCTGCAGCACTCCCTGGTGAACCCGATGGTCTCGAGCGCCCTCGCCGGGATGCACGTCGACCTGGCGATCATCGGCTGCACCGGCATCGACGACCGGGGCCGCATCACGAACGTCAACCTCCCCGAGGCCGAGGTCAAGCGGGCGATGATCGACGCCTCGGTCCGGCGCCTGCTGGTCGCCGACGCCACGAAGCTGGGGCGCCGCGACCTCGGGATGGTGGGCACCCTCGACGAGTTCGAGACCTGGGTGACCGCGGGCGATATCGGTGACGACGGCGCGGCGCTCGCGGCGGCATCCGGCACTGCCCTCATCGTGGCCTCATGACCTCCGCGCCCGAACCCCGTGTCGTCTCCGTCGAAGACGCGGGGCACCTCCGGCACGCGATCGCCCTGGCCGCGCAGGCCAGAGCCGGCGGCAATCATCCGTTCGGCTCGATCGTCGTGGCCCCCGACGGGCGCGTCGTCGAGGGGATGAACTCCGTCGTCACCGAGCGCGACCCCACCGGGCACGCCGAGACCAACGTCGTGCGGCTGGCCGCCCGGGCACTCTCCCACGACGAGCTGCGCGCGAGCACCCTGTACACGAGTACCGAGCCGTGCGCGATGTGCGCGGGCGCGATCTACTGGTCGGGCATCGGGCGCGTGGTCTACGCCCTCGGCGAGGATGCCCTGCGCGACATGGTCCCCGCGCAGGACGGGGAGCCGACACTGGCCCTGCCCTGCCGCGAGGTGTTCGCCGCCGGAGGCCGACCGGTGGATGTCGCCGGCCCCGCGCTCGTCGACGAAGCCGCCGCCGTGCACGACGGCTTCTGGGAGTAGGCCGCCGGAGCGGTCAGTACTCGCGCCGGTAGTCGCCGAGGTTCGCGACGGCGTCCTCCCACGACGCCCAGCTCACTCCCACCCCGAGCGACTGCTCGTTCGGGTCGCCGATGCGCCAGGCCGCCTCGTCGCCGATGATCATCGGAGGCAGGTGGGTGAGGAGGCCGAGCTGCACGCCATCGACGGCGACCTCCCAGGCCGTGGCCTCGAGACGGGTGAGGGTGTAGGTGACGCCGCCATCGACCCACTCCGAAGGCAGGTCGACCTGGACGCTCGGCAGGCCGGGGGATTCGATGGTCGCGAAGGAATGCGGATGAGCGCCTGATCCGCCGGACGGGGATCGGGACATCGGAACCTCCTTCCGCGTTCGGGAGAGGTCGACGGCACGGCCCCCATTCGAGGGTAAACCACGTCGTCTCGATCGCCTAAGGAGGTGACGAGACGACGGGATCCCTCACGGTCGGGCGACGGGGGAGCCGTCAGAGACCGTAGTAGGCGGGGGCGCTCGCCACGAACAGCGCGAACACCACCAGCAGCGCGGCCGCGATCCCGGCGATCGCCGCGATCTGCACGTTTCGCTGCTCGCGCCGACGGGTGCGCAGGAACACGGTGCCGATCGCGGCACCGACAGCCAGCCCACCGAGGTGCGCCTCCCACGCGATGCCGCCCGCGACGAAGCCGATGACGACGTTGATGCCGAGCACGATCAGCAGTTGGGTGACGTTCACCCCGATCGCCCGCCGCAGCGGAAGGTACGCACCCATCAGGCCGAAGATCGCCCCCGAGGCGCCGAGCGCCGAGCTCGGCGAGAGGAAGCCGCCGGTCGCCTCGATGATCGCGCCGTCGGTGAGGATCGCGAGCTCGTAGATCGCGAGCACCCCGATCGAGCCGCCGACCGCGGTGATGAGGAAGAGCGCGAGGAACCGAGCCCGACCGAGGAACGATTCCAGGGCCGGTCCGAACGCGTACAGCGCGTAGAGGTTGAACAGGATGTGGATGATCGCGGTCGGGGAGTGCAGGAACGCCGAGGTCAGCAGGCGCCACGGTTCCGCGCCGACGAGGGTCGGGTTGAGCACCCACGCCGAGGTGAGCGCCTGCCCGCTGATCCACTGGATGGCGTAGGCGACGGCGATGAGCCCCATGAGCACGTAGGTGACGATCGAGCGTCCCGGTCGCAGCGCCCGCGCGACCCGTGCCCCCGGCGTCGCCGCCGCGGCGCGCGCCTCGCGCACGCACTCCGGGCAGTGCACGCCGACCGCGGCCTGCGTCTGGCACTCCGGGCAGATCGGGCGTCCGCAGCGTTGGCAGCTCACATAGGTCGCACGGTCGGGATGCCGGTAGCAGGCCGGGGCGGCGTCGTGCGCGGGGGAGCTCGGGTCGGTCACGTGGTCGATTCTGCCGGTCGTCCCCTGTTACGACGCCGAATGGGCCGGGGCGCCCGGCCGCCGAGGAACGAGCTGCCCGCATCCACGACGAATCGGCGCCGCAGCGCCTGGCGGCCGATCAGCATCCGGAAACCCATCGCGTCGCGATTGCTGAGGGTGACCTCGGCGGTCACCCGACGCCCCATCAGCTCGAGGCGCATCTTCACGACGATCCGCTCCTGCACGTGGCCCGACGAGCTACGGACGCTGCGCACGTCGTGCACCGGGCATTCCACGACGACCTCGTCCTCGGTCGATTCCTGCCACGGCCGCACCCGGAATCGCACCCAGTCGGCGCCGTCCATGTCGAACCGCTTGATCTTGTAGGCGTGCAGCGACGACGTGCGCGCCCCGGTGTCGAGTTTCGCCTTGATCCACGGCACGCCGATCTCCGGAAGTTGCACCCATTCCCGCCACCCCGCCAGCGTCACCTGCCGGTCCGGGGTGTTTGAATGAGAGGGCTCGGCCACGCCACCATCTTCTCGTACCCCGAGGGCTCCCCATGAAACTCGCGATCCTCTCGCGCGCCCCGAAGTCGTACTCGACTGCGCGGCTGCGCGCCGCCGCCGAGCAGCGCGGTCACACGGTGCGCGTGCTCAACACCCTGCGGTTCGCGATCGACCTCTCCGGAGCCGAACCCGACCTCCAGTACCGCGGACGCCCGCTGTCGGACTACGACGCGATCCTGCCGCGCATCGGGGCGTCGATCACCTACTTCGGTACCGCCGTCGTGCGGCAGTTCGAGCAGATGGATGTCTACACGCCCAACACCGCGAACGGCATCGCCAACGCGCGCGACAAGCTGCGGGCCACCCAGATCCTGTCCCGCCACAACATCGGGATGCCGGCGACGGCGTTCGTGCGCAACCGCGCCGACGTGCGCCCGGCCATCGAGCGCGTCGGCGGAGCCCCCGTCGTCATCAAGCTGCTCGAAGGCACCCAGGGCATCGGCGTCATCCTCGCCCCGGAGGTGAAGACGGCCGAGGCGATCATCGAGACCCTCCAGTCGACGCGGCAGAACGTGCTCATCCAGCGGTTCGTCGCCGAGAGCCGCGGCCGCGACATCCGCGCCCTCGTCGTCGGCGACCGCGTCGTCGCGGCGATGCGGCGCACGGCGCAGGGCGACGAGTTCCGTTCGAACGTGCACCGCGGCGGCAGCGTCGAGAAGATCGAGATCACCCCCGAGTACGAGCAGGTCGCCGTGCGCTCGGCGCAGATCATGGGGCTGCGCATCGCGGGCGTCGACATGCTCGAAGGCGCCGACGGACCGCTTGTCATGGAGGTCAACTCCTCGCCGGGCCTCGAGGGAATCGAGACTGCGACGCAGCTGGATGTCGCGGGCGCGATCATCGACTACCTCGCCAACCAGGTGGCCTTCCCCGAGATCGACGTGCGGCAGCGGCTCAGCGTCTCGACCGGCTACGGCGTCGCCGAGATCCTGGTGCACAACAACGGCGACTTCGTCGGCAAGACGCTGGGCGAATCCGAGCTCGGAGACCGCGACATCACGGTGCTCACGGTGAACCGCGGGTCGACCGTCATCCCGAACCCGCGCAAGGGGACCGTGCTCGAGGCCGGCGACCGGCTGCTCTGCTTCGGCAAGCTCGAGGAGATGCGCTCGATGATCCCGGAACGCCGTCGTCGGCGGGCGAAGGTGCGCAAGTTGCCGGCCGAACCGATCCCGACCGAGACGTCGTGAGCCACGACGACGACGCCGCGACCCGGTTTCCGCACGATCGGTGGTTCACGGGACCCGGCTCCAGCGGCGCCCGGTTCATCGGCACCGTCATCGGGCTGGCCCTGATCCTGCCGACGATCCCCGCCACGCTTCTGGAGCGCGCCGCCGGCGACGTCGTCGTGGTCATCGCCTGCGCTGCCGTCGCAACCGCTGCGGCCGTCGGGGCCGTCACG
>NZ_JBIIAW010000023.1:0-32700 GCF_044239695.1 Pseudolysinimonas sp. | reverse complement strand
GCGGTGATGAGGGTGAGCCCGCTCTCCGTCTCCTCGAGGGGGAGGAAGTGGGCGCGCTCGTGGGGCGTGTCGTTGGGCTGGTGGAGCGTCAGGTAGAGCGTGCCGTCGAGGGCGCGGAAGATCATCCCGTGCCCGCCGTCGCGCGGGAAGAGGGGCTCGTCGGCCTGCGTCCACGGGCCCGAGAGCTCCCCGGTCGTGGACGTCGCGACGCCGAGCGCGTAGCCGGAGTCGCCGAAACTCGACCAGAGCATGAGCAACCTGCCGTCGGTCGTGCGGTGGAGGAAGCATCCGTCGGTCACGTAGGGGTGCCGACCTTCCGGCACCGACCGGTGCGTGAACGTGCGCGCCCACGGCGCCTGCGACGCGGTGAACAGCAGCTCGGGGTCGCCGATCGTGCCGCGCAGGTCGGGGGTGAGCCGCACGGCGCGCACCTCCCCGTCGATCGTGTCCTTCCACTCGTGGCAGAACACCAGCCACGGCTGACCGTCTTCGACGAACAAGGTGCCGTCGAGGCACTCCCAGTCGGCCGGGGTGAGCGGTCCGTCCGACCACGGTTCGAAGGGACCCTCGGGTCGCTCCGCGCGGAGCGCCTGGGTGCCGCGGTGCCGGCCGGGTGCCGTGAAGGTCGCGAACATGTAGAACGCGCCGTCGTAGGCGTGCACCTCGGGCGCCCAGAATTCGCTGTGCGACCAGAAGTCGGGGGTCGGGCGGAAGGCCGGCTGCGGTCCGTGCCAGTCGACGAGGTCGTTGCTCCAGTAGGTGTCGAATCCGGTGGCCGGCCCGCTCCAGATGTTCGGGTCGGTGCTGCCGAACAGGTGGTAGCGGCCGTCGGCGACGAGCACGAACGGGTCGCGGATCTGGATGTCGGTGAGCTTCGGCATGAGTCTCCTACCGGTCGAGGGGCAACGGGCGGCGCAGGCCGTGAACGGTCGTGACGGGCCACGCGGGGTCGACGGTCAGCACCTCGACGCCCTCGGCGTCGATGATGACGGTGTCCTCCACCTTGCCGCCCGGCACGCTCGGATTCCAGGCGTACGCCGATCCGGCGAGCACGGCATCCGTCGTCGTCGGCGTCGCCTTCGGGTCGCGGCCGAGGTAGCCCGCCGGCCCGCCCTGGTGGTGACCCTCCCAGGAGTCGGGGGGAAGTCCGTGTCGCGGGTACGCCGCCGCGATGTCGGCGAGCACGTCGGTGAGCGGCCGGGACGGACGGGTGGCCGCGAAGGCCTCCGCCTCGACCTCGAGCAGGGCGGCGTCGAGCGCGTCGTCCGCGGTCGGGGCGAACCGCACCCAACGCGTGAGGCTCGCGACGAGTCCGTGGCGCTTCACGCCCACGGCGATCATCGCGCGGCGGCCGAGCGGGGCGGCGGTGGGCAGTGGATGCCGGACGGCTCGACGTGACTCCCCGCCGACGAGGATCACCACCGGGTCGGCGCCGATGCCGACGATCGCTCGGGCGAGGTCGGCGGCGACCTCCCACTCCGTCGACGTCGGGGCGACGGAGTGGAGCACCGCCGAGACCGCGACCGCGGCATCCCGGCCCAGGTCGCGATAGCGCTGCCGCTCGACCGGCAGCAGCACGGCGCGGATGGCCCGCAGCTCGGCGACGAGTGCGGTGTCGACGAGCGGACCGGTCGGGAACCCGGAGTGCCAGGGGATCGCGCGGATGTCGACCCCCGGAAGCTCTTCGTCGCGCAGACGCGCGGCTTCGTTGACGTGGGCGTCCACGCGGATCGCACCGTCTCGGGTCACCGTCGCCTGCAAGACCGGGCTCCCCGCGAACGGCACGGCGACGCGGGCGCCGTCGAACAGCCAGGCGAGATTCTCGGTACAGGTCAGGACCAGCTCGTCGGCGCCGCGCGCCGCGAGGAGGGCGGTGAGGCGGGCGATCTTGGCGGGACGGTCGGCGTCATCGAAGGTCACGGCACGGGCTCCTTGGCGTCGTACAGCCGGAAGCCCGGCCGCAGTCGGTAGAGGACCAGCGCGACCGCGCCGATCAGCAGGCCGCCGACAAGCGACGGGAACCACAGGGCGACCACCGCGGCGAGAACGCCGGCGAAGACGTCGCCGACCCGGGGACCCGCGGTCAGCACGAGGGTGAAGAGGCCCTGGAGCCGGCCGCGCACGGCATCCGGGGTCGCCGACTGCATCATCGTCGTGCGGAAGATGCCCGCGATGCTGTCGGCGGCCCCCGCGACGACGATGACGCCGGCGAGACTCAGCAGCACCCCGAGCTCGGGGGTGGTCGCGTCGAGCTCCCGCGGGGTGGCGGTGAAGATCAGCAGCAGCACCCCGAACGCCGACACCGCGATCGCGTTCGCGCCGGTCGCGAGCGCGATCGCCCGCCCGTGCCGGCGCACCCGGCCGAACGGCCCCGAGAGCACCCCGCTCAGGATGACGCCGACCGCCCCGGCCGCCGCCAGGATCCCCACCGTCGGAGCCCCGCCGCCGACGACGAGCGCGCCGACCGCCGGGAGGATCGCGTAACTGCGGCCGAACGCGAACGCCGCGATCTGCAACGCGATCGCCACTCGGAGGTTCTGCGCCCCGCGCAGGAATCGGATGCCCTCGAGCAACGACGTCAGCCCGACCCGACTGGAGCCCTCCGGCCGGATCGGCGGGAGGGACACGATGCCCCAGAACCCGATGAGGAAGAGACCGATGTCGATCGTGTAGGTCCAGGCGAAGCCGACCGTGCCGACGAGCACGCCGGCGAGAGCTGGACCCACCGCGACCTGCAGGCCGGCGCTGAGACCACTCCAGGCCGCGACGGCCGGCAGCAGGCGGCGCTCCACCAGACGCGGATGGATGGCGAACCGCGCCGCCCCCACGAGCGACCCGATCGTCGACGACAGGGTGGTGAACACGTAGTACGGCCAGAGCTGCTCCACGTCGAACCAGGCCAGTGCGGCGATCCCCACCGGGGCCACGAAGGAGATGCTCGACGCCACGATGAGCACCTTGCGGCGGTCGAAGGCATCCACGATGGTGCCGCCGAGCACCCCCATCACGATCATCGGGAGGAGGGCGAATCCGCCGACCAGGGCGACCGCGATCGTCGAGCCGCTCAGGGCGTAGACATGGATGCCGATGGCCACCGCGGTCAGCTGGGTGCCGATGCCGCCGGCGACCCCGCTCGTCCAGAATCGCGCGTACGCGGGGCTCTCGCGCAGCGGCGAGATGTCGAGGAACCAGCCCTTGCGCGGCGCCGGCTGTTCGGGAGCCGGCGCTGGCGTGGACATGCTCCCACGGTACCGTGAAACCGCTTTCTCGCCGAAACGCCCGAGGTAGCCTGAGGCCATGGCAACGGCGCGACGCATCCTCTTCCTCGGCGGCAACGGCACCATCAGCGCGTCGGTCAGCCGGGAGGTGCTCGCCCGCGGCGCCGAGCTGACGCACCTCACCCGCGGCATCGGCTCGACGCGCGCGCCGATCGACGGGGTGCGGCACCTCACCGGCGACGCCGCCGACCCCGCCAGCATCCGTTCGGCCCTCGGCGACGAGGAGTTCGACGTCGTCGTCAACTTCCGCGCCTTCCTGCCGACGCAGGTGTCCGCCGACATCGAGACCTTCGGCGGGCGCACCGGACAGTACGTGTTCATCTCGTCGGCATCCGCCTACCAGAAGCCGGTGGCGGCCCTGCCGATCGTGGAGTCGACGCCGCTGCGCAACCCGTACTGGAAGTACTCCCGCGACAAGATCGCCTGCGAAGACCTGCTCGTCGCCGCCTACCGCGACAGCGGCTTCCCGATGACGATCGTGCGACCGTCGCACACCTACGACGGCGGCTCCATCCCCCTCGACGGCGGCTGGACGGCGCTCGACCGGATGCGGCGCGGCGTGCCGGTCGTCATCCACGGCGACGGCACCTCGCTCTGGACCCTCACCCACTCCCGCGACTTCGCGCGCGCCTTCGTCGGCCTGCTCGGCAACCCGCACGCCCTCGGCTCGGCGATCCACATCACCGGCGACGAGGTGCTCACCTGGGACGCCATCGCCGGGATGCTCGGGGGGGCCCTCGGCGTGACTCCCGAACTCGTGCACGTGGCATCGGAGACGATCGCCCGCGTCCTGCCCGACGCCGGTCCGGGACTGCTCGGCGACAAGGCGCACTCCGTGGTGTTCGACAACACCCGGGTGAAGACCCTCGTGCCCGGCTGGACCGCGACCATCCCGTTCGCCGACGGCGCCCGCGAGATCGTCGACTGGCACCTCGCCGACCCGCGCCGGCAGAGCATCCAGACCGAACTCAACGAGGGCTTCGACCGCCTCGTCGCGATCGCCAACGGCGGCCGCGGCTGATCCGTCCCGCCCTCCGCGGGTTGAGTGCCGCGCGTCAGCGCGGTGTATCGAAGCCCGACCCGAGCAACCCGTTGGCGGGTTTCGATACACCCGCTGCGCGGGCACTCAACCCGCGGGGTGGGGTCAGGCCTCGCGGGTGATCTCCACGGTCACGAACAGCTTCGACCCGTACGGCCCGGCGTAGACCCCGCGGAGCGGGGCGACGTCGCCGTAGTCGCGGCCGCGGCCGACCGTGACGTGCCGGTCGCCGATGTCGATCAGGTTGGTCGGGTCGTAGCCCTTCCACGCGCCGCAGAACCACTCGACCCAGGCGTGCGATTCGCCCGTGACGGTCTCGCCGATCTCGGCATCCGGTTTCGGGTGCAGGTAACCGCTGACGTACCGGGCGGGGATGCCGACCGCGCGCAGCGCGCCGATGGCGAGGTGGGTGATGTCCTGGCAGACGCCCTTCTTCTGCTCCCAGGCCTGCGCAGCCGTCGTGTAGACCGTGGTCGAGCCGGAGAGGTACTCGATCCGGTTGCCGATCTCGCGGGCGATCTCGAGTGCCGCCTCGCACGGCGACCCGGCCTTCGCCACGATGTCGCGGGCGAGCTGCACGACCTCCGCCGGCGGGCGGGTGCGGTTGGTCTGCCCGAGCTGCTCGACGTACTCCGTCGCCGTCTCGATCTCGTCGGCGAGCGCCGTCCACTCGAGCCGGTGCTCGGGATGGTCGCGGTCGCGCACCTCGACGAGCGAGGTCGCCGTGAGCGACAGGTCGGAGTGCGGGGTGAGGATCTCGAACGACGACACCCGGGTGCCCCAGTAGTCGACGTAGGTGTGGTGGCTCGAGATCGGCAGGATCTCGAGGTTGGAGTACAACACCAGTTGCCCGTCGGCGCTCACCGGCAGCATCCGCGTCTCGTTGTACGACGCGGTGACCTCGCCCTCGTAGTGGAAGCCGGTGATGTGCTTGATGCGCAGTCGTTTCACGTGGTCTCACCCACCCAGGCCGCGACGTCGTTCGTCGGGAAGTAGCGGGCGCGGATCGCCTCACTGACGCTCGTCGTGGTGCGCTGCACGGCATCCATGTGGGTCGGCAGATCCGAGATCAGGTCGGCGACGGCCCGGTACTCGAGCTCGCTGCGGATCTGCCCGAGCAGACGCTGGGCGTGGTCGCTCACCCCGAAGCGGTCGGCGCGGGGCTCGATTTCGCGCAGCTGCTGTTCGGCGCGGGTGACGGAGTAGAGGATGCTGCGCGGGAACTGCCGGTCGAGCAGCAGGAACTCCGCCGCCTTCTGCATGCTCGGGATGCCGCGGTAGGTGCGCAGGTACGCCTCGTAGGCGCCGACGCTGCGCAGGATCGTCGTCCACGACGGACCCGACGCCTCGGTGAGGCTTCGCGTGGCCAGCAGCCGCGCGGTCATGTCGGCGCGCTCGATCGAGCGACCGAGGGTGAAGAAGCGGTACGCCTCGTCGCGGTTGGTCGCCGACTCGACGATGCCGACGGCGAGCGCCGACCGTTCGCGCACCCAGGTGAAGAACTCGTGCACCTTGTCGCTCGCGACCTTGCGCGGCATCCGGGCGCGGGTGGTGTTGAGCACCTCCCACAGCTCGGTGTTGACGACCTCGCGCGCGCGGCGGGCGTTTTCACGTGCGGCGTTGAGGGAGTACGCGATGGAGGCCGGCTGGTTGCGGTCGACCGCGAGGATCGTGAGCACGTCGGCCCGGGTCACCTCGGCGTCGTCGTCGACCTCGGTGCCCATCACCGACAGCAGCGACCGGCAGGCGATGTCCTCTTCGATCCACGGATCCTCGAGCAGCAGCTGCAGGTGCACATCGAGGATGCGCGCGGTGCCGTCGCTGCGCTCGATGTACCGGCCGATCCAGAACAGGCTCTCGGCGATGCGGCTCAGCATCACGCACCCCCCGCGGGTTGAGTGCCCGCCGGAGGCGGGTGTATCGAAACCGCCCCCGAGTCACTCGCAGGTGTGGGTTTCGATACACCGCGCTGCGCGCGGCACTCAACCCGCGAGAGGGTCTGCTGCTGCTGTTGCTGCTGGTCCTGGCGGGGGGCGTCGGCGGGGTTGTGATCCTGCAGGTGCGACTCCGCCGAGATGATCGGGATGGAGGTGGTGACCGAGGCCTGGTCGGCGACGAGTCCCGAGATGTCGTGCTCGAGGGTGCGCAGCGGGTCGAGCCCGACCACCCAGGTGTCCTTCGAGCCGCCGCCCTGCGAGGAGTTCACGACGAGCTGACCTTCGGGCAGGGCGACCCGGGTCAGGCCGCCCGGGAGCACCCAGACATCCGACCCGTCGTTGACGGCGAACGGACGCAGGTCGGCGTGCCGCGGGCGCATCCCGTCTTCGACGAGGGTCGGGATCGTGGAGAGCTGCACGACGGGCTGCGCGATCCAGCCGCGCGGGTCGGCGCGCAGGTGCACACGCAGGTCGTCGAGTTCGGCCTTCGACGCGTCAGGGCCGACCACGAGGCCCTTGCCGCCCGAGCCGGCGACGGGCTTCACGACGAGTTCGTCGAGCCGATCGAGCACCTCTTCGAGCGAAGCCGGATCCTCGAGCCGCCAGGTGTCGACGTTCGGGATGATCGGGTCCTCACCGAGGTAGTACCGCATGAGGTCGGGCAGGTAGGTGTAGACGAGCTTGTCGTCGGCGACGCCGTTGCCGACCGCGTTGGCGATCGTCACGTTGCCCAGGCGCGCGGCGAGCATGAGTCCAGGCGAGCCGAGCATCGAGTCGGCGCGGAACTGCAGCGGGTCGAGGAACTCGTCGTCGACCCGGCGGTAGATCACGTCGACCCGCGTCGGGCCGGCGGTCGTGCGCATCCACACCCGTCCGCCCGAGCAGAACAGGTCGCGGCCTTCGACGAGTTCGACGCCCATCAGGCGCGCGAGGAGGGTGTGCTCGAAGTAGGCGGAGTTGTAGACGCCCGGCGTGAGCACGACGACCGTCGGGTCCTCGACGCCTTCGGGGGCGGCGGCCCGGAGGGCGCCGAGCAACCGGAACGGGTAGTCGCCGACCGGGCGCACCCGCATCGACATGAACAGCTCCGGCAGCGTCTGCGCCATCACCCGGCGGTTGGAGATGACGTAGGAGACGCCCGACGGCACCCGCACGTTGTCTTCGAGCACCCGCCAGGCGCCCTTCTCGTCGCGGATGAGGTCGATGCCCGACACCTGGATGCGCACGTTGTTGGCGCTCACGATCCCAGCCGCCTCGCGGTGGAAGTGCTCGCTCGACGAGATGAGGCGGGCCGGGATGACGCCATCCTTCACCGCGCGCTGCTCGCCGTAGATGTCGGCGAGGAAGTGCTCGAGGGCGCGCACCCGCTGCTTGACGCCGGCTTCGACGTCGAGCCATTCGGCCTGCGGGATCACCCGCGGCACCGCGTCGAGCGGGAAGGGCCGCTCCTCGCCCGCGAAGTCGAAGGTGACGCCCTGCGCGAGATACGACGAGGCGAGGGCCTCGGTGCGGCCGCGCAGTTCGTCCTGCGTCATCCGCGACAGGGCGGTGTGGATGTCGCGGTAGGCGTCGCGGGTGTTGTCGGGCCCCGCGGAGGCGATGTCGCCGAACATCTCGTCCCACGGCGAGGCACCACTGCGCCGCCGGGTGGCGGTGGCTCCGTAGCCGTCGAACAGGTCACCCATGCTGTGAGCCTAGGGCGGGGATGTTGCGGCGGTGTTTCGCTTGACGTTCAGCCGACCGTCCGATCCTCGAGCGGGCGACCGGCGATGATGATCGCCGCGCCGACGATGCCGCTCAGCAGAAACATCACGATCTGGATGACGCCGCTGTCGACGTTCGCCAGCAGGAACGCCATCGGCAGCGGGATGAGGATCAGCGTGCCGAGGATCGCCACCCACCCGAGTCGCGCAGCCCGGGTGAGCAGCCAGGCCACACCCACGAAGAACACGATCGCGAACCAGGAGTTCACGAACACGGCGGTGAACGGGATGCCGTCCCGCCCGCCGGGGATCGGCAGCATCCCGTTGAGCCGGAGCCCGAGGAATGCGAAGGTCAGCAGGCTGCCGATGATGACCACACCGACGCCGAGGACGGTTCCGGTCGTCGACCGGCGTCCGAGGACGAGCCCGCCCACGACGACGACGATCGCGAACAGGAACTGCAGGAACTCGAGCGCCAGCAGGGGGAAGGGATATGCCGGGGCCGGGCGCCCACCGATCGTCGCGAAGACGCTGAGCGCCGTCTGCCCGAGAAAGCCCGCGAATCCCGCGAGGAGCAGGTAGCCGCCGAGGAACACCGCGATCGCGCCCGCGAGCGAGTTGACGGATCGCCCACGTGTCGCGGACGTCTCGGCGGACGCATCCGCGAACGGGTTCTGCTGAGGGATCGTCATTCCCCAATCCTGGCAGGGGACGCAGCTGGTGCGCAGTCCTCCCTCTCGCCGTCGCGCGAGGCTACGAGACCGTCGAGGCCCGCACGACGAGTTCCGGCTGGAAGACGATGCGGCGCGGTGGAAGGTCCGGCTCCGTCGCCTCCTCGCGGAGGATGCGCAGCGCGGTCGCGCCGATCTCGTGCCGCGGTTGCCGGATGGAGGTCAACGGCACGACCGTGGCGCTCGCGAAGTCGATGTCGTCGAATCCGATGAGTGCGAGATCCTGCGGCACCCGCACGTCGCCTGACATCACGAGCGCCTGGAGCAGGCCCACGGCGACGAGATCGTTCGCGGCGAACACGGCCTCCGGTCGGTCGGAGCGCGCGACGATCTCCTCGCCCACCCGGCGCCCCTCCAACACCGTCAACCCGGACGTCGCCAGCACCTCCAGCGTCGCGCCGGGAGTCGAGGCGACGGCCCCCCGCGCCCCGGTCAGGCGGTCCTCGATCTGCCGGATCCCGACCGGGCCGCCGACGAATGCGAGACGGCGGCGCCCGGTGGCCAGCAGGTGCTCGATCGCGAGTCGGCCCCCCGCCTGGTCGTCGACCGAGACGGAGCTGACGCCGGCATCCCGACTCTCCCGGTCGACGAGCACGACGGGCGTCCCGCGGCGGCGCAGTTCGGCGAGGCGAGGCTCGATGTCACCGTAGGGGGAGATGAGGATGCCGTGCACCCGTTGCTCCTCGAACAGGTCGAGGTAGGAGCTCTCCCGGGCCGCGTCCTCGTCGGAGTTGCCGAGAATGACCGAGAGCCCGAGTTTCGCCGCCTCGTCTTCGGCCCCGCGGGCGACGTCGGTGAAGAACGGGTTGCGCACGTCGAGCACGACGAGCCCCACGCTCGAGCTGCGTCCGGCCCGCAACTGACGTGCGGCCTCATTGCGCACGTAGCCGAGCTCGGCGATCGCGGCACGGACGAGGCCAACCGTGGCCGGCGACACCCGCGGCGAGGCGTTGAGCACGTTGGAGACCGTGCCGACCGAGACGCCGGCGCGCTGGGCGACGTCGCGGATGCTGGCGACCATCAGGCGCCGAACCCGCGCGTACTCTCCCGCACGACCAGGTCGGGCGTGAAAGCGAGGTGGCGTTCGCCGCCGGTTCGCCCTTCGATCTCGTCGAACAGCAGGTCGACCGTCGACTCTCCGAATGTGCCGTGGCGTCCGCGAATCGTGCTGAGCGGGATCAGGGAGGCTTCGCCGTACTCGATGTCGTCATAGCCGATGAGCGCGAGGTCACGCGGAACGGCGACCCCGCCGCGCACCAGTTCCTGCAGGATGCCGAGCGCAAGCAGGTCGTTCGCGGCGAAGATGCCGTCGGGGCGCTGGGCCTCCGGGCGGGCGGCGATCTGGCGTCCCACGTCGCGGCCGCCACGGATCGTCCGGTCGCCCTGGTCGATGACCTCCAGGGTCGCACCTGAGAGCCCCCGGGTGACGACACTCGCTCCGGTGAGGCGATCGGACACCTGCTTGATGCCGATGGGGCCTCCGACGAAGGCGATGCGACGGCATCCCGTGTCGACCAGATGCTGGGTGGCGAGCCGACCCCCTTCGACATCGTCGAGCGAGATCGAGGCCTGATCGGGGGAGGCGGCGGCCTGGCCGACGAGCACGGACGGTGTGCCGCGCCGGCGGAGGTGGGCGAGGCGGTCCTCGATCGGCAGATGCGACGACACCAGCAGCCCGAGCACCTGGTTCTGCTCGAAGAAGCGCAGATACGCGTCCTCCCGCTCGCGACTGCGATGCGAGTTGGCGATGAACGCCGACACCCCGCGCTCGGCACTGCGCAACTCGACCGCCTCCGCGATCTCGGCGAAGTACGGGTTGCTCACGTCGGGCGCGACATAGGCGATGGCCGAGCTGCGGCCGAGGCGCAGCTGACGTCCGGCGTTGTTGGGCACGAACCCGAGGGATTCGATCGCCGCACGGATGCGTTCCGCCCGTTCGACCGACACCTTGTCGGGATGGTTGAGGTAGTGCGAGACCGTGCCCACGGCGACTCCCGCGAGCGCCGCGACCTCGCGGATGCCCACTCTCGTCATAGTGCAGAAACCTTAGCCGAGCTACGGTCAGGTCTGGGGGCCGAGCGGAGGTGGGACTTCTCGTCCCTGCAGCACCAGCTCGTCGGTCACGACCCGGATCGCATTGAGTGCCTTCGGGAATCCGCAGTACTGCACGACGTGGATGACCGTCTCGAGGATCTCCTCCGGGGAGCATCCGACGTTCAACGCCCCGCGAGTGTGGCCGCGCAGCTGCGGCTCCAGCCCGCCGATCGTGACGAGGGATGCGAGCGACAGCAGTTCGCGCTGCGCCAGGCTCAGCCCGGGTCGCGAATAGATGTCGCCGAAGTTGAACTCGACCCCGAAGCGGGCCAGATCCTGCGCGAGTCCGGTTTGCTGCTCGACGAGTCCGCGGCCTTTGCCGTCCCCGTAGACCTTGTCGAACCAGGCGGCGCCGTTCTCGAATCTGTCGCTCATGTCGGTGCTCCGTTCAGATCGAGTGTCCGCCGTCGAGCGGCAGCACGACCCCGGTGATGTTGACCGCCGCGGGCGACGCCAGGAAGAGCAGGGTCTCGGCGAGGTGCTGAGGATCGCCGAGCTGTCGCGTCGGAATCTGGTCCAGCAGCGCGTCACGGCGCTCCGGGGTGTCACGGTCGCGCCCCGGGGTCGCCTGTGCGCCGGGCGCGATCGCATTGACGGTGACGCCGTGCTCGGCGACCTCGATCGCGAGCGCCTTCGTGAGGCCGACGACTCCGGCTTTCGCGGTCGCGTAGGCGACGGCGTTGCGCACGAGTCGACCGCCCGACACCGCGGCGATCGAGGCGATGTTCAGGATGCGACCCTCACCTCGTCGGAGCATGCCCGGCAGCACGGCGCGCGTCACGTGGAACACCGAGTCGAGGTTGCGCGCCATCTGACTCTGCCACTGCTCGTCGGTCATCTCGTGGAAGGGCGCGACGATGCCGCCACCCGCCGCGTTGATGAGGATGTCGACGCCTCCGAGCTGCGCCTCCGCCTCGGCGACGGCGAGCTGGACGGCGTCGTGCACGGTGAGGTCGACCCCGATGGCGGCGGCGACCCGGCCGAGCTTGCGGACATCCGCGGCGACGGTCTCGGCACCGGCGGCGTCGAGGTCCAGGATGGCGACGTCGGCACCGGCGTCGGCGAAGGTGCGGGCGATGACCCGGCCGAGCGCCCCGGCGCCTCCCGTGAGCAGCAGACGTTTGCCGTCGAGCGAACTCATGACACGACTCCTCTGTCGATTTTGGAACGTTTCAACGTGGACTGTACCCGATCACGCACGCGTCCACGTCGCGGGGTCGAATTCGCTCACCGGCACGACACGACGTGGACCGGTCAAGACGACCGCCACGGTCTGCCCGGGATCGCCCGCGTCCCGCGCCACCGTGAGGTCGATCCGCCCCGGCTCGACCACACGCTGCAGGGCGGCGTCGGTGAAGGAGAACGATCGAGACGGCAAGCGGAATTCGAGCATCGCCGTCTCCCCCACGGCCAGAGCGATGCGGGCGAAGGCGACCAGCTCGCGGAGCGGCCGGGTGACCGACGCAACCGGATCATGGGCGTAGACCTGCACGAGCTCCACCCCGTCGCGCGTCCCGGTATTGCGGGCCTCGACCCGCAGCACGACGGCACCGTCGGTCGCGACCTCGGACGCGTCGAGAAGCGGGGCGCCGAGTTCGAACGTCGTGTACGACAGTCCGAAGCCGAACGGGTAGCGGGGCGTCGGATCGGCACTGCTCACGCCGGTGGGGCCATCGAGCCGAACGTGCCGGTAGCCCGAGGGCTGCGGCGCGTGGTCACCGGGCAGACCGACCGGCAGGCGCCCCGACGGGTTCACCCGGCCGGAGAGCACCCCGGCGATCGCCGCCGCACCCTCGGTCGCCGGGAAGAACGCCTGCACGATGCCTGCCGCACCGTCGGCGAGGTCGCGCAGCTCGTAGGGCCGACCGGTCACGAGCACGAGCACGGTGGGCGTGCCGGACGCGATCACCGCCTGCGCGAACTCGTGCTGCACACCCGGGAGCTTCAGGTCGACGGCGTCGCACCCCTCGCCCGAGGTCCCCGCGCCGAACATGCCGGCGCGGTCACCGAGTACCACGACCGCGACGTCGGCGGCGGCGGCGAGACGCACGGCGTCGGCGAATCCCGCCCGGTCGTCGCCGGTCGGTGCGCACCCGTCGGCATGGGTCACCGTCGCGTGCGGGTACTCGGCGCGGACGGCATCCAGCACCGTCGCCACGTCCAGACCGAGCGGCACGTCGGGGTGGCGGGTGAGCACGTGGTTCACGAAGGAGTAGCAGCCGAAGAGCGCGGGAACGTCGGCCGCGTTCGGGCCGAGCACGGCGATCCGCGCGGGCGCGGCGAGGGGCAGGATGCCGTCGTTCTCGAGGAGCACGATCGATGCCTCGGCGACCTCTCGCGCGAGGGCGCGGTGATCCGCACCGTCGAGCTCGATCGGACCCTCGTCAGGCATTCCCCCGCCGTCGAGCAACCCGAGTTCCGCCTTCTGGCGCAGCACCCGCCGCAGCGCGCGGTCGACGAGCGCCTCCGGAATCGCGCCGCTCTCGACGAGCGCGCGCAGCGGCTCCCGGTAGGCGGAGCCGGTCGGCAACTCGACATCGATCCCCGCCTCGAGCGCGAGCGCCGCCGCAGCGCCGAGGTCGTCCGCGACGCCGTGCATCGACTCCAGGAAGGCGATCGCGAAGTAGTCGGCGACGACCGTGCCGGTGAAGCCCCACCGCTCACGCAGCACCCCGGTGAGCAACGACGTGTCGGCTGCCGCCGGGACCCCGTCGAGGTCGGTGTAGGCGTTCATCACCGACCGCGCGCCGCCGCCGCGGATGGCGCGCTCGAACGGCGGGAGCACGACGTCCTCGAGTTCCCGTCGGCCCATCGCGACGGAGCCGTGGTTGCGCCCGGCACGCGAGGCGGAGTACCCGGCGAAGTGCTTGAGCGTCGCGACCCGGCCCTGCGATTCGAGACCGCGCACGTAGGCGCTGCCGAGTTCGCCGACCACGAGCGGATCTTCGGCCAGGCACTCCTCGACGCGCCCCCAGCGCAGGTCGCGCACGACGTCGAGAACGGGCGCGAGTCCCTGGTGCACGCCGAGCACCCGCAAATCCGCACCGATGCGAGCAGCCATGCGCTCGACGAGCGACGGATCGAACGTGGCCCCCCAGGCGAGCGGGGTCGGATAGGCGATCGCCTTCCACGCCAGCACGCCGGTCAGGCACTCTTCGTGGACGAGCGCGACGATTCCCCCGGGCGCGTTGTCCGCGAGCCAGCGCTGGCGCTCGACGAGGAGGTCGCGCGCCGCCTCGGGGTCGAGCGGTGTCGTGCCGTAGTGCCGCGTGAGCTGGCCCAGCCCGGCGGCGGCGAACTCCTCGAAATGGATGCCGTCGGAGACCAGGCGTTCCTGGAGCGGAGCTGCGTCGTCGGTGCGCTTCGCCCCCGCCCACAAGCCAGCGAGCTGGGCTAGCTTGGCCTCGAGCGGGAGGGTTCTGATGAGGGATTCGACGCGGTCGTCGGCATCGGCTCTTCGCGGTTGTGACGTTTCACTCATGTGCGCGGCGGCTCCCTCGTTCGTCTTGACAGTGCGGACGTCCATCATTACCATTCCCAAATTGAAACGTCTCAATCGAGGCGCCACCTTTCAAGGAGGAAATGTGTCCACAGCTACGTCCCGGCGCCTTCGGAAGCCGATCCTGAGCACCCTCGCCCTCGCGGGCGTCACGGCGCTCGCCCTGACCTCGTGCGCGGGCGGTGGTGGCAGTGAGGTCACCGCGTTCACGTTCACCAAGAACGCCGAGAACACGACCACCGAGCCCGTGCTTCAGGCGCTCATCGACGGCGAGTGCGCCGACGAGAACGAGGCGCTCCCGCTCGAGGTCAACTCGATGCCGCAGGCCGACCTCGACTCGCAGATGCAGCTGCTCGCCAGCCAGGACGCCCTCCCGGTGATGTTCTCCGCCGGCGGCAACCCGGCTGAGGGCGCGAAGCTCGCCGGAACCGGCGCCCTGGTCGACTTCGAGGCCAAGTTCACCGAGCTCGGCGTGCGCGACAGCATCTCCGACGGTGCGGTCTCGACGATCGAGAAGCTCTACGGTGGCGACTTCAGCTTCCTGCCGTACCAGTACAACATCGAGGGCATCTTCTACAACACGGCTCTCTTCGAGGAGAACGGCTGGGAGGTTCCGACCACCTGGACCGAACTGACCGACCTCGCCGCCGAGGTGCAGGCCGCGGGCAAGACCCCGTTCGCCGCGTCCGGTGAGCAGGGCTGGCCGCTGACGCGTCTGGTCTCGGGCTACCTGTTCCGCTCGCTCGGTGCCGACGCCCTGCAGAAGGTCGCCGACGGCGAGGCCAAGCTGACCGACCCCGAGTACGTCGAGGCCGCTGCGGCCATCGCCGACCTCGGTGCCGCCGGCTACTTCGGCGCGAACGTCACGAGCCTCGACTACGACGCCGCGACGAACGAGTTCCTCACCGGCAACGCGGCCATGATCTACATGGGTTCGTGGCTGCTGGGCAACATCAACGGCGAGGGCAACGCGATCGGTGCCGACAACGTCGGCTTCTTCCCGTTCCCCGAGGTCGAGGGTGGCGCCGGCAGCATCGACGACTACCCGGCCAACGTCGGCGTCCCGGCGACCTTCGCCGCGTCGTCCGCGGATGACCCGGGCGTCGAAGCTTGGCTGACCTGCATCGCGGAGAACTACGGCAACGCCGCCCTCGAGCAGGGTCAGATCACCGGCTTCGTCGCCACCGAGGACTTCGACCTGCCCGCGATCTCGCAGGAGATCGCCGACACCATCGGCTCGAGCACCTCGTCGGTGCTCTGGTTCGAGGCCCTGTTCAACGCCGAGGCGAGCCAGATCTCGTCGGTCAACGCGGCGCTGCTGGTTACCGGCCAGCTCACCCCCGAGGAGTTCATGACGCTCGTTCAGGACGCTCTGGACCAGTAGGCTCCGACCCCGGCGCGGTCCCTGCGGACCGCGCCGGGGATACCCTCGCTCATCTGTCGATGCCGCGAGACGCATCACACCGGAAGGCAGTTCTCCCTCATGCGCTCAGTCCTCGCCGATCGCAAGACGATCTTCATCCTGCTGGGGCCGGCGCTCCTGATCTACACGCTGATCATGGTCGGACCCGTCCTCGTCTCCTTCGGGCTGACCTTCTTCGAGGGCACGGCGCTCTACGGCTTCGATTTCGCCGGCTTGTCCAACTACCTCGAACTCGCCACCGATCAGCAGGTGCGCGACGCGCTGTTCTTCACTCTCAAGTACGCGCTTCTCACGACGATCCTCCAGGTCGTCCTCGGCTACGGCCTCGCGCTCATCTACCAGTTCATGCTCAAGCGCTCGAGCGTGTTCATCCGCACGCTCGTGTTCTTCCCCGTCGTGCTCCCGACGGTCGCCGTCGGCATTCTGTACTCGAAGCTGTTCCAGTCGGCGCCGGTCGACGGCCTCGCCAACGAACTGCTCGTCAACGTCGGGCTCGGGGGCATCGACTGGCTCGGCGCCGGCGACACGGCATTCGTCGTCATCGTGATCATGGACGTCTGGCGCAGCATCGGCTTCTACGCCGTGCTGATCTTCTCCGGCCTGCTCGACATTCCCGAGGACATCATCGAGTCGGCCCGCATCGACGGCGCCCGCGGCGTCTCGCTCTTCCGGCACATCGTGTTGCCGTCGACGCTCCCGATCCTGTTCGCGTCCTTCATCTTCAGCATCAACGGAACCGTCAAAGTCTTCGACTCCGTGTTCGCGCTGACGAACGGAGGGCCGGGTACCTCGACCACGCCGCTCACGCTGTACATGTACCGCACGGCCTTCCAGTACAGCGACTACGGCTACGGCTCGACGATCGCTCTGCTGCTGACGATCATCTGCCTGATCATCACCCTCTTCATCTTCCGCTCGTCGCGCAGCGACAACACGCGCTAGGAGCCCGACCATGACTCAGACCGTCGCCATCTCATCCGTCCGACCCGTGGCACGCCGTCGCAGCCCCCTCGCGAAGGCCGCCCGCCGCGTCCCGACGATCCTCGTGATCATCGCGCTCGTCCTCGTGATGGGCTACCCGCTGGTCTGGATGTTCCTGAACTCCCTCAAGACCAACAGCGACTTCCTCAACAACCCGTCGTACTCGCTGCCCGAAGTGTGGGCGTGGGAGAACTACGCGGATGCCTGGGAGACCGGAAACCTCGCGGTCACGATCTCGAACTCGCTCTTGGCGGTCGTGCCCTCGGTGCTCATCATCGCGCTGCTCGGCACGGCCGCGGGCTTCGCCCTGGAGGTCATGATCTGGAAGGGCCGCAACACGGTGCTGCTGGTCTTTCTCGCGGGCATCATGATTCCCGGCCAGATGATCCTTCTGCCGCTGTTCACCGCGTTCTTCAACCTCCGGATCACGGGGTCGCTGCTGCCGCTGATCCTGATCTACGTCGGACTCGGCCTGCCCCTCACCGTCTTCATGATGGCGACGTACTTCCGGGCGATCCCGCGCGAGGTCTTCGAGGCGTCGACGCTCGACGGCGCCTCGATGCTGCGGTCGTTCTTCTCGATCGGGCTGCCCATGGTGCGCAACGCGATCTTCACGGTCGCGATCGTGCAGTTCTTCCTGCTCTGGAACGACCTGCTGTTCGCTCTCGTCTTCGCCGGGCAACGACGGCTCAACACGATCCAGATCGGCCTGCTCAACTTCTCGGGCGAGTTCGGCGCGATCAACTACGGCCCGCTCTTCGCCGCGATCTGCATCACGACTGCCGGCATCCTCGTGCTCTACCTGTTCCTCAACCAGCGCATCATGAACGGTCTCGCCGCCGGAGCCGTCAAGGGCTGACGCCCGCCGCCGGCTACTCGGGGCGGTACTGGTCGCGCCAGAGCCGCGTGGCGGTCCAGCCGAGGTCGCGGGCGGCCTTGGCCGACGACACGAGCGCGTCGGTCGGGCCGAGGTCGTCGGAGACGGGCACTCCCGGGAACCACCGGGCGGCGAGTTCGGGCGACGGAACGTCGACGCCGCTGTCGGGCGCGGCGATCGCATAGACCTCGAAGCCGGGTTTCGCGTGAGCGAGGGCGGCAGCCACCGCATCCGCGCCGTCGCGGACGTCGACGTAGCTGCCGAGCAGATCCCGGCGGTAGGTCGGATCGCTCGCGCGCGCGAAGGTGCCCCACTCACCCTCCCCGACGACGTTGGTGTAGCGCAGAGCGGTGATCGACAGTTCGGGATCCCACCCGACGAGCTGACCGAACATCGCCTCCTCGACGACCTTGCCGAGTCCATAGGTGGTGAACGCGGCCGTGTGAGTCTCATCGACCGGCAGCGACGGCGGCGCGACCTCGAAGGGGAAGCCCATGGCGGTGATGCTCGACGCCACGACGACGGTGCGAATGCCGGCGCGGTGGGCGGCGAAGGCGACGTTGAAGGTCGCGGTGACGTTGTTGTGGAACGTCGTCGCGTCGGGCACGATCCCGTTGACCGGGACGGCCGCGAGGTGGACCACCGCGTCGAGGCCGCTGTGGCGGGCCGTCACGCCCAGCATCGTGTCGAGAACCTGCCCGTAGTCCTGGAGGTCGACCCGGGTGAATCCGGCGCCGGGGGTGCCGACGAGGTCGATGCCGAGCACGTCGTGCCCGTCGACGCGCAGGCGTTCGGTGGTCGCCCGGCCGAGCTTGCCGGAGCTGCCGGTGATCAGAATGCGCATGGGTCAATCCTCCAGGGGTCGGGACGGGACGGGGTGCCCCTCGGCGTCCGACGGTTCGGCGTGCAGGTGGCCGGACAGGCCGCCCTGGTGTCCGGTTTCGACGAAGAAGCCGGCCACGTCGGGGTGCACGGCGAGGATGTCGTGCACCGTGCCGGCGGGCACGAGCACGATGTCACCGGCCCGCACGACGACTTCGGCTCCCTCGAGCAGGATCGTGGCGGCACCGCTGCGGATGAGCCAGAGCTCGTCGTCGGTGTGCAGGTGCCGGTCGAACCGGGCACCGTCCGCGAGGGCGAATCGTCCGGCCGCGTACGGCGACCCGGTCTTCGGATCCACCCAGGTCCCGGGCTCGAATAGCGGCATGCCGACCTCCCCGTCTCACGCCGCCCCGCGGCTCGGTCCAGTTTAGATTGAAACGTGTCAAGTTGCGATTCGGGTTTGCCTGGATGTGCGCTACTCTCGATGTTTGAAACGTGTCAATGACGATCTCCTGAGGTACTACCTGTGACGGCCACCGCCTCCGCCCCGCGCATCGAGCGCCACCGCGAACCCGTCGGCATCGGCGAGTCCGCGCCGCGGCTGTCGTGGACGACCGACGCCGACCCGCAGTGGATGCAGGCCGGCTACGACCTGAGCATCGACCGCGGCGGCTCGACCGTCGAGTACACCATCGACGGAGCCGAGCAGATCCTCGTGCCCTGGCCCGCCGCCCCGCTGGCCTCCCGTGAGCGTGCGGTCGTGCGTGTCCGCGTGCGCGGAGCCGACGGCACCGTCGGACCCTGGAGCGAACCGACGACCGTCGAAGCCGGGCTGCTCGACCCCGCCGATTGGGTCGCCGTTCCGGTCGGCGGCGCCTGGCCCGAGGATGCCGAGAGCGACGACCGACGCCCCGCACGCGTGCGGCGCGAGTTCGCCGTGCGCGACGGCCTCGTGCGCGCCCGCCTGTATGCCACCGCGCACGGGCTGTACGAAGCCGAGATCAACGGCGTGCGGGTCGGCGACGACACCCTCTCGCCGGGCTGGACGGTCTACCCGAAGCGCCTGCGCTACTACACCTACGACGTCACCGCGCACCTGACGACGGGAGCCAACGCGATCGGCGCGTGGCTCGGCGACGGCTGGTACCGCGGTCGGCTCGGCTGGCGGGCGGGTTTCCGCAACCTCTACGGCACCGACCTCTCCTTCCTCGGTCAGCTCGAGCTGGAGTACGCCGACGGCACCCGTGAGACGGTCGCGACCGACGCCGCGTGGACCGCCGCGACCGGCCCGATCGTGCGCACGGGCAACTACGACGGTGAGGACTTCGACGCCCGCGACGAGCAGGCCGGCTGGTCGCGCCCGGGCTTCGATGACACCGGGTGGACTCCCGTCGCCCTCGCCGAACGAGACCCCGCGACCCTCGTCGCCCCGACCGGCCCGCCGGTGCGCTGCATCGAGGAGCTGCGCGCGGTGGCCGTCCTGCGCGGCCCGAGCGGGTCGTACATCCTCGATTTCGGCCAGAACCTCGTCGGACGCCTGCGCCTCCGGGTCTCCGGCGCCGCGGGCGACACGGTGACGATCCGCACCGCCGAGGTCATGCAGGAGGGCGAGATCTACACCCGTCCTCTGCGCGGAGCCCGGTCCACCGACACCTATATCCTCGCGGGCACCGGTGTCGAGGAGTGGGAGCCGCGGTTCACCTTCCACGGCTTCCGCTACGCCGAGATCAGCGGATGGCCGGGAGACGTGGATGCCGCGGTCGCCGCCGGCGACCTCGTCGCGCGGGTGTACCACACCGACATGGAGCGCGCGGGGTGGTTCGAGTCGTCGGACGCGTCGGTGAACCAGCTGCACGAGAACGTGCTCTGGGGGATGAAGGGCAACTTCGTCGACATCCCGACCGACTGCCCGCAGCGCGACGAGCGCGTCGGCTGGACCGGCGACCTCCAGGTGTTCGCGCCCACGGCCTCCTTCCTCTACGACGTCTCGGGGATGCTCGCCGGCTGGCTCGAAGACGTCGCGCTCGAGCAGCTGCCCGACGGCACGGTTCCCTGGTACGTGCCGGTCATCCCCGCCTACGAGATGTGGACGCCGATCCGTCCCGGGGCCGCCTGGGGAGACGCGGCGGCCTTCACCCCGTGGACCCTCTACGAGCGCTTCGGCGACCGCGGCGTGCTGGCGGCGCAGTTCGAGAGCGCCCGCCGCTGGGTCGACCTGCAGGAACGCCTCTCCGGCCCCGACCGCCTCTGGAACGAGGGCTTCCAGCTCGGCGACTGGCTCGACCCGGACGCTCCGCCGCAGGACCCCGCCGACGCCAAGACCGACCGCTACCTGGTCGCGACCGGGTACGCCGCCGCCTCGGCCCGCAAGGTGGCCCAGATGGCGGAGGTGCTCGGGCTGACCGCCGAGGCCGCGCACTACGGCAAGCTCGCGGACGAGATCCGGGAGGCCTTCGCCGCCGAGTACGTGCTGCCCGACGGGCGGATGACCTCCGACGCGCAGACCGCGTACGCGCTCGCGATCACGTTCGATCTGATCGCCGACGACCGTCTGCGCGCGGCGGCCGGACGCCGCCTCGCCGAACTCGTCGCCGAGGCGGGTAACCGCATCTCGACGGGTTTCGTGGGCACGCCGCTCGTCTCGGACGCGCTCACCCTGACCGGCGGGCAGTCGACCGCGTACGACCTGTTGCTCGAGCGCGAATGCCCGTCCTGGCTGTACCAGGTCGATATGGGCGCGACGACGATCTGGGAGCGCTGGGATGCGATGCTGCCCGACGGCACCGTCAACCCCGGCACGATGACCTCGTTCAACCACTACGCGCTCGGCGCGGTCGCCGACTGGCTGCACCGCGTGGTCGCCGGCCTCGCCCCCGCGGCTCCCGGCTACCGGCGGATTCGCTTCGCGCCGCGCCCGGGCGGCGGTCTCACGCACGCGTCGGCGCGGCACCGTTCGCCGTACGGCGACGTGGCGATCGCCTGGCGGATCGAGGGCGACGAGTTCGTCGTCGAGACCACGGTGCCGATCGGAACGACGGCCACCCTCGAACTCCTCGGCCGGGAGTCGGAGGCGCAGGGTCCGGGCACGCACACGGTTCGCACGCCGCTCGCGGGTCTCGTCGCGATCTAGACGGTCACGTAGGACAGCGCGGGCACGGCGACCGTCCGGCCGTCGCGGAACGCCACCCGCGTGTCCCGCGCGGCGAGGTTGGCGACGAGCACGGTGTCGACACCGTCGCGCCGCCCCGCGGCGACCCACACGTCGGGCGGCAGGATGCCGTCGGCCGCGAGCAGCTCCGACCCGGAGAGTGCGGCGAGGGCCTCGATCGCCGCGGCGACGGGAAACGGCGTGCCGTCGGCATCCCGCACGCCACGCGGCCCCCAGGTCTCGAAGTAGGCGATCGACGCGACCCCGTCGACGGCGAGGGCCGCGGCACTCGCCACCGTCCAGGCGGCGAGCGCGGGCGATACCTGCCGGGGGTCGTCGGCGTCCGGGGCCACGAGGTAGCCGATGCCCGGCTCGGCGGCCGGCAGCGGACGGGACGCGAACGTGAGGTAGCGCGGACGCAGCGTCACCGGCCCGACGTGCACCGGGCGGCCGTCGGCGAACTGCACCGCGGCCCGGGCGACGAGACGCTGCATCGCGATCGACTCGACCAGCTGCGCTCGGTCCCGGGTGTGGGCTCCGGGCGTCAGCGCGAAGGCGAGACCACCCGCCGACGGCAGGTCGGCTCGGCGACGGTTGATCTCGGTGAAGTGACTCCGCGCGCCCCCGACCAGCTCGACCGGCAGGGCGGCCGACGCCGAGACCAGCGCCGCCCAGTGCCCCGGTTCGGTGACCTGCGTGCCTGTCGCCGTGGCGCCGAGCCGCACGACCCGACGGCCGGCGAGGGCCGCGACCGGCTCGGCGAGCGCCTCCGGCTCGCGGCAGAACAGGCGCACGTCGGCATCGGCCCCTGCCGCCTCCGCGGCATCGAGTCCGCGAGCGAGCGCCTGACGCCAGCCGGGCGCGTCGGCGTCGATCTCGACGAGCTGCACGGGCACCCGGGTCGTGGCCGCCGGCGCGCCACCCGGTGAGGTCGACGCGGCGAGCGCGATGGCCGGGAACGGCCGCCCCGTCGGCACGAGGGCGATCGGCCCGGGAAAGGGATCCGCGGCGGGTTCGCCCCGGCCGTCGACGACGAACGAGATCGCCTGCGCCACCCGCGAGCCCGGGGCCAGCGCGACCGGGACGGGACGGCTCAGCGGCGTGCCGTAGGTCTTGAACGAGGCGTCGGTCCAGTTGCGGTGGTCCTCCATCTCGAAGACCTCGCCGTCGAACTCCGCCCGCACCGCGAGTCCGCCGACCGGCCAGGAGAGCGCGGCGATGTCCCTCGCGGGCTGGTGCGGCGCGATCTCCCTCGGGAAGACCGTCGCCGTGGCGGTGCCGTCGGGATGGTCCACTCGCAGCGGGAGTCCGGCGACGCCCGGCGGGTGCAGCAGCACGAGACCGACGCGCGCCCGCTCCCAGGCGTCGGCGCTCGTTGCCTCGAGCCGCACGTCGAGGCGATCAGCTCCGGCGGTCACCGCCACGGTCACGGCCCAGCGCGCGCCGAGCCCCTCGTAGCGCGCCTCCACCCGCAGATCCCCCGACGCCGAAACCGCGGCGAGCGGCACGGTCGACCAGTCCCGGTCGCGCGCCGCGAACCGGATCGACCGCGCGAGCAGCACCCCGTCGCACCGGATGTCGGCGAGCTCGTCGCCGCGCAGCTCCAGGCTCCACCGCCCCGAGCCCCAGACGACGGGGGCGGGCTCGGCGACCCCCCAGGCCGCGTCGGCCAGCTCGGAGGCGATGGACATCCGGTCAGAACTCCGAGGCGACCGGACGGTCCTCGAGGTAGGCGATCATCTGCAGCACGAGGTAGTTCCAGTTCTGGAAGTTCCTGGTCATGATGGGTTCGCCGCTGTCGGGGTGGTAGTACTCGTGCAGGCAGCCGTTCTGCTCGAGGTCCTGGCCGAACAGCAGCACCGTCTTCTCGGCGAGCTCGCGGGCGTCCTCATGGAAGCCGTACTTCTGCAAGCCCCGGAACACGAGGTAGTTGCTGATCCCCCAGATCGGTCCGAGCCAGTTCGACGGATTGTTCGACGCGCGCAGGTCGTACATCTTCTCGAGCCGCGACAGCGTGCGCACCCCGTAGGTCGCGTTGAACGTGCGGGCGTCGCGATACCGCTCGACCATCCGCGCCGCCTGCTCCTGGGAGGCGAAGCCCGCCCACATCGGCAAGAAACTCGACCAGTTGTCGATCCTCAGCACCAGCGACGACCAATGCCGCGGGGCGCCGGAGTGCAACCAGTCGGCGTCGTCGATCGGGTTCAGCAGCAGGTCGGCGCTGTAGAACGTGCCGTCGCGTTCGTCCCAACAGTGCGCGACGACGGCATCCGCCAGATCCTGCGCCCGGCGCCGCCAGCGGTTCGCCGCCTTCACGTCGTCCAGCTTCTCGAGCACGTCGCCGTAGGCGAGCAGCTCACGATAGAGCAGCGCGTTGAGGTAGATGGATGCCGTGCTGCCGGCCGGTCGCCCGAACACCGAGGGGTCGTTGTCCACGCCGACGGCGAAGTCGGTCTGCCAGTAGGCCAGACCGGTCTCGGCGTGGAGATGGACCGACAGGTACCGGTCGAGGAAGGCCTCGAGTTTCGGCAGGTGCGGGCGCAGCCACTCGGCGTCGCCGGCCCGCCGGGCCAGCAGCGCGGCGTGCTGCACGATGACCGGCTTGTGCATGTTCTGGCGCAGGCCGTACTCCTCGTCGGAGAAGTCGCCGTGACGCAGGTAGCCGTCCGGGTGCATCTGCACCGGCATCTGCCCGTCGTCGGAGGTGTGCTCGAGGAAGTTGAGCACCGCCCCCTGCTCGTACGTCGTGAACCGCCCGGTCTCGGTCTCGGCCTCGACCTGGGCGAGCGCGACGCTCGTCAGCCAGGAGTCCCAGTCCCACAGATGCACCGAGTAGTAGGGCGAGTCGGGGCTCGACGGAACGATGTAGGGGTGGGTGATGTGGCCCGCGGGCTCGCGGGTCATCTCCGGAGCGGTGCGCAGGATGTACGCGCGCAGCATCGGGATGTAGCGGTCGATCGACATCGTCGTCTCCTCCTCCGGCTCAGCGCTCGACGTGCTCGAGGTGGAGCATCCGCGCGAGGTTCCGGTCGAGCTCCTCGTCGCGGAAGACCTTCTTCCAGTCGTCCTTGATGATCATCTCGCGTCCGTAGTCCATCGCGATGAGGCAGGCGTCGCTGAACGGGTTGTCGCCCTTGAGGGTGTTGGCGAGCGCGACCTGCGTGTGTCCCAAGAGGATCGACCGAGCCGCCGGTTCGGGGATGCCCATCGTGTTCACGGCCTCGTCGAGCGACTCCTTGAGCAGCGCGCCGATCATGCAGGCGATCGTCTCGACGAGCGTCGGCTCGAGCTGGGCGAGCTGCTTGATGGTGACCCAGTGCACGTCGATCACCGGGGCGAAGATCGCCCGCACGGTCGCCTCGAGCTGGGCCTGCTTCACCGGGTCGTCGGACTCGATCGCGGCGATCGCGTCCTGCGGGGCCGCGATGCCGCCGAAGGTGTCGGCATACTCCTCGGGCGTGTGGCGCTCGAGGAACACCGACGGGTGGCACGGGTGGGTCACGCCGCGGATGACGTCGGCGCGATCGGTGAGCAGCCCCGCGTAGGCGGCGGCGGGGTCGAGCGTGAGCGCGATCGAGCCCGGCTTCTGCAGGGGCACCAGCTCGGCGGTGACCGCCTTGAGCGCGAGATCGGGCACCGCGTACACGACGACGTCGGCGTCGGCGACCGCGGCGGGTCCCGCGGTCAGCGTGCGGCCTGCCGCCGAGACGCGCTCCTGCCCGGCGGGCGAGGTCTCGGCGTAGTAGACGGTGTGCGCGGTCTTCACGAGGTTGTTGGAGACGCGCATCCCCATCTTCCCGCCGGCGCCGATCACGGCGATGGTGAGGGTGTCGGTGAGGTGTGCCTCGGTCATGCGTGCTCCTTGAGATATCGGATGTTGCGGGAGGTCCACTCGTCCTCGATCGCGACGGTCGCGGCGAGGTCGCCCTGCCAGGGCACCCAGTGCTCGACGATGCGGCTGATGCCGCGGCCGGCCGGGTCCACGGTGCGGACGAGATGGTCGTAGTCGAGGAGCCCCTCGCCGAGCGGCGCTCCGGCGAGCTCGAAGCCCACCCACCCGGCCTGGCGGGCGAAGGCGAAGTCCTTGACATGGATGTTGACGACGTAGGGGGCGCAGCGCTCGACGACGTCACGGGGGTGCTCGAGCGCCGCGACGCCGTTCGCCGGGTCGAGGCAGATCCCCAGGCTCGGGCTCCCGATCGCCTCGATCAGCCCGACGAGGTCGGTCGACGGGATCTGCTCGTAGGTCTCCAGCGCGAGGGCGACGCCGGCGCCCTCGAATTCCGGCAGAGAGGCGCGCAGCATCCGCTCCGCCTCGGCGAGCGTCGGGCGCGAATCGGGCGCGAACAGCATCGAGCGCACGACGGATGCCTCGAGCGCGCCGGCGAGGTCGAGGTAGGTCGAGAGGTGGGCGGGCTGCACCCCGCGGGTGCCGAGTTCGAGGGCGAGGCCGAGGTCGGCGGCGAGGACGCGCAGATCCCGCACCTTCGCGGCGCTCAGGCCGTGCAGCGGGGCGTAGTCGCAGATCTGGAAGACCTCCGCGCCGAGGCGCGAGCTGCGACGGAGCATCTCGGGAAGGTCGATCGGCTCGCCCGGCGAACCGTCGGGGAGGGTCGCCTGGTGGCGCCAGAAGAAGGCGTAGGTGCCGAGGCCGATCATCCCGCCGCCGCCTTCCGCGTGGTCGCGAGTGCGGCGGCCTCGTCGAGCACCGCGGTGAGCGCCGCGGGGTCGTGCGCGAAGCGGCCCAGGAACAGCCCGTCGACGTCATCGCCGAGCCGGGTCAGCAGCCCCGGTCCGGCCGAGCCGCCGTAGATCACCGCGCTGCCCGCGCGCGCGGGGTCGGCGGCGAGGTCGGCACGCAGCGCCGCGCACACCGCGCGGATGTGCGCGTCGGGCGCCGGCTCGGCCGCACCGATCGCCCAGACCGGTTCATAGGCGAGCACGACCCGGCCTCGCGGCGCGGCGTCGAGAGTCGCTCGCACCTGCGCACGTGTCGCGGCGATCGCGGCCTCGGCGTCCCCCCGAGCGGTCTCGCCCACGCACAGCACCGGGGTGATGCGGTGCTTCAGGGCGACCGCCGTCTTGGCCGCGACGACGGCGTCGTCCTCGGCGAACAGGCGACGACGCTCGGCGTGGCCGATCTCGGCGACGCGCACCCCGACCTCGGCGAGTTCGGCCGCGCTCACCTCGCCGGTGAACGGTCCCGGCTCGGTGGCGGCGACATCCTGGGCCCCGATCAGCACCGCGGTGCCCGCCGCCACCTCGAGGGCCGGCAGCACCGCCAGGTAGCCCGGGATGAGGAACACGCCGACGTCACCCGACCGCACGCCCGCGTGTGCGGCCGCGAGGCCGACGGCACGCCGGATCCAGTCGAGCGCCTCGCGATGACCGAAGTACATCTTGAGGCTCACGCCGACGAGCACGGTCATCGGATCAGCAGCTTCCGGTGGTCTCGTACTGGCCGATGACGGCGACCTTCTCGGCCGAGGCGCTCGTGGTGTCGAATTCGTAGCCGAGCCACTCGCGCACGTTGCGTCGGGCGAGTTCGATGCCGACCACCCGTTGCCCCATGCAGAGCACCTGGGCGTCGTTGGAGAGCACGGCACGTTCGACCGAGAACGAGTCGTGGGCGGTGACGGCGCGGATACCGGGCACCTTGTTCGCCGCGATCGCGACGCCGAGCCCGGTGCCGCAGATCAGCAGCGCGCGGTCGGCCTCACCGGCGGCGACGAGTTCGGCGGCCCCGATCGCCACCTTCGGGTAGGCGGTGTGGCCGTCGGCATCCACCCCCACATCGACGACCGAGGCGACGAGGGGGTGGGCCTCGAGGTCCTTCTTGAGGATCTCCTTGTACTCGTAGCCGGCGTCATCGCAGCCGATGACGATCCGCCAGGGGGCGCTCATGCTTCTCCTCGGGTGAGTGTCTTCCCGACCGCGGTCGCGATCAGGGCGAACGAGTGGGCGCCGGCATCCGGAGTGCCGAGGCTCTTCTCGGCGTGCGGGCGGGCGCGACCCATTCGCGGGAGCAGGTCGGCGGTCGCGGCGGCGGCTCCGGTGGCGATCTCGGCGGCGGCGTTCCACGCGACGTCGAGCGGCTGCCCGACGGCGACCGAGGCGGCGAGCGTCTCGGCGAACGGGACGATCGCATCCACCATGGTCTTGTCACCCACCTCGGCCTTGCCGAACTTCTGGATGCCGGCGAGCGCGGCGGTCACCCCGGCGCTCACCCTCACGGCGGTGGGAGCGGCGTCGTCGCCGAGGGCCGTGCCGAGCGCTCGCAGCATGACGCCCCAGAGGGCGCCGCTGGTGCCCCCGGCCTTGTCCGACCAGGCGTCGGCGGCGCGGATCAGCAGGGTGCCCGCCCCGGCACCGCGGGAGAGGGCCTCGCGGGCCTCCGCCACGGCCGCGGTCGCGCCGCGCTGCATTCCGATGCCGTGGTCCCCGTCGCCCGCGACCGCGTCGATCCGGCCCAGGTCGTCGGCATTCGCATCGATGACGGCGGCCGTCGCCTCGAGCGCGCCGAGCACGGAACCGGCGGCCTTCTGGGACGCGGGAGCGGCCGCGGGGATCTCGTCGATCACCGTCTCGGCCGGGGTGTACTCGCCCGCCGAGACGGCCACGACCCCGTTCTTGCGGAACGCGGGGGTGTCGCACGGCGCGAGCCACAGCCGCTCGAGCTCGTCGTCGACCCAGAACAGGGTGAGCGAAGCCCCGGCCATATCGAACGACGTGCAGAACTCGCCGACCTGCGGGTCGACCACCTCGACACCCGCCGCGTCGAGGTAGCGGGCGATAGAGCCGTAGACGACGAACAGCTCCTCGTACTTGACCGAGCCGAGCCCGTTGAGGAGGGGCACGACCCGCCGACCGACGGCGGTGGCGTAGCCGTCGGGGAGGTCGCCGAGGAGCGTCTCGACCATCAGTCGGGCAAGCCCGTCGGCCGTCGGGATGTCGGTCTCGCCGATCCCGGGCTCGCCGTGGATGCCGAGGCCGATCGCCATCCGTCCCGACGGCACCTCGAACAGCGGGTGGCTCGCGCCGGGGAGGGTGCACCCCGAGAACGCGACCCCGAAGCTGCGGGTGCGCTCATTGGCGAGGCGAGCGAGCCGCTCGACCTCGTCGAGGTCGCTGCCCGCGTCGGCCGCCGCTCCCGCGATCTTGAAAACCGTGAGGTCGCCGGCGATGCCCCGCCGCTTGTGCTTCTCGGCCCGGGACGCGCTCGCCACATCATCGGTCACGACGACCGTGCGGCAGTCGACTCCCTCGCCGCGCAGTTGCTCCTGCGCGGCGTCGAAGTTGAGCACGTCGCCCGCGTAGTTGCCGTAGGTGAGCAGCACGCCGCCACCCGCGTCCGCCGCGCGGGACACCCCGTGCACCTGCTGGGTCGACGGGGAGGCGAACAGGTTGCCCATCGCGGCGCCCGCGGCCAGGCCGGGTCCGACGAGTCCGCCGAACGCCGGGTAGTGCCCCGACCCGCCGCCGATCACGACCGCGACGCGGCCCGGGGCGGAGCGTTCGGCCCGAACGACCCCGCCGGGAGCGGGCCGCACGTGGCGGCGATTCGCGGCGACGAAGCCGTCGATCATCTCGGCCGCGAACGCGATCGGATCGTTGAAGAGGCGCGTCATCGCGAGATCCCTTTCGTCCGATTGCACAACCGGTTGACCAATTTAGCGCATGAGCGGGCGCGTTCGCTACGGTGATGCCATGCCCGCCTTCCCCGACGACACCGGGGACCTCGCGCGCCGTCTCGTGCGAGTGCCCGAGGGCAGCCCGGCCGCCGTGGTGGCCGCCCGCCTGCTGGACCTCATCACGAGCGGGGAGCTCGCCGCGGGCACCCGGCTCCCCCCGGAACGCCAACTCGCCACGACGCTCGAGGTCGGCCGCTCGGCGGTGCGCGAGGCGCTCACCGCCCTCGAGGTGCTCGGCGTCGTCGACGTGCGGCCCGGATCCGGCACCTACCTGCGCGGCAGCCTGAGCGAACTGCTGCCGCAGACCCTGTCGTGGGGGATGCTCATCGGGCGCCGCAGCACCACGGAGCTGATCGAGGTGCGCGGCGCCCTCGAGATCTACTCCGCCCGGCTCGCCGCCGAGCGCATGCCCGAGGACGCCGTCGCCCGCCTCGGGGCCCACCTCGCCCGGATGCGGGCCTCCGCCGACGATCCGCCGGCGTTCGTCGACGCCGACCTCGCCTTCCACCACGAGCTCGCGGCGAGCGTCGACAACACCGTGCTGCTCGACCTGCTGCAGATCATCCGCTCGCTGCTGCGGGTGTGGGCCGATCGCGCCGTCGAGGACCCGACGGAGATCTCCCGCGCGGTCGAGGAGCACGCCGCCGTGCACGACGCGATCGCTGCGCGAGACGGCGACCGCGCAGCCTCGGCGATGGCGGCCCACATGCTCACCGCCGGCCGGCGCCTCGCCGCGACGGTGGCCGCCGACACCGCCTGAGCGCGCTCCCTCGCCGGACTTGACGCGGACTTCTCCCTCTCGTAACGTCAGGGTTGAATCGATTCATCTCCCAGGCCCGCCCTGGCCTCGACAAGGACGTCCCATGACCGACTTCGCCACCATCTCCGACCGGCTCGCCGCCCAGGCGATCGAACTGCCCTCGTGGGCGTTCGGCAACTCGGGCACCCGCTTCCGGGTCTTCACGACGCCCGGCGTGCCGCGGAACCCGTTCGAGAAGGTCTCCGACGCCGCACAGGTGCACCGGTACACCGCCCTGGCGCCGAGCGTCGCCCTGCACATCCCGTGGGACAAGGTCGACAGCTACGACGACCTCGCCAAGCACGCCGAGGACGTGGGTGTTCGCCTGGGGACCATCAACTCGAACACCTTCCAGGACGAGGACTACAAGTTCGGCTCGGTCACCCACCGCGACGACCGCATCCGTCAGAAGGCGATCGACCACCACTTCGAGTGCATCGAGATCATGCACCAGACCGGATCCCGCGATCTCAAGATCTGGCTCGCCGACGGCACCAACTACCCCGGGCAGGACGACCTGCGGGCGCGCCAGGACCGCCTCGCCGACTCGCTCGAGCAGATCTACGCGCGGCTCGGCGACGACCAGCGGATGGTGCTGGAGTACAAGTTCTTCGAGCCGGCGTTCTACCACATGGACGTTCCGGACTGGGGAACGTCCTACGCCCAGGTGGCCGCGCTCGGGCCGAAGGCGATGGTCTGCCTCGACACCGGCCACCACGCCCCCGGCACCAACATCGAGTTCATCGTCATGCAGTTGCTGCGCCTCGGGAAGCTCGGCTCGTTCGACTTCAACTCGCGGTTCTACGCCGACGACGACCTCATCGTCGGTGCGGCCGACCCGTTCCAGCTGTTCCGCATCCTCGTCGAGGTCGTGCGCGGCGACGGCTACGCCAACCCCGACGTCGCGTTCATGCTCGACCAGTGCCACAACATCGAGAACAAGATCCCCGGGCAGATCCGCTCGGTGCTCAACGTGCAGGAGATGACCGCGCGCGCGCTGCTCGTCGACCGCGCCGCTCTCGACGCGGCGCAGGCGTCGGGCGACGTGCTCGCCGCCAACGCGGTGCTGATGGATGCCTTCTACACCGATGTGCGCGCCGACCTGGCCGCCTGGCGGGCTTCCCGGGGCCTGCCGGAGGATCCGATGGCGGCCTACGCGGCGAGCGGCTACTTCGAGACGATCACCGGCGACCGCGTCGGCGGCACCCAGGCGGGCTGGGGCGCCTGACCGTGGCCCGGGTCTGCTTCCAGCTGCAGGTGGTTCCGGCCCTGATCGACGAGTACGTCGAGAAGCACGAAGCGGTCTGGCCCGAGATGCTCCAAGCGATCGCGGATGCCGGTCGGCGGAACTACTCGCTGTTCCTGCGCGACGACGGGATGCTGATCGGGTACTACGAGACCGACGACGACGCGGCCTCCGCCGCGGCGTTGGCGGCCGACCCGCGCACGGCGGCCTGGGAGGCCGAGGCGGCGCACTTCTTCGTGTCCCTGGAGGGGGCACGGCCGGATCAGGGAGCGCCGACCCTGCGCGAGGTCTTCCACCTCGAGGACCAGCTCGCCGACCTCGGGTAACCATTGGCTAGGACAACAACCAACCCGAGCGAGCTTTGCGATCGCAATGCTAGATCGGCCGCTGCTCGAACGGGAGCCCCGCCCGATTAGAACTCTCGACCGACCAGTCCTCCCACTTCGGTATCGAGAATCGTTCTGATCACGCCTGCGATAAACCAGTCCTCACTCGCAACGCCTTCAGGGATGTCGTTGCTGTTAATCGTGCAGATGTACTGCCCCCCGGTCTCCTCGACCATCTGCTGGGCGAAGAGCAGAGCTCCGGCGCGCTGGCGCGGGTCAACACCGTCGAAGACCGACGAGTCGTGCACGAGGAAATCGGGGTGATGCGCCGTTGAAACCCCTTCTTCAAGCATCGTCAGGTCGAAACAGAACAAGGTCATCCGATCGACGCCTGTGCTTCCTGATCCGGTGACTTTCAGCGTGAACTGGTACCCGCTGTCGTCTACTGTCACCGACAGAGCGGCGTCCTTCGCGTAGAGGCTCTTCATCTTGGCGGTGAATCGATCGCCAACCTGATCCAGCTTGGCGCGCGTGAGAGCGAGGTCCTGAGTCGCTTCTTGTCGCTTCGTCGCCCGCTCGAGCTTTAGCTCTTCCTTGCGACTTACGAGTTCTCGCGCTTGCTCGATCTGGAGGTCGACTGCTGCGGCGCGCGCGTGGACCGCGGCAAGCTCGCTCCGCATTGCATTGAGTTCCTCGAAGGCTCCACCGGCTTCCAGCGTCCTCAACGCGCCGTCTCGGCGAGCGTCTAGCTCGTCAAGTTCTCGGGCTCGCGCCGCGAGCACGGTGTCAAGCGCATCGATTTCCCTTTGCAAGAAGGTTCGTCGGTTCCGGATAAGGGCGGCGTGAAAACTCTCGACCTCCTGAAGTCGCACCACGAAACCATCTGCCAAGATCAGTCCCGCAGCACCCGCCAGATCGGAGACCACCTGAGCGGAATCAAGCGATGCGTCGCCGGGCTCCGCGAGTGAATCACTGTAGAGATCTCTCAAACGCCGATCAACGAGCGCAGCATCTCGGAGCGATGCGATCCGTGCAGTCAGCCGATCTGCTCGCGCAACCAACTCATTGGGGTCGTCTAGAACACGGAAGCCGGAGATCCGTTGAGC
>NZ_JBIIAW010000105.1:0-9278 GCF_044239695.1 Pseudolysinimonas sp. | reverse complement strand
GTGCCGCGCTGGGTTTTATCTAAACCAACGTCCGCGTCGCCGGGGGCCGGGTTTCGATACACCGGGCTGCGCCCGGCACTCAACCCGCAGAGGGGGTGCGCGGATCGAGGAACACCCGGCAACCAGCGGCCGGCATAGAGGTGGCGGGCGGCGGGGACGAGGCGGGCGTAGTCGGGCAGGTCGAGACCGCGGCGGCGGGCGAGCGGACGCAGCAGCGGCGTCGAGGCGAGGTAGAGGAGCGACTCCGCAGCGACCCAGGTGGGGGCGGCGAGGGCGGCCCGGGCGCGGAACAGCGCCTCGCCGGCGCCGGGGTCGGCGAACACGACGGTGCCGCCGGCGTGCACGATGCCGAGCGCGAGGATGACGGCATCCGGCCCTGGGCGGAGGGAGAAGAGCACGCGGTCACCGCGGCGCATCCCGAGGTCGCGCAGACCGGCGGCGGTGGAGCGGATCTTCGAGCCGAGTTCTGCGTAGGTGATGGTTTCGACACGCGTGCCGCTGCGCGGCGCGCTACTCAACCCGCTTCGGGTGCCTCCCTCATCGCAGGCGGCGAGGACGGCCTCGACGAGGTCGCTCACGCGCGCTCCAACTCGAGCCGCGCGTACGACGGGATGAGCACGCCGCGGGACGGGCGACGGGAGGCGACCCGGAGGGTCGGGGTCTCCAGGAGGGCACCGAGGGTGAGACGGATCTGCGCCATCGCGAGCGGGGCGCCGAGGCAGTAATGGGCCCCGGCGCCGAACCACAGCTGCTTCAGCTGAGCTGCCGGGTTGGTGGCGGGGTCGAAGTCGCCGAGCGCGCGGTTGGCCCAGTACGTGCCGAGCAGGATGCGCTCCCCCGGCTTCACCGCGACGCCGCCGAGGTCGCGGGGCGCGACGACCGAGCGCAGCATCATCGGCGACGGGGTGGTGACCCGCAGCCCTTCGGCGACCGCCGCATCCACGAGGTCGGGTTCGGCGGCGAGCCGCGGCAGCCAACCCGAGTCGATGAGGATCGCGGCGAGTCGCGGCACGTACGACACGATCGTCTCGGTGCCGGTGAGCACGAACGCGGCGACGGCACCGAGGGCTTCGCGTTCGTCGAGGCCGAGGGCGCGCATCCGTCCCGGCACCGTCGACTCGTCGCCCGCGTAGGCGCGCCGCGCGTGCTCCCCCAGCTCGGCGAGGATGCCGCGGGCGACCCTGAGCTGCGACGGGGTGAGCCGCGGGCGGGCGAGCGTGACGAATCCGGTGACCCGCGCCACCCGGGCGAAGAGCTCGTCGTCGATCACGTCGGAGTCGAGCCCGACGAGACGTGCGATGACGGCGGAGGCCGAGCGGCGGGAATGGGCGACGAGGTCGACCCGGTCGCCTCGGGCGAGGGCGGCCGCCAACTCTCGGGTGGAGCGCCCGAGCGACGCGCTCACCAGGGCATCCACGAACCCCGGCGCGAACAGCGGACCCAGCTTCCGGCGCAGCGTCCCGTGCTCGACACCCTCCATGTTGAGCAGCACCGACGGCCCGAGCACCGGCGTCCACAGGTCGCTCGGCGCCCCCGGCCCGTTCTTGGTGAACCCGTCGGTGTCCATCAGGGTCGCCCGCAGCAGCGCGGCGTCCTTGACGAGCACCCCGAGACCGGGGATCCGCCGCACGGGTGCGCGCACCGCCGACAGCAGCGGGAAGGCGATCGGATGCGCCGCCCGCAGCACGCGCTGCTCCCACTTCCTCGCGGTGGCGGTGCTCACCTGATGTCCACGTGCTCGGGACGGTAGGCGTGGTCCTTGTACCAGAGGAGGGTGTTCTTCAGCCCCCACGCCCGCACCCGGCGCGACGACCCGAAGACGACGACATCCGATCGGCGGGCGTAGGCGCGGGTGAGTCGCCGCACCGCGTTGACGAGGGCCCGGTCTTCGTGGAGGTCCTCGATCTTCGTGCGCGGGAAGCCCCCCGCCGCGACGTAGAGGTCGGCGGTGATCCCGACGTTGCAGCCCGCGGCCATCAGGTACGGCCCGAGATAGGCCGGGTCGCGATTGCCCGAGCGGATGCGCCCGAAGCCCTCGGCGAGATGCACCGCCCCGCGCAGCACCGCCCGGGTCACCAGCGACGTGCCCTCGTCGCGGCGGGCGATCAGCTCACCGCCGACCAACCGCAGGCCGCGCTCGGTGAGGGCCCGGCGGATCGACGCCGTCCAGTCGGCGCGCGGCAGGCAGTCGGCGTCGGTGCGCGCGAGCAGGGTCGCGCCGGCGGCGATCGCGGCGCGCATCCCCGTGTCGGCGGCGGCGCCCGTTCCCTTCTGCGGCTCCACGATCACCCGCCAGCGGGTCAGCCCGTGCTGCGCGATGAAGCGGTGGATGACGTCGGCCGACCCGTCGGTGGAGGCGTTGTCGACGAACACCGCGTCGAAGTCCGCGTCGCGCTGCGCGCGGAGCGCCTCGAGCGTCGGGAGGATACCGGCCGCCTCGTTGAACACCGGCACGACGACCGCGAGCCGTTCCCCGCGGGTTGAGTGCCCGCCGGAGGCGGGTGTATCGAAACCAACGTCCGGGTTACTCGGGGGCGGTTTCGATACACCGGCCGCTCTGCGGCCGGCACTCAACCCGCGGGAGGGGTCGGCGGTCACAGCCGCACGACCATGAGGCCGAGGGAGATGCCGCCGGCGAGACCGATCAGCAGCACGAGGGAGCCGGGGCCGACCATGCCGCGCTCGCGGGCGAGCCGCAGTTGCAGCGGGAGAGTGGCGGAGGCGATGTTGCCGTGCTCCGCGACGGTGACGAGCGACCGGTCCGAGCGCACGCCGAGGCGCTCGAAGATCGGCGCGAGGTAGGGCAGAGCCACCTGATGGATGGCGACGAGGTCGAAGTCATCCATCGTGTACCCGGTCTCGCGCAGCATCCGTTCGACCGGCTCGGGACCGATCTCGAGGAACGCCTTCTGCAACCCCGCGCCGTCCATGTGGAAGTAGTTGGCGTCGGGGTCGTGGGTGCGCATCGTGCCGCCGCCGGGCAGGGTGCCGACGTTCCAGTGTCGCGACTCGGCGAAGAACCGCGACGCGCGGATGCCGCCGTCGGGGTCGTCGGAGGCTTCGAGCACGACGGCGGCGCCGGCATCCCCCATCACGTAGCCGGGGAACGACGGGATGAACTGCCGGCTGTCGCCGAGGCGCCAGCGCACCGAGACCGACGTCTTCTCGCCGCTTGCGACGAGCACGCGGCGGTACTGGCCGGTGCGGATGAGGGCGTCGGCGACCTGCATCCCGTTAATCACCGAATTGCAGGCGTTCTTGACGTCCATCACCGGAGCGTTCAGCCCGAGCTTCGCGGCGACGATGTGGGAGGTCGCCGGTTCGACCAGGTCCTGCGCGGCCGCGGTGAAGAGCACGAGGTCGATCTCGCCGGGGCTCTCCTCGAGCGCCTGCCGGGATGCCGCCACCGCCAGATCGGACGCCTGCCAGTCGTCGGGCGCGACGTGCACGCACTCGACCCCGGTCATGCGGGAGATCAGACCGGTCGCCAGACGCAAGCCGGGGTTCTCGGCTCTCAGGCGCCGCTCGGTCTCGGCGGTCGACCTCACCGCGTCAGGAAGGTGCACCCCGAGTCCGGCGATCCGGGTCGACACGGACATCGACGCGAGCCTAGCGGGCCGATAGGTTGACGACGTGCGCGCACCCCGACGTCTCCGTATCCTGCTGACCCTCCTGCTCGGAGCGGTGCTGGTGGGTGCCGGATCGGCGCCCGCGTTCGCCGACTCCGACCCCGATCCGGATGCGCCCGCCGTCGTCGCGCTCGACGCCGCAGGCTCCGGAGTCGACGACTTCGAGTTCTCGTCGTTCGACGCCCTCTACGAACTCTCCCGCGCCGAGAACGGTCGCTCGCAGTTGCGCACCGTCGAGACCTTCGTCGCCGTGTTCCCCGACTTCGACCAGAACCGCGGCATCCGTCGCGCCCTGGTCACCGACTACAAGGGCCACAGCACGAGCCTCGACATGGTGCGGGTCACCGACGAGAACGGTGTCGCCCGCTCCTACGAGGTGGCGACCGACGACGAGGGTTTCACGACCGTCACCATCGCGGTGCCGCAGGGGCAGTTCGTCTACGGCGAGCAGACCTACGTGATCGAGTACACGCAGTCCGACGTCACCGCCACCTCGACCGATCTCTCGGACGGCGTGACGCGCGACGAGTTCTTCTGGGACACGAACGGCACCGGCTGGTTCCAGCCGTTCGGCGAGGTCAGCGCGACCGTGCGGGTCGATTCCGAGATCCGGTCGGCGCTCACCGGTGAGGCGTACTGCTACTACGGCTACGAGGGCGCCACCGACGCGTGCACGATCGACAACGAGGGCGACGGCGAGTTCACGGCGTCGGTCACCGGTCTGTTCCCGCGGCAGAACATGACCGTCGTCGTCAGCTTCGACGAGGGCACCTTCGCCGGGGCGCCGTTCTGGACCTACGTGCCGATCCTCGCCCTGCTCGCGATCGCGCTCGTGATCTTCGCCCTGATCTTCGCGCTCATCACGCGCTTCGTGTTCTGGCGCGACGCCCCCGGTCGTGGCACGATCATCGCGCAGTACGAGGGCCCGAAAGACCTCGGGATGTTCGTCGCCAGCAACATCGTCGGCAAGCCGCGCAAGGGCATGGCGGCCGCGATCGTCGACCTCGCGGTGCAGAAGAACCTGCGCATCCTCGAGCACGACCAGGGCTGGAGCAAGGTCTTCGGCGTGCAGAAGCTCTCGAGCGCCGGACTCGCCCCCGACGAGCAGCGCGTCATGGGCGCCCTGTTCTCGGTCAACCCGTTCTCGGTGGGCGGCGTGCTGCCGGGACTTCGGAACATCCTCTCCATCGGCGGCTCGACCCCGACGCCGATCCCCGACCCCGCCGGCGAGGTGCGTTGGCTCACCAAGGGCGACACCGCGCTCGGGCAGCAGGTCGTCGCGCTCACCAAGGCCGTCGAGAAGGAGGTCGAGGCGGGGGGCCTGCGGCGCAAGCCGTCCTGGCGGCCGATGCTCGTCGTACTCGGCGCCTTCGTGCTCGCCGGCATCCTGCTCATCGGGCAGTCGGTCTTCGGCGGCGGGGGCGAGACGTGGGTGGGTATCTCGATCGCCGCGTTCGTCATCCTCCCCTGGGTCGCGATCTTCTCGATCGGGCTGCTGGCGAGCCGGCGCCCGCTCACCCGGAAGGGCGCGGAACTGCGCGAACACCTCGAGGGCCTGCGCGAGTTCATCCGGGTCGCCGAAGCCGACCGGCTGCAGATGCTGCAGAGCATCTCGGGGGCGGAGCGCGTCTCGACGGCCGACGGGGCCGCCATCATCAAGATCTACGAGAAGCTCCTTCCCTACGCCGTCATCTTCGGACTCGAGAAGGAGTGGGCGGACGAGATCGCCAAGCACTACGACACCTCCACCCCGCCCGACTGGTACGCCGGGTCGAACGGCTTCGCGATCGGCGCCTTCGCCGCCGGCATCGGGTCGCTGTCGTCGAGCGTGTCGACGTCGTACTCCGGCTCGTCGGGGTCGTCGTCGAGTGGCGGCGGCGGGGGCGGCGGCTCGTCAGGGGGCGGCGGGGGAGGCGGAGGGGGCGGGGGCGTCTGAGCCGCGTCAGCCTTCGAGCAGCGCGCTGACTTCGAGCCAACGCTCCTCGAGTGCGGCGGCGTCGGTCTCGAGCTTCGAGATCGCGGCCTGTCGCTCACCCATCGTGACGTAGTCGCTCGGATCGAGGGTGGCCAGCGCGTCGCGCCCGGTGCGGATGGCCTCGTGCGCCTTCTGCATGCGGCGGTCGAGCGAGCCGAGCTCCTTCTCGAGGGTGCGGCGCTCCCCGCCGGAGAGCGCGGAGGTCGGGGTTTCGGTACGCGTCGCGCTGCGCGCGGCGCTACTCGACCCGCGGGTGGCGTTCTTCCGCAGCTCCAGATACTGGTCGACGCCCTGCGGCAGGTGCCGGAATCCCCCGTCGATCACGGCGTACTGGTTGTCGGTGACGCGCTCGAGCAGATAGCGGTCGTGCGAGACGACGAGGAGGGTGCCCGGCCAGGTGTCGAGCAGGTCCTCCATCGCGGCGAGCATGTCGGTGTCGAGGTCGTTGGTCGGCTCGTCGAGGATGAGCACGTTCGGCTCGTCGAGCAGGATGAGCAGCAGCTGCAGGCGCCGCTTCTGTCCGCCGGAGAGATCCTTGACCGGCGTCGAGAGTTGCGCGGTCGTGAAGCCGAGCCGTTCCAGCAGCTGTCCGGGCGTCATCTCCACGCCGCCGGAGACGTACGACGCCTTCTGCCGCGCGACGACGTCGCTCACCCGGTCGTTCATGACCTCCTCGAGGCCGACGAGGCGTTGATCGAGGATCGCGATCTTCACGGTCTTGCCGCGCTTCACTCGACCGGTGGTCGGCTGCACGGTTCCGGCGACGAGCCCGAGCAGCGTCGACTTGCCGGCGCCGTTGACGCCGATGACGCCGGTGCGCTCGCCCGGCGCGATCAGCCAGGTGACGTCGGAGAAGATCGTCTTCTCGCCGTAGGTCACCCCGACATCGATGAGGTCGACGACATCTTTGCCGAGCCGCGTCGTCGCGAGTTGCTTGAGCGAGACGGCATCCCGCACCGGCGGTTCGTTCGCGATGAGCTCGTTCGCGGCGTCGATGCGGAACTTCGGCTTGCTCGTGCGCGCGGGAGCACCGCGGCGCAACCAGGCCAGCTCCTTGCGCATGAGGTTCTGCCGCTTCGACTCGCTCGCAGCCGACATCCGATCGCGTTCGACCCGCTGCAGCACGTAGGCCGCGTAGCCACCTTCGAAGGGCTCGAGGATGCGGTCGTGCACCTCCCAGGTGTCGGTGCAGACCTCGTCGAGGAACCAGCGATCGTGCGTGACGACCACGAGTCCGCCCTTGTTCGCCGACCACCGGGTCTTCAAGTGCTGGGCGAGCCAGGCGACGCCTTCGACATCCAGATGGTTGGTCGGCTCGTCGAGGAAGACGATGTCCCAGTCGCGGGTGAGCAGGGCGGCGAGCGCGACGCGACGCTGCTGGCCACCGGAGAGGTCGCCGATGCGCGCCTCCCAGGGCAGGTCGGAGAGCAGGCCGGCGATGACATCCCGGGCCTGGGCGTCGCCCGCCCACTCGTGCTCCTCGCGGTCGCCGACGACCGCTTCGCGCACGAGCTGCTCGGGCGGCAGGGAATCGCCCTGGTCGAGCATCCCGAGGGTGACGCCGCCGCGGCGCGTGACCTGACCGCGATCGGGTTCGAGACGCCCCGAGAGGATCTTCATGAGCGTCGACTTGCCGTCGCCGTTGCGACCGACGATGCCGATGCGATCGCCCTCGTCGATGCCGACGGTGACCGAGTCGAAGACGACACGCGTGGGGAACTCGTGCCCGACGCCCTCTGCGCCGAGCAAGTGGACCATTCGAGCAAGCGTACCGTCCGAGGATTCACGCAGGATCGCTCGCCTACCGTGGAACGGTGCTGCAGGAGACCGGAGACCTCGGCGGATTCGCCGGCTGGGCCGTCGACGTCATGGAAGCGATCGGCGCCCCGGGCGTCGGGCTCGTCATCGCCGCCGAGAATCTGTTCCCGCCCATCCCGAGTGAGATCGTGCTGCCGCTCGCCGGCTTCACCGCGAGTCGCGGGGACTTCACCCTCGCCGAGGCGCTGCTCTGGTCGACGGCGGGATCGCTCGTCGGGGCCTTCATCCTCTACGGCTCCGGGGCGCTCCTGGGCATCGACAGGCTGCGCGCGGTGGCCCGCCGCATGCCGCTCGTCGAGGTGAGCGATGTCGACAAGACGACCGCGTGGTTTCGTCGGCACGGGGCGAAGACGGTCTTCTTCGGGCGGCTGCTGCCCATCTTCCGCAGCCTGATCTCGATCCCCGCCGGAATCACGCGGCTGAACCTGCTGCTGTTCGCCGTGCTGACCTTCACGGGCAGCGCCCTGTGGAACACGCTCCTGGTACTCGCCGGCTACCTCCTCGGCGAGAACTGGGCTGCCGTCGAACCGTTCGCCGACGTGCTGCAGTACGTCGTACTCGGGGCCGTCGTCGTCGTGATCGTCGCCTTCGTGGTGATCCGGCTGCGCCGTCGGGGGCGTCCGGCGGAGTCGGAGCCCTCGGCGTAGCCTGGCCCGATGTCCACGCTGTTCGACGCGATCGACGTGGAGATCGTCGAGCTGCTCGCCTCGCCCGTGCACCGCTACGAGGGGCGCCCCTCCGACGGACCCCGCGCGGGCGGCGTCGAGGAACTGCGCACCCGACTGGAGTTCAGGGCCGGGATGGGCATCGTCGGCGACCGGTACTTCAACCAGCGCGCCCACCGTGCGTCGTCGGTGTCACTCCAGGCCGTCGAGTCGCTGGAGTTCGTGGCCGCCGAGCTCGGGGTACCCGTCCCGGGGCTGCGGCAGACGCGGCGCAACATCCTGCTGCGGGGGGTGGATGTCGACGCCCTCGCCCGCACCGAGTTCTCGCTCGACTCCGGCTCGGGTGCGGTCCGCTTCGGCGATGCCCGCCCGTGCAACCCCTGCGGGTGGATGAACGCCGCCGTCGGTGAGGGCGCGCACCGGGCCTTCCGGCGACGGGGCGGGCTGCGCACCGGTCCCCGCGACGACGGGATCCTGCGCCTCGGTCCGGCTGTGCTGCGCATCGGCCCCGCTACCGCGGGTTGAGTGCCGCGCAGAGCGCGGTGTATCGAAACCCGACGACGGGTTACTCGGAGGCGGTCTCGATACACCCGCGCGGGGCGCGGGCACTCAACCCGCGGGGCGGGGCGGGGTCAGTCGGGGAGGATGCGGGCACCGTGCACGGGGCCGGTGGCCCGCACGACGGTGAGTTGCGCCGCCGACAGGGCGATCTGCAGTTCGAGGGCGGTGTCGAGGTCGGCGGTGAGGAACGCCACGGTCGGTCCCGACCCCGAGACGATTCCGGCGAGGGCGCCGTTGCGCTCCCCCGTCTCGAGCACCTTCGCGAGCGACGGCTCGAGGTGCAGCGCCGGAGCCTGCAGATCGTTGTGCATCGCGTCGGCGAGCATCCGCGCGTCTCCGGCGCGGAGCGCCTGGAGCACGTCGGTGCCGACGGTCGGTGCGGGGCGCGGCGGGGCGACGTCGCCCGCGTGACGTGCCCGATGCTCGTCGAGTTCGCGATAGACGGCCGGCGTCGAGAGTCCGAACTCGGCGATCGCGAGCACCCACTGGAAGGTGCCCTGCGCGAGCGCGGGCGAGAGCTCGTCGCCGCGGCCCGTGCCGATCGCGGTGCCGCCGGTGAACGCGAACGGCACGTCGGCCCCGAGTTGGCGCGCCAGCCCGAGCAGTTCGTCGCGCGGCAGGTCGGTGCCC
>NZ_JBIIAW010000178.1:0-3213 GCF_044239695.1 Pseudolysinimonas sp. | reverse complement strand
GGCGGCCAGCAGCAGCGCGCCGCCATCGTGCGGGCGATCGCCACGAATCCCGAGCTGCTGCTGCTCGACGAGATCACCAGTGCCCTCGACCCGGAGCTCGTCGGCGAGGTTCTCGAGCTCGTGCGCGAGCTCGGCGCGGAGGGCACCACGATCATCATGGCCACCCACGAGATGGCCTTCGCCCGCGACGTCGCCTCGCGCGTCGTCTTTCTCGACAAGGGCGTCATCGCCGAAGAGGGCACACCCGCACAGGTCTTCGGGGCTCCCACGAACCCGCGCACCCGCGAGTTCCTCTCGCGGTTTACCGGCTGAGCAGTTTCGCGATCGTGGCGGGCACGGCCTCGCACAGGTCGAGGATCGTGATCGGGCCGCCCTGGCTGGCGCGATCGGCGGCGAGTCCGTGGATGACGCTCGCCGTCGCGGCGAGGCGGGCCAGCATCCGTTCGTCGTCGGCGATCTCATCGCCGTGGGTGGCGACAAGCGCGCCGAGAATGCCGGCGAGGGCGTCCCCGGCTCCCGCCGTGGCGAGCCAGCTGGGCGCGCTCTGCACGGCGAGCTGGATGCCGGGCCCCGCCACATAGGTTGTGTGCCCCTTGAGCAGCACGGTCACCCGCAACAGGTCGGCGGCCTTGACCACCCAGGTCGCCGGATCGTCGGCGATCTCGTCGACCGGCACGTCGAGCACGCGCGCGAGCTCGCGAAAGTGCGGCGTGATGACGAGTGGGCCGGTGCGCTGAGTGTGCAGCGCGAGGGCTCCCCCGTCGAGAATGACCGGCAGGCCCTGCCCCATCGCCTCGTCGGCGACCGGGTCGCTGAACGAGGCATGGTCGGTGCCGGAGCCGATGAGCCAGGCCTGCACGCGTCCGTTCGACGCAACGGCCTCCGGGCGCCGCGCGAGCACGAGGTCGCTCGCCCGCTGTGGTCCGAGGTAGCGCACCATGCCGACGCCCGTGCGCAGTGCTGCCTCGACGCCGAGCACGGCGGCACCCGGGTACTGGTCGCTGCCCGTGATCACGCCGAGCACGCCACGCGAGTACTTGTCGTCGCGCTCGGTGGGCACCGCAATGTGGGCGGCGGCGTCTCGCGCGGTAAAGGGCTGCATCCCCTCACGATAGTTTGGGACGGTGAGCCTGAGCATCCCGAACCGTGTTGTCGTCTTCGACTACGGGGAGGTGATCAGCCGGTCGCCCAACGAGGTCGACCGTGCGATCCTGCTCGAGATCGCCGGCGTCGACGCCGAGCCCTTCTGGTCGAGCTACTGGGCGCACCGCGACGACCTCGACCAGGGCCGCGTCGACGTGCCCGGCTACTGGGCACGCATCGCGGCCGACACCGGCGCCGACTGGAGGCCGTCGACTGTCTACGCGCTGTGGGTCGCCGACTTTCGCAGCTGGATCAGCGTCGAGCCGACCACGATCGACCTCATCGCCGAGCTGCACGCGGGCGGCACCCGCGTCGCGCTGCTCAGCAACGCCGGCTTCGACTTCGCCGGGCCCTTTCGCTTCTCCCCCATGGCCCAGTACTTCGAGCGCATGTTCATCAGTGCAGAAATGGACAACATCAAGCCGGATGCTGCCATCTACCGCGAGGTCGCGGGCAACCTGGGAATCGAACTCGAGCAGATGGTGTTCATCGACAACAGGAAGGTGAACACGGATGCCGCCGCAGCGCTGGGCGTGACCGTGCACCACTACGAGGGCGGTGACGGCCTCGCGGCCTTCCTGCACTCTCTCGCCGCGTAAGGAAGCCATGCCCGAACTGTTCGACCCGATCACCCTCCGCTCTGTCACCATTCGCAACCGCATCTGGGTGCCCGCACTCTGCCAGTACACCCTCTCTGAGAGAGACGGGGTTGTCGGCGACTGGCACCTCGTGCACCTTGGCTCCATGGCCGCCGGCGGCGCCGGACTCGTCATCGCCGAGGCGACGGGCGTCTCGCCCGAGGGCCGTATCTCGCCGCATGACACCGGCATCTGGAACGACGAGCAGCAGGTCGCCTGGGCTCGCGTCGTCGCCTTTCTGCACTCCCAGGGTGCGGCGGCTGGAATCCAGCTGGCGCACGCGGGACGCAAGGCCTCGGTCTACCCCGAGTGGGGAGTCGAGGGCCGCAAGGGCACCATGCCGGGCAGTGAGGGCGGCTGGCAGACGGTGTCGGCATCCGCCCTGCCGTTCACGGGCTATGAGCCGCCGATCGCGTTGGATGCCGCGGGCATCGACAAGGTCGTCGCCGACTTCGAGGCGGCCGGCCGCCGTGCCCTCGCCGCCGGATTCGACGTGCTTGAGGTGCACGCCGCGCACGGCTACCTCGTGCACCAGTTTCTGTCGCCGCTCAGCAATCGCCGCGAGGACGAGTACGGCGGCTCCCTAGAGAACCGCGCCCGCCTGCTGCTGCGCATCGTGTCCTCTTTGAGGAAGCTCTCTGATGACGTGCCCGTGCTCGTGCGCTTCAGCGCCACGGACTACGCCGAGGGCGGCTGGGACGAGGCGCAGACAGCGATCGTCGCCGGCTGGGCCGCCGAGGCCGGGGCCGACTTCTTCGACATCTCGAGCGGCGGCAACGTCACGGGCGTGACCATTCCCAGCGGACCCGGATACCAGGTGCACCTCGCCTCCTTCGTGCACGACACCGCGGATGTCGACGTCGCCGCCGTTGGACTCATCACGACTGCGCAGCAGGCCAGCGACATCGTCACCTCCGGCCGCGCCGCGGCGGTGCTGCTCGGCCGCGAGATGATGCGCGACCCGCACTTCGCCCTGCGGGCTGCGCACGAGCTCGGCGTCGAGGTCGACTACTGGCCGTCGCAGTACCTGCGGGCGCGCTGGGGCTAGCTTGCTGCCAACGGCCCGTTGAGGAACCACCGGCCCGTTTGAACGGCCGGTTTGTTCGCAAACGGGCGGTCGGCGGGCTAGATGCGCCGCGTGGCGTCCTGCACCTCGCCGACAAGCTCCTCGATGATGTCCTCTAGGAACAGCACGCCGGTCGTGGCGCCGGTCTCATCGAAGGCGCGGGCGACGTGGGTGCCTGAGCGACGCATCGTCGCGAGCGCATCCTCGAGGTCGGTTGCCCTGAAGATCGAGATCAGCTGGCGAATGCGCTTCGGCGGCACCGGCTCGTCGTACTCGGTGTCGTCGAGGTCGATGACGTCTTTGAGGTGCAGATAGCCGGTCGGCTCTCCGGCGTCGTTGACGAGCACGTAGCGCGAGAAGCCGCGC
>NZ_JBIIAW010000022.1:0-33745 GCF_044239695.1 Pseudolysinimonas sp. | reverse complement strand
GAGCTGCTGCGCGACGCCGGGTCCTCCGCGAAGACGCGGTCGTTCCAGTCACCCGGCGACTCCGGCCCGGGCGCCACGGCGAGGGGCGTGATCGACAGGTCGGCGAGCCGGGCGAGCAGCAGCGCGTCGTCGGCCGGGTCGGCGGGGGCGTCGATCGCGGGGAGGAGGTGGGTCCAGAGGGCGTCGAGCACGTGCTGCATCGGTTCGGTCTCGGAGGTGAAGGCGACGACGAGTCCGCTCTCGGGGACGACGACGCAGAACTGCCCGTACGCCCCGTCGCCGCGGTAGCCGTGCCGCGCGATCCAGAACTGGAAGCCGTAGCCCTGCTCCCAGTCCGGTGCACCCACCGGATGGGTGTCGACGTGGCGCCGCGTCGCGAGCGACACCCACTCCTCGTCGAGGATCCGGCGCTCGCCCCACATCCCGCCGCGGCGGTACAGCTCGCCCAGCCGGGCCACCGCCTCGATCGTGACGTGCAGCCCGCTGAAGCCGAGGTTGCGGCCGGCCGGGAGTTCGACCCAGAACGCCTCGTCGATGCCGAGCGGCTCGAAGAGGCGCGGCCGCAGATACTCCACCAGGGTCTGCCCGGTGAGCCGCTGCACGATCGCGGCGAGCGTGTAGGTGCAGGGCTGGTTGTAGGCGAACAGCGTGCCCGGGTCGGCGTCGGGGGGCGTCAGCAGGAAGCCGCGCACGACGTCGAGCGGGTCCCGCTCCTGGGCGACCGTGATGGTGTCGGCCGCGTGGCCGCTCGACATCGACGCGAGGTGGCGCACCTTCATCGCCCGGCTCCGGGGGTCGGTGATGTCGGCGTCGAGCTCGGGGAAGTACGACAGCACGGTCGCGTCGAGGTCGAGCAGACCCTCCGCACGCGCCAGGCCCGCGGCCGTCGTCGTGAAGCTCTTGCTGATCGAGTACATCAACTGAACGCGGTCGGCGGCGAACGGCGCCCAGCTGCCCTCGGCGATCCGTGCCCCGTCGCGCAGCACGATCAGGGAGTGCGGGCGGATCTCGGGGTCGGCCTCCACCGCATCCAGGAAGCGCAGGATGCCGCGGGCGTCGACGCCGGCGGCGCTCGGGGATGAGGAGGGCAGGATGTCGGAACTCACGCTGTCACGCTACCCGGCCAGCCGACGGAGGATCCGACGGGACTCAGGCGCTCACGACGACGCGGTTGCGCAGCGACCCGATGCCCTCGATCGTCGTCACGACCTCCGCCCCGTCGGCGAGGTAGCGCGGGGGCGTCCGCGCGTGGCCGACACCGCCGGGGGTGCCGGTGGCCACGATGTCGCCCGGGGCGAGCGGGAAGATCTGCGAGATGTAGGCGACGATCGCGGCCGGGCCGAAGACGAGGTCGTCGATGCGGCCGTCCTGCAGCAGCTCGCCGTCGACCTCGGTCGTGATGCGAGCGGATGCCGGCACCTCGTCGACCGTCGCCAGCACCGGGCCGATCGGCGTGGTGGCCTCGAAGCTCTTGCCGGGCAGCCACTGCAGGGTGCGGTTCTGCCAGTCGCGCATGCTCACGTCGTTGAGCACGGTGTAGCCGGCGATCGCGGCGCGCGCCTCGTCCTCCGACGCCCGGCGCACCCGGGTGCCGATGACGACCGCCAGTTCGGCCTCCCAGTCGACGAAGTCGGCGGCGTACGGCGGCACGATGATCGCGTCGCCCGCGCCGACGAGCGCCTCCGGGTACTTCGTGAACATCGTCGGGTAGTCCGGCTCCTCGCGCCCCATCTCCTGGATGTGCGCGCGGTAGTTCACGCCGACGCAGACGATCTTGCGCGGCGCGGGCACGACCGGTGCCCAGGCGTCGCTCGGGATGTCGGCGGCGAGCAGCACCCGTCCCGCGGCGTTCTCGGCGATCGACCGCCAGTCGGGGTCGGCGAGCAGGGCGCCGACATCGGCGAAGCCCGGGATCTCGACGGCGCCGTCGGCATCCATGCGTACCGCGACGGTGTCGCCGTCGCGACGGAGGGTGGCGAGTCTCATGGCTCTCTTCTCATCACCGCAGCGGTCCCAGCAGGTTCGTCGCGACGGTGCCGTGCACCGACTCGGTGTCGGACGGGTGGTAGATGCCGGCGAGCACGTCGCGCTGCAGCCGGGCGAGTTCGCTCGAGGATCGGTACCCGCCGCCGCCCGCGACGCGCATCGCCTGGTCGACGACGTGCCGCGCGGTCTCGGTGGCGCGGTGCTTCGCGCCGGTCAGCAGCCGGAACCAGTCGCCGCCGTGGTCGGCGAGGGTGTCGACATCGCTCGCCAGGGTCTCGAGGTCGGGACGCAGCGCGTCGAGTGCGAGCGCGGCGTCGGCGAGGCGCCAGCGGATGTCGGGGTCCTGGTCGTAGGTCGTGCCGGTCTTCAGCGACGTGCGCGTCTGCGCCGCCTCGACCGCCAGTTCGAGCGCGCGGTCGGCGATGCCGGCGTACACCGAGCCGATGAGCAGCAGGAAGTTGGTGAAGATCGCGAAGACGAACGGGTCGGCGTTCGGGCCGACCGGGAGGAACCTGCTGATGCGAGCGGTCTCGACGACCGCTCGGTCGAGCTTCGTCGTGTGACTCTGGGTGGCGCGCATCCCGAGGGTGTCCCAGTCGTCGAGCGTCGTGACGCCGCCCGATTCGCGGGTCAGGAACCCGTGCACGAGTCGTGGTTCGTCGCCGTCGAGCTTCCCGAACACCCCGAGACGCGTCCACGCCGGGGCCAGGGAGGTGAAGATCTTCGTCCCCGTAAAGGCGAAACCCTCGTGGACGGTTTCGACTGTCGTGAGCGAGTCCCAGAGCACGAGGTCGTTGCCGGGCTCGCTGTTGCCGAACGCGAACACCTCGCCCCGCCGCGCATCCTCGAGCACCCAGTCGAGCGTGTGGTCGCCGCGATCGGCGAGCACCCGCGCGACGCCGACCCAGACGAGGTGCATGTTGATGCCGAGAGCCGTGGCCGGGGCGTGCGCCGCGAGCAGCCGCTGGTCGCGGGCCGTCTCCCGCAGCGAGCGCGGGGCGAGGTAGCCGGCCGCGCGGAGGTCGTCGAGGTCCTCGGTGAAGAACCGGTTCTCGCGGTCGTACCCGGCCGCGCGCGACCGGATCGTGGCGAGCAGTTCCGGGGTCAGGGGCACGAGCTCAAGGCTACGCTTCGGTCAACCCACGAGCCCTCCCCGCGCGTCGTAGTGCTGACACCATCCGCCGTCCCGGAGGTTCCCATGCACCGCACCCTGGCATCCGTCCCGCTCCTCGCTCTCGTCGCCCTGCTGGTGGGGTGCGGGCCGACCCCGCCTGGCGACACCCCGGTCGACCCCCGCCCGACTCCGACGGGGAGCCCGGTCGCCCTCCCGACACCGACCACGACGCCGACGATCCCCGCCGCGGAGATCGACCCGCTCGACACCGTCACGCGCATCCTGGTGTTGACCGAGCAGGTGCGCTTCTGCGACGACGTCGCGTGCACGATCGACGGCTTCCGCTACGACGGCGACCCCGCGCTCGCGGTCGCGAAACTCACCGCGGTGTTCGGCACCGCCCCCGCGTCGGAGCGCTACGACGACGGCGGGGGGCAGTTCTCGGAGTACCACGACTGGGGCGGTCTCCTGCTCTACTTCTCGACGATCGACTCCGGGCCGCTCGGGATGGGGGTGAGCGTGGATGCTGGGGCCGTCGAGGGTGTCGCGGTCGAGACCGAGCACGGCGTGCGGGTCGGCACCCCGATGTCAGAGGCGCTCGAGAACGCCGACCTCGTCTACACGCAGAACGGCGAGAGCGGCGACGTCTACGAGGCGCACTTCGACGTCATCGCCGCCGACGCGAACAACTTGAGGGCCGTGATCGCCTTCCGCGCGATCGACACGGCGGGACCGGTGACGTCGATCTCGGCACCGATCAGCACGGGCGACAGCTCGGGCCCGGCCGCCGGGTTCTGACTACCGCAGCTCGGCGAGCACCTCGGCCAGTGCGTCGACGGCGAGATCGAGCTCGGCGACCGTGACGACGAGCGGCGGCGCGAAACGGATGGTCGAGCCGTGCGTGTCCTTCACGAGGATGCCGCGGGCCATCAGCCGCTCGCAGACCTCGCGGCCGGTGCCGAGCTTCGGGTCGATGTCGACGCCCGCCCAGAGCCCCGCGCCGCGCACCGCGGCGACGCCCTTGCCGACGAGGGCCTTGAGCCGGGTCTGCAGGTGCGCACCGAGTTCGCGCGCGCGCGCCTGGTACTCCCCGGTCTCGAGCAGTTCGACGACGGCGAGCCCGACGGCCGCGGCGAGCGGGTTGCCGCCGAAGGTCGAGCCGTGCTCCCCGGGACGCAGCACCCCCAGGACCTCCGTGTTGCCGACGACGGCGCTCACCGGCACGATGCCGCCACCGAGCGCCTTGCCGAGCAGATAGAGGTCGGGCACGACGCCCTCGTTGTCGCACTGGAAGGTCGCCCCGGTGCGACCGAGGCCGGACTGGATCTCGTCGGCGATGAACAGCACGTTCCGCTCTTCGGTGAGACGCCGCACCTCGGCGAGATAACCGGGACGCGGCACGACGATGCCGGCCTCGCCCTGGATCGGCTCGAGCAGCACCGCGACGGTGTCGTCGTCGATCGCCGCCTCGAGGGCGCGCGCGTCGCCGTAGGGCACGCTGACGAAGCCGGGGGTGAACGGCCCGAAGTCGTTGCGCGCCTCGGGGTCGGACGAGAAGCCGACGATCGTCGTCGTGCGCCCGTGGAAGTTGCCGTCGGCGACGATGATCGTCGCGCGCCCTTCGGGCACGCCCTTCACGCGGTACCCCCACGCGCGGGCGACCTTGATCGCCGACTCGACCGCCTCGGCACCGGTGTTCATCGGCAGCACCATGTCCTTCCGCGCCAGGCGCGCGAGCGCGGCGAGAAAGGGGCCGAGGCGATCGTTGTGGAACGCCCGGCTGGTGAGCGTCACCCGGTCCAGCTGGTCGCGCGCCGCGGCGAGCAGCAGCGGATGCCCGTGCCCGAAGTTCACCGCGGAGTAGGCCGCGAGGCAGTCGAGGTAGCGCCGGCCCTCGGGATCGGTGACCCAGGCACCCTCGGCGGAGGCCGCGACGACCGGCAGCGGGTGGTAGTTGTGCGCCCCGAACTCCTCGACGAGTTCGATGGCTGCCGTGCTCGAGAGCCCCGTCGCGGTCGTCATCGTCTCAACTCCAAGGTGCAGCACTTCACGCCGCCGCCGCCGAGCAGCAGCTCCGAGAGGTCGACCCCGATCGGGGTGTAGCCGCGGTCGCGCAGCGACTGCTCGAATCCGACGGCCCGGGCGGCGATGACGACGTTCCTGCCGTCGCTGAAGCTGTTGAGACCGAGCACCGCGGCGTCCTCGTCGTTCACCACCACGGCATCCGGGTAGAGCGTCTGGATGATCTCGCGCGACTCCGGCGAGAACGCTTTCGGCAGATAGGCGATGTTGCCCTGCCCGTCGCGCGAGTCGGTGTCGAGCACCGCGATCGCGGTGTCGAGGTGGTAGAAACTCGGGTCGACGAGCGTCAGTGTGACGACCTCGCGCCCGAAGAGCTTCCGCAGTTCGTCGTGCGACGCGGCGTCGGAGCGGAAGCCGGTGCCCGCGAGGATGCGGTCGCCCACGAGCAGGAAGTCGCCCTCCCCCTCGTTGACGCTCACCGGTTCGGCGACCCGGAAGCCATGCGACCGGAACCAGTCCATGTACGCCGGACCCTCGGGTCCGCGCTCGTCGTACTGGAACTTGGCGCCGTAGGCGATCCCGTCGAGGGTGAAGCCGCCGTTGGCCGCGTAGACCATGTCGGGCAGACCGGCGATCGGATCGATCAGTTCGACGTCGAAGCCGAGCCCGAGGTAGATCTCGTACAGCCGTTCCCACTGCCGCACCGCGAGCGAGGTGTCGGTGGGGTCCTCGGGGTGCATCCAGGGGTTGATGCGGTAGCTCACGGTGAAGTGCTCCGGACGGCACATCAGGATGGTCTTCTTCATGGCCACGCGTTCCGTGGGCGCGACCGATTCGACGACTTGCTGCATGAATTCAGGATGTCACGCAAGCATCCGGATATTCCGGGCGTGGCACGCACCACTTCACCGAATCCATCGCTTGCCGCGCACGAATCTGCCGTTAGGCTGGAGCGTGGACAACCTCGACTACGGGATCATCGACCTCCTGCGCCAGAACGCCCGCGCGGGGTACGGCGACATCGGCGACAAGATCGGCCTGTCGGCATCCGCCGTGAAGCGCCGCGTCGACCGGCTCGTCGCCGACAAGGTCATCCGGGCGTTCACCGTGCAGGTCGACCCGGTCGTCGACGGCCTCGCGACCGAGGCCTACGTGGAGCTGTTCTGCCGGGGCACCGTCTCGCCCGACGACCTGCGCCGCATCCTCTCCGCCGTGCCCGAAGTGCAGGACGCCGCGACCGTCACGGGCGACGCCGACGCGATCGTGCACGTGCGGTCGCGCGACATCCCGTCACTCGAAGACGCCCTCGAGCGCATCCGCGTCGCCCCATCGGTCGACCACACGCGCAGCGCGGTCGTGCTCTCCCGCCTGGTGCACCGCTCGTATGAGTGAGGGCCTTCGGTTCGATTTGTATTGCGACAATCGTATTGTGTTGATACATTAGAGGCGACCGCGAAAGGAACACCGCATGTCGCCGATCCTCTGGTTCACCGCGCTCGGCCTCGTGCTGGCTGCCACTGTCGCGATCCTCTGGGCCACTCCCGCCTTCCGCCGACGAGCCGCGAGGAAGTTCGCCACGCGGGTCGGCCTGACCCTCGATGACGGCACCGCCCCGCGCGTGACCGCACAGCTCACGAGGCGCGCTCTCGCCGGACTCGTCGGCTACACCTCCGGCCTCCTCGTCTCCGTGGGGACGCTGCTCGCGGTCGGCCGACCGACCGGGACCGACACCATGTGGAGCTGGGTGGTGACCGGGAGCGTCTTCACCGGGATGGGGATCGGCGCATCACTCGCCACCCTGACCCAACGGCTCCCGCAGCCCGGCGCTGCCGTGCGGGTGGCCCGCAGCCGCGAGCTGGTGGTCGAGGACTACCTGACGAGGTACGAAGTCGCCTTCGCCCGTCTCGTCGGCCCCGTCGCCCTCGCACTCGTGGCCCTCGCCTGGATCGCGACGTCGGGGGGACCGCGCACGGAGGTGCTGCTGCCGACCGCCACGGCCGCAGCGCTCGGCACCCTCGCGACGCAGCTGATGTTCGAACTCGGGTCGCGATTGGTGCTGCGACGCCCGATCCGCGGCGAGAGCCCGCACGACCTCGCCTGGGACGATGCCCTTCGTGCGGACTCGCTGCGGCAACTCCTCCTCGCGCCCTACATCCTCGGCGTCGTCGGAACCGGCTGGGCCCTGTTCTCGCTCATGACGGTGCTGCCGACGACAGTCGGGCTCGTCGTGGTCAACCTCGCGATGCCGCTCGTCGTCGCGAGCGGCATCGCCGTTCTGGTGGTCGTGCTCGTCCGCCAGCCCGAGCGCCACTACCTGCGGCGCCTGTGGCCTGACCTCCACGCCGAGATGCTCGACCGAGAGCGAGCCATCGCGTCGTCGGCCTCAGCCGCCTGATGCGGCTTCTGACGATCGCCGCGGGGTCCTCCACCCCGCCGTTCGAGCAGCTCCGCACGCAACTCCTCGCGCAGATCAGCGCCGGCGAGCTGCCCGCGGGCGCGCGACTCCCGACCGTGCGCCGCTTGGCGGACGACCTCGGCCTCGCTCCCAACACGGTCGCCCGCGCCTACCGCGAGCTGGAACGCATCGGAGCAATCGAGACCCGCGGCCGGCACGGCAGCTACGTTCCGCTGTCCGGCGATCCGCGAACCAACGCCGCTCAGGAAGCGGCCGCCGCATTCGTCGCACGGCTGCGCGCGCTCGGCATCCCCGACGCGAGCGCGGCGGAGTACCTCGACGGCGCGCTCCGGGGCAGCTAGACGACGAGCGCCTGGAACTCCTTGTCGGGGGTGCCGAAGCGATGCGCCGTGATCGACACCGACTGCTCCCGCAGGAACGGGAGCAGCTCGAGCCGCCCCGCCGCGGTAACCGGCGACGCCCAGACGGTGGTGCCGGGCGCGTCGTCGAGCGCGGTCGTCAGGCTGACGGCGTCCGAGCCGACGAGGCGGATGCGGGCCGGCAGCCCCTTCGCCGCGCGCACCCGGAAGGCGAGGTCGCTCTCGACCTTCACCCCGAGGATGCCGAGCGGCGAACCGCCGAGGGGGGTGTCGTCGTCGATGAACGGCAGCAACCCGGCGGGCAGCGGGGTGGCGGTGCTGACGAGCAGCTTCGCCCGCGCCCGCACCCCGGCGCACAGGACGCGCGCGAGATCGGCGGGTGTGGCGCCGTCGTCCCAGCGCACGACGACCTCGGCCGGACGGTACCGCATGACGTTGCGCTCGATGCCGAGCGCCGACGGGTCGTGGCCCCGCGCGAACTCGGTCACCCAGGCCTCCTCATCGGCGAGCGCGGCGCGGCGCACCCGGTCGAACGCCGGGAAGTCGAGCACCGGCTGGAAGGCCTCGATGACGGTGCGCACGCGGGCGTCGAGCGCGTCGAGGGTGAGATCCTCGGCGGGTTCGGCGTGCTCGGGCTGCCAGTCCCCGAGAACGAGGAGCGTATTCGGTCCCCCGGCCGCAGCTCCCGGTTCGCCGGCGGAGAGCGACCACGAGACGGACGGTCGGCGGCGGACGACGGCGTCGCCGAGCGGACGATTGACGACGAGTTCGCTCGCCCGCACCCGGTCGAGCCAGACGGCGACGTCGCGCGCATCGAGCGCGTGGATGCCCGCCCCCCGGCCCGACTCGAGCGCGTTCTGCACCGCGATCGCCGCCCGGAGATCGGGAACGGTCATCAATCCGAGCACGGGGGCGGCGGCGTTCACGCGATGGAAGTCGCTGCCGGGCAGGACGCCGTCGCGCACCCCGGGTGACCACAACCGGTCGGTGTCGTCGAGCTGACGCGGCTTCACCAGCCAGCTCTCGCCCTCGGCGAGCTTCGTGAGCGCCCGGGCGACGTCGCCGGCGGCCGGGGCGATGAGCGGGCCGACCTGCGTCTCGGCGTCCAACGGCGGGCCGACCGTCAGGCTCGAGACGGCATCCGCCAGTTGCTGCCGGAACCGCTCCGACGTGCCGACCGAGCCGACGAGGATCGCGAGCGACACCGCCGCCGGGTGCTGACCGGCGTCGCGGAAGGCACTCCTCACGAGGTCGGTGACCGCGAGGTCGAGGTCGGCGCTCGGCGTGATGACCATCGCGTTGGCCACGCGCGGACTGGACTGCAGCAGCAGCCCGACCTCGGCGGCTCCGACGAGCTCGCGTTCCGCGTCACCGTCGGCGACGACGAGCCCGAGTACGTCCCGTGGGATGCCGGCCTCCCAGAGCGCCTCGGCGAGCACCGCCCCCACCCGCACGGCCTGCGCGGCGGGTCTCAGCAGCACGGCGCTGCCGGCGGCGAGCGCCGCGAGCACGCCGCCGGCCGCGACGGAGACCGGGGGGCTCCACGAGGGCGCCACGACGGTGAGAGCGACGGGCGCGAACACCGCCCCCGGGATGCCGGCCAGCTCCCGCGCCCGTGCCGCGTAGTAGTAGGCCGAGTCGACCGCCGCACTCACCTCGGCGTCGGCGTCGACGAAGGTCGTGCCGGTCTCGGCGACCATCACCTCGATGAGCCGCCCCCGGAAGGCGGCGAGCACCTCGCCCGCGCGGTCGAGATGCTCGGCCCGGTCGCTGCCCGGAAGGCGGCCCCAGTCCGCACCCGCGGCCGCGGCCTGCCGCACGCGCTCGGCCACGGCATCCACGTCGGTGAGTCGGGCCGCGACCGCGGTATCGGTGCCGAGGGTCGACGTCGCCGCGCGGGACAGCACGCCGCGCGCCCATGCCCGGTTGCCCGCGACGGCGGGATCGGTGTCGGGGGTGTTGGTGAACGACTCCGGTGCCCGCGGCACGTCGGCGCGCGAACGATCCTGCGTGCGATGCGTGGGCGGCACGGGATGCGGCAGCAGCTCCCGCGCCGCCGCGAACCTCCCGGCCTCCCGCGCGAACACCTCGGGGTCGTCGAGCACGGGCAGTGCGGCCAGGAACCCGTCGGCGCTCGCGAGCTCCTCCAGCCGGCGCGCGAGGTACGGGATCGCGGCGTCGAACTCGGCGGGGTCGACGACCGGAACCGATAGCAGCACTCCCCCGGTGTCGGCGCGCACGGCCTCCGCGAGCGAGGGAGCCATCCCGAGGAGCATCTCGAAATCGACGCGGCTCGCGACGCCGCGGCTCTGGGCGAGCAGCTGCGCGAACGCGAGGTCGAAGAGGTTGTGCCCCGCGACCCCGAGCCGCACGGCGTCGGTGTTCGTGGGATCCAGGGCGACGCTCAGCATCCGCAGGTACTGCGCCTCGGTCTCGGCCCGGGTGCCCCAGGTGGCGAGCGGGTGGCCGTGCAACACCGCCTCCGCCCGCTCCTGTGCGAGCCCGGAGCCCTTCACCAGTCGTACTTTGATGCCCGCACCGTCGGCGGCGACCCGCTCGCGCGCCCACGCCGCGAGCCGCTCGAGGGCGGGCAGGGCATCGGGCAGGTAGGCCGGCAGCACGATCCCGGCTTCGAGCCGCATCAGGTCGGGCTGGGTGAGCAGGCGGGTGAACACCGTGAGGGTGAGATCGAAGTCGCGATGCCCCTCGAAATCGAGGGTGATGAGCTTCCGCGCCCGGGAGCGGGCCGCCTGCGCGTACAACGGGGTCAGCTGCTCGACGACGCGGTCGACCGACTCCTCGAACGCCCACGGCGGCTGCGGCCCGAGCAGGCCGGAGATGCTGATCGACATCTGGTCGACATCCGCTCGGGCGAGCATCGCCATGGCGGTCTCGAGGTTGCGGGCGGCTCCCCGGTCGCCGAGCGCCGCGCGGGTGAGGAGGTTCACGTCGAGTTGCACGCCGGGACGCCGCAGTCCGCCGAGCGCCTTCGCGAGGCGCTGGTCGACCGCGTCGACCGTGAGGTGGCGAACGAGACGCCGGAAGACCGCCCGGGCGGCCGGAACGATCGGGCGCGGCGCCACCACCCCGAAGCCCCCGCCGGCGACGACCGCGGACCGGAGGTACCAGGGCAGCAGGTGCGGGACCCGACGGGAGAGCCGCTCGAACTCGCGGGCCGCGACCCGCGGGTCTTCGGGCCGCAACACCCGGTCGACGAAGCCGAGCGTGAATTCGAGCCCGCGCGGGTCTCTCAGCAGGCGTCCGAGTTCGTCGGATCCGCGCTCGACGGGAGCGTCCGCGCTCGCGGCGAGCCAGCGACGGACCAGTCGCTCGACCTCCTCGGAATCGGGGAGGTCGCTCGGGTGCGAATCCGGCATGCTCCGAGGATAGGTCCTGGGTACCATCGATCCCATGTCGACCGTGTCCGAGATCCCTCCCGCCGACTGGGAGCTCTGGCGCACGATGCGGGTGATGAACGAGCAACTCGGCCGGGAGCTCGACCGCCAGCTGCAGCGGGACGCCGGCATCTCGCAGGCCGATTACGGCATCCTCGTCACCCTGTTCGAGACGCCCGAGCGACAGATGCGCACCGGCGAGCTCGGCGAGGTGCTCGCCTGGGAGAAGAGCCGGGTCTCGCACCAGGTCGCACGCATGGAGGCGCGCGGACTCGTCGAACGCGTCGTCTGCGAGAGCGATGGACGCGGCACCTGGGTGACGCTCGCGACCGCGGGCAAACGCGCGCTGCTCGGGGCGATGCGTCAGCACGCGGCCGCGATCCGCGAGTCGTTCCTCGACGAACTCGAGGACGACGAGAAGCAGATCATGCTGCGGGCGACCTCGCGGGTGCTCGCGAGACTCAACGCCGTGTGCGAGACGGCGGCGGCCGAGGAGAACGTCCCGGAGCCGGGCGCCGCGTGACCCGCCGGGTCGACGTCGCGATCGTCGGCGGCGGGCACAACGCCCTGACGGCCGCCGCGTACCTGGCCTCGGCCGGGAAGTCGGTCGTCGTGCTCGAACGGCTCTCCGCCTTCGGCGGTGCTGCCGTGTCGGCCGAGGCGTTCCCCGGAGTCTCCGCCCGACTCTCGCGCTACTCCTACCTCGTGAGCCTCCTCCCGCAGCGCATCATCAGCGATCTCGGCCTCGACATCCGCCTCGCCCGTCGGCGCTACTCGTCGTACACGCCGCTGCCGGGCACCGACACCGGGCTGCTCGTCGACTCGGGAGACGCGGCGCGCACCGCGGCGTCGTTCGCCGCGATCGGTGCCGGTCGGGACGCCTCCGCCTGGGCCGCGTTCTCCGAGCGCACCGCCCGGCTCGCGTCGACCCTGTTCCCGACCGTGACCGAGCCGCTCATCACCCGCTCGGAGGCGAAGCGCCTGCTCGGCGACGACGCCGCCTGGGATGCCTTCGTCGAGCAGCCGGTCGGAGCCGCGATCGCCTCGACGTTCACCTCCGACCTCGTGCGCGGCGTCGCCCTGACCGATGCGCTCATCGGCACCTTCGCTTCCCCGGTGGACGAGACGCTGCGCGGCAACCGCTGCTTCCTGTACCACGTCATCGGCGGCGGAACCGGCGACTGGGACGTGCCGGTCGGCGGCATGGGCAGCGTGAGCGGCGCCCTCTGGCACGCGGCGGTCGACGCGGGCGCGCAACTGGTGTCGGATGCCGAGGTCACCGCCGTGACCCCCGTCGGCGAGGTGACCTACCGTCACGGTGACTCCGAGCACCGTCTCGCCGCGACCACCGTGCTCAGCGGTGTGGCTCCGTTCGAGCTCGCCCGGCTGCTCGGCGAGACGGCGCCCCGACCCGAAGGCGCCCAGGTGAAAGTCAACCTCCTGCTGAGGCGTCTCCCTCGGTTGCGGGACTCCTCGGTGGAGCCCGCGGCGGCCTTCGGCGGCACGTTCCACGCGAACGAAGGATGGGAGCGCCTCGGGGTCGCGCACGCCGAGGCGTCAGCCGGGCGCGTGCCCGACCCGCTGCCCTGCGAGATCTACTGCCATTCGCTGACAGACCCCGGCATCCTCTCCCCCGAGCTGCGGGCCGCCGGCGCACAGACCCTCACCGTGTTCGCGCTCCAGACCCCCGACCGGCTCGTCGACGCGTCGACCAACGACGCCCGCCGCGCCGAGTTCGAGGCCGCAGTGCTGCGCTCACTCGACGCCGTGCTCGCCGAACCGATCGCCGACCTCGTGCTGACCGACGGCGACGGGCGGCCGTGCATCGAGACGAAGACGACGCTCGACCTCGAGCACGCCCTGCGGATGCCGGGCGGCGACATCTTCCATGGACCGCTCGACTGGCCCTTTGCCGACGACGACGCCCCGCTCGGCACCCCCGCGGAACGCTGGGGGGTCCAGACCGCGCACCCCCGCATCCTGCGCTGCGGATCAGGGGCCCAGCGCGGCGGCGGCGTGAGCGGCATCGGCGGCCACAACGCCGCGATGACCGTGCTCGAGTCCTCCGCGGGTTGAGTGCCCGGCGCAGCCGGGTGTATCGAAACCAGGCACGGTGGACGTTGGGTTTCGATACACCGCGCCGACGCGCGGCACTCGACCCGCGGTGACGTTCACCAGTCGGAGGGGGCGTCCTGCTTGGTCGACGGCAGCCGCACCTGATCGGCCCAGGCGCGCATCCAGTCCGGGATCGGATGAGCGGAGGTGTCGACCCCGACGATCTCCCCGACCTCGCGGATCGGCGCGACACCACCCGTCATCCGCAGAAACCGCCCCTGCACGTAGGCGCGGGCGTAGATCTCACCGTGCCGAACGATGCGCTGCTCCAGGTACACGGCGACGTCGTCGTAGCCGATGATCCGCGACTCGGTCTGGAAGCGCTGCCCGACTTCGAGCGACTTGCGATAGGCGATCGTCTGCGCCGACACGACGGGGTAGACCTTCGCCGCCATCATCTTCTGCCAGCCGCCCGACCGCAGCATGAGGTCGGTGCGCCCGTGGTCGAGCAGGGAGAGGTACACGCCGTTGTTCATGTGCCGCAGCTCGTCGATGTCCGACAGCCAGACGCGGTCGGGCACGACGGAGACGTCGTGCAGATGCAGGGTGCCGCGCCGTTTCGCCATCAGACGGATGCGGAGCAGGCGCGAGAAGCGGCGGAACCAGTCCATGGCGGCACGCTAACGCCCTCGCGCGCACGCCTCGAACCGGATGTCGACGCCGCACAGTCGGACGTCGGGTTCAGCGCCGCCGGTTGTCGACGATCGTCATCCGCGGTCCGTGCCGTTCGTAGCCGATGCCCGCCGCCTCGATCAGCCGCACGACCCGCTGCCGGTGGCCGCGCCACGGTTCGAGCAGTTCCAGCATCCCGTCGTCGTCGACCCGGGATCCGGTGAGCGCCCAGCCGACGCGCTTCGCGACATGGAAGTCGCCGACGCTCACCGAGTCGGGGTCGCCGTGCGAGCGCTGCACCGTCTCGGCGGCGGTCCAGACCCCGATGCCCGGGATCGTGCGCAGGCGCCGGGAGGCCTCGGCCGCATCCACCCCCGCCGTGCGTTCGAGCGCCTCGCCGACCGCGACCGCGCGCATCACGGTGTCGGAGCGCTGGGGCCCCACGCCCGCGCGGTGCCATTCCCACGACGGCACGCGCTTCCAGACCGACGGCGGCGGGGCGACGCGCATCCCGTGCGGCGCGGGGCCGGGCGCGGGTTCGCCGTGCCGCAGCACGAGTTCGCGCCAAGCGCGCTTCTGCTCGATGCCGGTGACCTTCTGGCCGAGCACCGTCGGCACCAGGTACGGCATCACCCGAGCAGCACGGGTGAGCCGCAGGCCGGGGAAGCGGTGGTGCAGGGCGGCGACGACGGGATGCCGCGACGGGTCGAACCCGCTTGCGTCGTCGCGGGCGCCGAGCAGATCGGGCACTCCGGCGAGCGCGTGCTCGGCTCCGGGTCCCCACGCCGTCGCCTCGATCGCCCCGTCGATCTCGCGCAGCCGGAGGGTGGCGGCACCTGCGGGGGTGTCGAGCGCGAGCCACCAGCCGGAGTCGTCGCGGCGGCACGTCGGGTCGGTGGCCCCCTGCCGCAGCGGCCCGAGCACGAGCCCGAGGGAGACCCGCTCGGGCGGCGCATAGCGGGAGGTGAGCATCACCGGGATGCTAACTCGCCCGGATGACCTCGGGCGACGTCAGCCGCAGGAGAGACTGCTGCCGTCGTCGAAGAGGTACTCGCCCGGGCCGAGAGCGGCACACCGGTCCGCGAGGGATGCGATACCGCTCGCGAGGAAGACCACGAGCACGACGGTCGCGATGAACGCCAGAAGGCCCAGGACGAGGCCGAGCACGGCGGCGCGGCTCACCCGGCCCGCGCGGCGCGAGCGCGAGATCGCCACGATGCTGATCGCGATGCCTGCAGGCCAGAAGACGAGGGCGAGGACGACCCCCACGACACCGAGGCCGTGAACGGTTTCGCGGGTCGCGGGGGTCATCATAGTGCAAACCTCAGCTGCAGGTGAGGGTGCCGCCGGTCTCGAGCTCGTACGTTCCGGGCTCGAGGCCCGCGCAGGCCTGCAGGAGCGCCGCGAAGCCGGCAATCGCTGCGATGATCGCGATGATGTAGAAGATCAGGCCGATGATGCTGATGATGATGCCGGCCGTCGCGGGGCCGTTGGAGACGCCGGCCTTCTTCGACTGGTTGCGGGCGATGATGCTGACGATCAGGCCGGCGAGCGAGAAGACGAACGCGAGGACGAGGCCGACGATGCCGAGCGTCTTGCCGTCCGAGACCGGCGCGCCGGCCGGGACGGGAGCGGGGGCGGGAGTGGTCATGGGATCTCCTGTGTCTGGGGGCCCGATCGGGCCGGTTCGCCGCCGACTCTAGCGATGGGTGCGGTCGCGGCACCACACCTGGCCGCGAAAGGCAGAAGCCGGAGCGACCAGTCGGTCGCTCCGGCTTCTCGATCCGAGGATCAGTACGAGGTGTAGCTCAGCGTGCTGAAGAGCGCGATGTTGGCGATGACGGCGATGGCGCCGATCACGAGGCCGATGATGCTGATGATGATGCCGGCGGTGGCCGGGCCGTTCGGAACGCCGGCGGCCTTCGACTGGTTGCGGGCGATGATGCTGACGATCAGGCCGGCGAGCGAGAAGACGAACGCGAGGACGAGGCCGACGATGCCGAGCGTCTTGCCGTCGGAGACGGGAGCCGGGCCGGGAGCCGGGGTGGGCGCGGGGGTGGTCATAGTGAGTCTCCTTGAAGAAGGTGAGAACACGACGTTCGTCGTGCCGCGCCCGACTCTAGCGACTACGACCATCCGTCGGCGACTACTTGCGCACGGCGCGTCACCCTCGGTAATACCGGCAGAATGGCGGAATGAGCGTCGGCATCCTGACCAGCGGCGGCGACTGCCCCGGACTCAACGCGGTGATCCGCGCGGCCGTCTTCACCGGCAGCAAGCTGCACGACCTGGAGTTCGTCGGCTACAAGTGGGGTTGGAAGGGTCTCGTCGAAAACGACACCATGCCGCTCGGCCGCCCCCAGGTGATGGGCATCTCCAAGCAGGGCGGCACGATCCTGGGCTCGTCGCGCACCAACCCGTTCGAGCACGGCGGTGCCGAGCGGGTCGCCGAAGTGATGGCCGAGGGCGGTGTCGACTCGCTCATCGCGATCGGCGGCGAGGGCACGCTCGCGGCGGCGCAACGACTGGCGGATGCCGGCATCCCGATCGTCGGCGTTCCGAAGACGATCGACAACGACCTGTCGGCGACCGACTACACGTTCGGCTTCGACACCGCCGTGCAGATCGCGACCGACGCGATGGACCGGCTGCGCACGACCGGTGACTCGCACGGCCGCTGCATGGTGGCCGAGGTGATGGGCCGGCACGTCGGCTGGATCGCCCTGCACTCCGGGATGGCGGCGGGTGCCCACGCGATCCTCATCCCCGAGCAGAAGACGAGTCTCGACGAGATCGTCGAATGGGTGGAGAGCGCCCGCGACCGGGGCCGGGCACCGCTCGTGGCCGTCTCGGAGGGCTTCAAGCTCGACTCGATGGACGAGGCGCACTCCGAGCGCGGACTGGACGCCTTCGGCCGGCCGCGCCTCGGCGGCATCGGCGAACTGCTCGCTCCGCTGATCGAGGAGCGCACCGGCATCGAGACCCGGGCCACGACGCTCGGCCACATTCAGCGCGGCGGCACCCCGAGCGCCTACGACCGGGTGCTCGCCACCCGGTTCGGCATGACCGCCGTCAACATGGTGCTGCGCGAGCGGTGGGGCAAGATGGTCGCCCTGCGCGGCACCGACCTCATCGAGGTACCGTTCGCCGACGCCCTCGGGCAGCTGAAGACCGTGCCGCAGGCGCGCTACGACGAGGCGCGCGTGCTCTTCGGCTGACGCCGCGCCAGGTGGAGGACTAGCGTCGGGTGGTATGAACGCAACGTTCGCGATCATCGGATCGGCGCTGGCCCTGGTGGCCGCCCTCGTCCACCTGTACATCTTCTTCCTCGAGAGCGTGCTCTGGACGAGACCGTCGACGATGAAGACGTTCGGCGTGCGCGATCCTCGTGACGCCGAGGTGCTGCGACCGATGGCGTTCAACCAGGGCTTCTACAACGTGTTCCTCGCCCTCGGGACGGGCGTCGGCCTCGTGCTGCTCGGCACCGGCTCGTCGCGCGAGGGAGGGATCGCGATCGCGATGTTCGCGCTCGGCAGCATGGTTCTCGCCGCCGTCGTTCTGGTCGCGTCGAATCCGAAGATGGTGCGCGCGGCCCTCATCCAGGGTGCTGCTCCGCTGCTGGCGCTCGTCTTCCTGCTGCTGTCGCTGCTGACCTGAGGTTTCGATACACCGCCTGCGGCGGCACTCAACCCAGGGGTTTCGATACACCGCCTGCGGCGGCACTCAACCCAGGGGTTTCGATACACCGCCTGCGGCGGCACTCAACCCAGGGGTTTCGACACACCGCCTGCGGCGGCACTCAACCCGCGGGCCGGTTCAGCCGGTGACGTAGTCGACGAGGGCCGCGATGAGCGCGTCGGAGGAACGCTCCTCGGCGATCGCGTGCACGGGCAGCCCGGCCGCGCGGGTGTCGAACGCCGTGCGCGGGCCGATGCAGACGATGACGGTGCCTTCGGGGAGCGGAGTCAGCTGCGCGGCGACCTGCCGGGCGACGCTGCCGGAGGTGATCAGCAGGGCACCGATCCGCCCGCTCGCGACGTCGGCGGCGACCTCCGGCGACACCGGCACGCCGATCGTGCGATACGCGGTCACGTACTCGGCGGTGAAGCCGAGTTTGGCCAGACCGGCCACCAGGGTGGGTTCGGCGATGTCGGACTGCGGGACGAGCACGCGACCGCCGATGTCGCTCGCGGGCCATTCCTTGACGAGCCCCCGGGCGGAGTTGTCGGAGGTCGGCACGAAGTCGACGCGGTATCCCGCGAGCGCGAGGGCAGCGGCGGTCGTCTCGCCGACCGCGGCGACCCGTGTGCCGTCCGGGATGCGTGTGCCCTGACTGACGAGCACGTCGACCGTCGTGGCACTCGTGAGCACGATCCAGTCGAACTGCCCGTCTTGCAACTCGTGCAGGGCGTTGGCGAGAGCGGTCGGATCTTCAGCGCTCGCGAAGTTGAGCATCGGCGCGACAACCGGGATGCCGCCGAACTCGCGCAGGCGTGCCGCGACACCGTCGCCCCAACTGCCGCCGCGCGGCACGAGGACGCGCCACGACGAGAGAGGACGGGCGCTGGTCACCCGACCATTCTCCCGCCTTGCCGAGTCGATCGGTGCCGCGGTCGCACGCAGCGGATCAGTCGTCGTCGCCGCTGAAGATCGCCCAGGCGACCAGACCGACGGCGATCACCGCGACCGCGGCCCCGCCGACGATCCACGGCACCGGGTTCTTCTCGTAGGCGGCGACGGCTTTCGAGCTCAGTTCGCTGACGCGCTTGGGGACGTTCAGGCGGTCCTCGAGCTGGTCGAGCGTGGCGGCCAGGTCGGCGCGGGCCTTGGCGGCCTGGTTCTTGGCGTCGGTGGTGCTCATGATGCTCCTCGCTTTCCGGTTCCCTTGATCGCGCGGATGTCGCGCTTGATGCTCTCGATCGACTCCGTGGGAACGGGCGGGATGCCCTTCTTCAGGATGTTGTAGCCGATCGCGCCGAGGATCACGGCGATGATGAACAGGACCGCCGCCACCAGCAGTGCGGCAAGCCACCCGGGCATGATCTGCGACAGGGCCAGGATGGCCGCCGTCAGCAGGACGCCGAGCATCGCGAGCAGCATCAGGAGCGCACCGGCGATGACGCCGGCCCCGATGCCGAGCGCCTTGAGCTTGGCGATGACCTCGGTCTTGACCAGCTCGATCTCGCGCTGGACGAGGTCGGTGACGAGCGTCGGGATGTCCGCGATCAACGCGAACAGCGACTTCTTACGCGGCGCGGAGCCGCCCGCGGCTTCGCTCGACATGCTCAGGACTTGGTCGTGGAGCTCGACGACGCGGGGCCGGTGGCCGGCTTACGGGCGGCGGGCTTCTTCGCGGGAGTCGAACTCTTGCCCGACACCTTGTCGACGAGGGTCTTCGCCCCATCGCTCACGAACTCGGCCACCTCGGGCGCCTTGTCCTTGACGAAGTCCTGGGCGGCATCCACCTGCTTCTGCAGACGCGGGTCGTTCCAGACCTTGAGTGCGGCGGTCTTCAACTGGTCGTACTTCTCGCGACCTGCGCGGGTACCGAGGACGTATCCGAGGCCCAGCCCGGCCACGAAGAGGATCTTGCCCTTCATGTGCAACTCCTTCTCTTCGGGAAAGTCAGACCCTCACCCTAGCCGAGCGGCATGGACGTGAACCCGGGGGTTGACACCCGCGCGCTCACACCCATGCCGGTCGGCGTATGCGATCCGAGCGGGGTCAGACCGCCAGGTGGCGGGCCCGACGGCGGGCTCGGACGAACTGCACGGCGACCAGCGCCAGGCCGGCCTGGAACAGGATGACCGCGATCACGAGGTAGCCCGTGACGTTCTGGCCGGTGAAGGCCAGGGTCTCGAGGTCGCACAGCGCGGCATCGGTGAAGGTCTTCTCGAACGTCCGCGGCAAGCCGTTCCCGTCGAACCCGTAGCCCGTGGCCGGGGTGGCGACGATCTTCACGGTGCCGGGAGCGCTCGTCGAGAACGTGCCGAGCTGGGTCGTCTGCGGTCCGCCGTTCACCGACCAGAGGACCGAGCCGGGCACGCCGCCGGCGATCGCCAGCTTGTAGCTCGCGCCCGCCTCACAGGTCTGCGCGAAGACGACCTCGGGCGTCACCGTGCCGAACGTCGGCAGGTTGCAGTCGACGGCCTTCTGGAAGGTGAACTCCCAGCTCTTCGGGGCGAGGAGGCTCCAGCCCGACTCGGGCTGGGCGACGACCTGCACCACGCTGCCGTAGGGCAACTTCGCGGTGCCGGCGTCGTACCGACCCGCGGCCCAGATGCCCTGGTCGACCCAGGTGGTGCCGTTGCTGAGGTACACGCGGTACTCGACGTGCTGCGCGGCGACGATCGTCAGGGACGCGGTCCAGGTGGACTTCGTCAGATCCGTCAGATCGGGCACGCACTGCTCGAACTGGGTCGGGTCGCCGATCACCTCGCAGACGACGGTGTTCGTCGCGACGACCACCTCGATCCAGGTGTTCGGGCCGGAGACCGTGTACTTGTCCGTCGCGGGGAGCACCTTCACGAAGTAGGTGCCGCCGCCGACCCCGTACGCGGTGCCCGCGGTCAGGTTCGCGATCTTCGTCGTCTTGGTGACATCCCACAGCTCGTAGGTCACGCCGGCCGCGGCGGTCGCGGTGACCGCGCCCTTCGCGACCACCGGCTTCTTCGCATCGGACGCGTCACAGCTCTCGGCGGCGCTCATGGCCGCGCCCGAGACATCCTGGGCGCAGAGCCCGGTGTAGTCGACGACGACGACCTCGATCCAGGTGTTCGCGCTCGAGACGTCGTACTTGTCGGTCGTCGTAAGGACCTTCACGAAGTAGGTTCCGCCATCGACGGCGTAGGCGGTGCCGCCGGTCAGGTCGGCGATCTTCGTCGTCTTCGCGGCGTTCCACAGCTCGTACGTCACACCGGTGACGGCGGTGGCGAGCACTGAGCCCTTCGCGATCTCGTAGTCGGTCGTGTCACAGGTCTCCGGCGATCCCGACGCCGCACCCGACACGTCCTCGGCGCAGATGCCGGTGAACGTGCCGACGACGACCTGGATCCAGGTGTTGGAGGGGTCCACGTCGTACTTGTTCGACGCCGGCAGCACCTTCACGAAGTAGGTGCCGCTGTCGACCTGGTAGGCGGTGCCCGCCGTGAGGTTCGCGATCTTCGACGTCTTCGCGGAGTTCCAGAGTTCGTAGATGACGCCGGTCGCGACGTTGGCCGTCACCGAGCCCTTCGCGATCTCGTAGTCGGCCGGGTCGCACACCTCGCCGGTCGAGCCGGCCGAGCCGGAGACGCCCTCGGCGCAGGTGCCGGTGTACGTTCCGACGACGACCTGGATCCAGGTGTTGTCGGCCGCGACGTCGTACTTGCTCGACGCGGGCAGGACCTTCACCTGGTAGGTGCCGTTGCCGGTGGCGTACGCGGTGCCGGCGGTGAGGTCGGCGATCTTGGTCGTCTTCGCGGCGTTCCACAGCTCGTAGGTGACGCCGGTCGCGGCGTTCGCCGTGATCGAGCCGGGCTTGACCTCGTAGACGTTGCTGTCGCAGAACTCGGCGCTGGCCGATGCCGAACCCGACACGTCCTGGGCGCAGATGCCCGTGTAGGCGCCGACGACGACCTGGATCCAGGTGTTCGCCGAGGCGACCTGGTACGACGCGCTGGCCGCGAGCACCTTCACGTAGTAGGTGCCGCCGCCGACCTTGTACGGAGTGCCCGCGGTCAGGTCGGCGATCTTCGTCGTCTGAGCCGCGTTCCACAGCTCGTACTTCACGCCCGTCTTCGCGGTCGCGATCACGGAGCCCTGCGTGATGTCGTAGCTGGTGGTGTCGCACGTCTCGGCCGTCGCGATGGCCGCACCCGTCACCGACTCGGCGCAGGGGTCGGTGTAGGCGCCGACGACCACCGTGATCCAGGTGTTGCCGGGGGCGACGACGTACGAGGCGCTCGCGGCGAGGACCTTCACCGAGTAGGTGCCGTCGTCGGTGCGGTACGCGGTGCCCCCGGTCAGGTCGGCGATCTTCGTCGTCTGAGCCGCGTTCCACAGCTCGTACTTCACGCCGGTCTTCGCGGTGGCGGTGATCGACCCCTGCTTGACGGTGTAGTCGGCCACGTCGCAGTACTCGGCACTCGCGACCGCGGCCCCGGTGACGTTCTGCGGGGCGGTGCAGTCCCCGGTGTAGGCACCGACGGTCACCGTGATCCAGGTGTTGGCGTCGGACACCGTGTACGAGGTGCTCGCCGGCAGGACCTTGACGGAGTAGGTGCCGTCGCCGATCGCGTACGCGGTGCCGGCGACGAGGTCGGCGATCTTCGCGTCCTTCGCCGCGTTCCACAGCTGGTAGACGACGCCCGTCTTCGCGGTCGCGGTGACCGAGCCCGGCAACACGGCGTAGACGGTCGAGTCGCAGATCTCCGCCGTCGAGGTCGCGGCACCTGAGACCGAGGTCGGCGGGGTGACGCAGGACGTGTAGCCGATGTGGTGGATCTCGCCGACGCTCGTAACGACCATCGACTTCGCCGCGATCTGGCCCTCGATGCCGCCCGAGGTCAGGTTGAGCTGGGCCCGCGGGGCGAGGATCGACCCCTTGACGAACTCGCTGGTCGAGAGGTTGAGGGTCGTGGCCTTGAAGTTCCAGAGCACGTAGTGGGCGTCGATGTTCATCAGCACCGGCGCGGAGGCGGTGACCGTGCTGTTGCCGGTGACATCGATGATGAACGGCGTCGACGAGCTCGGCGAGACACCGCCGTCGAACCAGAGCTTCGTGATGGCCGAGAGCTGGGTGGGGGTGACCCGCAGCACGTTGACGACCCCGGCACTGAGGGTGACCTTCTGACCGTCGCCGCCGTTCGCGGTCGTGGTGACGAAGTTGACGTCGCCCGAGTTGTAGTTGGCGATCGCGTCGGAGCTGGCACGCAGATTCGTGAACAGGTTCGGGAAGGTCGACGCGAAGAGACCACTGCCCGTCACGTCGGAGAGCGTCGCGTCGGCCGACATCCGGATGAAGCTGTCCTGCGCGGCGACCGGACGGAAGCGGGAGCCGTCGACGACCGCCGCGCCGGCGGTGTCGCCGACCCGGGTCGCTCCGGCGTTCACCTGGAAGGCCTCGCCGGTCGTGGCGAGGGTGACCTTGCCGCCGACCAGGAGGCCGGTGGTCTTGCCGTCGACGACGGGCAGCCCGGTGTTGTCGTGGTTGTTCTGCACGTGGTACGCGTTGTTGACGATCAGGTCGGTGCCCACCGCGGCGGTGCCCTCGACGTGCGCGCCGCCGTTCGAGACGGTCAGCGTCGTCTCGGTGACGATCGTGAAGTTGTTGAGACCCGTCAACGGGTTGGTGCACTGGGCCGTGGTGCAGGGCTTCGTGGTGCCCGTCAGCGCGTCCTTGCCGAGGCGGTCCCAGCCGGCGTCCTGCGCGTCGACCTCGACGACCCAGGTGTGCGCGACCGTGCCGGAGAACGTGTAGACCTTTGCGGCGAACGAGTTGCCGAAGGTCGTGTTCTCGACGACATCGCCGTCGATCGTGACCTTCAGCTTGTTGGTCGTGCCGCTGCCGTAGGCGTCCATCTTGACCGTCAGCGTCGAACACGTCGCCGTCGCCTGGGGCGTGTGGGCGGAGGCCGGCATGGCCGCGCCGAGGGCCAGGCCGATCGCCAGGGTGGCGGTGGCGAGCACGGCAAGGAAGCGCTTGAGCACGGGGGAACCTCAAAGGGTAGCGCCGAGCGCGTGACCGGCTCGACTCAGGTCTTCGACGCTCCGGCGGGGCCCGGACGGGATCGCGTCGAGAAGGGGGATAGCGGGGGACTGCGGGGGTGTGACGACCTGGGGTGGCAGCGAGTTTCGGGTTCGCTGCCTGTCGCCTCAGCCACGCTAAGCGGTCCCCCATTGTGCGGACACGTCCCAGTCCGGGGGGTCCCCCGTCTGGGGGACCGGTGGGGTCAGTGCACGTACTCGAGGATGTCGAGCCCGATGACCCGCAGGGCGTCGAGCACGCGGAGCCGCGCGGCGAGGCCGCTGTCGTTGAACTGCACCGACACGGCGTAGGAGACCGCCGTACGCGGGCCCCGCAGCACGCCGGCCTCGGAGCGCACGCCGGTGTCGGTTCCGGTCTTGTTGACCAGCAGCACGCCGTGGTCCGTGCCGCGGTGGGCGAGCGGATCGAGGCCGAACGCGCTCGCGACCATCGACAGGTCGGCGTTGAGCGACAACCAGCCGAGCACTCGGCTCGACGTGAGAGTGTCGACGATCTCCCCGCGGGCGAGCGCCGCGAACAGCCACGAGAGCTCGGCGGTCGAGCCGACCGAGAGCTGGGGGGCGTCATCCGGACCCCGGGAATCGCGCACGAGATCGAGCAGAGCGGTGCGGAGCAACCCGAGGGACTCGGTGCGGGCGCGGACGGCATCCAGTCCCACCTGGCGCAAGAGCACGTTGGTGGCGATGTTGTCGCTCGTCGCCCCGACGAGCGTCGCCAGGTCGGCGACCGGCAGCGACGGCGCCTGGAGGTGCTGCCAGATGCCGCTGTCTCCCACGGAGTCCCGCGGCGACTTGTCGAGGATGCCGTAGCCCGAGAAGTCGCGGGCGGTGAGACGAGCCGACACCTCGACGAGCAGCAGGATCTTGCCGATGCTGGCGGTCGGCAACACGATGCGCTCGTCGATCGCCACCAGCGTCTTGCCGGTGTCGAGGTCGGTGACCGAAGCCGACACCTGGGCGCCGTCGTAGGCGAGGTCGCCGAGGGCGGTGAAGGTGGCCGAGAAGTCCTCGACCGGCTGGGTCTCCCGGTGCTGGGGCACGCGGGAGGAGCGCACGCGGTCGCGGCGCTGGGGCCCAGCCTGGGTTTCTACCAAATGGTGACTCTGTCTTCCGGGTCGAGCCAGAGAGCGTCATCGGCGGTCACGCCGAAGGTGTCGTAGAACACGTCGATGTTACGGACGATCTGGTTGCACCGGAACTCCGCGGGGGAGTGCGGGTCGATCGACAGCAGACGCAGCGCCTCCTCGTCGCGCAGCTTCGTGCGCCAGGCCTGGGCCCAGCCGAGGAAGAACCGTTCGCCGCCGGTGAGCCCGTCCACGACGGGGGGCTCCTGGCCATCCAGAGAGAGGAGGTAGGCCTTCCAGGCGATCCCCAGCCCGCCGAGGTCGCCGATGTTCTCGCCGATCGTGAGCGCGCCGTTGACCTGGTGGCCGGGCAGCTGCTGCGGCTCGAGGGCGTCGTACTGGGCGATCAGCGAGGCGGTGCGCGCCTGGAACGCGTCCTTGTCGTCCTGGGTCCACCAGTCGGTGAGCTTCCCGTCGCCGTCGTACTGCGACCCCTGGTCGTCGAAGCCGTGCCCGATCTCGTGCCCGATGACCGCGCCGATCGCGCCATAGTTGGCGGCGGCATCCCGGGTCTCGTCGAAGAACGGCAGCTGCAGGATGGCGGCCGGGAACACGATCTCGTTGAACCCGGGGTTGTAGTAGGCGTTGATCGTCTGCGGCGTCATGAACCACTCGTCGCGGTCGATCGGCTTTCCGATCTTGCCGAGCTCGCGCTGGAAGTCGAACTCGGCGACGGCACGGATGTTGAGCACCAGGTCGTCGGGGTCGATCGCGAGCGTCGAGTAGTCGCGCCACTTCTCGGGGTAGCCGATCTTCGGCGTGAACTTGCCCAGCTTGTCGAGGGCCCGCTCCCGGGTGGCGTCGGTCATCCACTCGAGGTTCTCGATGCTGTCGCGGTAGGCGGCGACGAGGTTCGCCACGAGATCGTCCATCGCGACCTTGGCCGCTCCGGGGAAGTGCCGTTCGACGTAGACCCGGCCGATGGCTTCACCCATCGCCCCTTCGACGACCGAGACGCCGCGCTTCCACCGGGCGCGCAGTTCCGGGGTGCCGGTGAGGGTCTTGCCGTAGAAGTCGAAGTTCGCTTCGACGACCGCGCGGTGCAGGTACGGCGCCGAGGAGCGGATCACCTGCCACCGCAGCCAGTCCCGCCAGGCGTCGAGACGATCCTCGGTGAGCAGGGGGGCGAGTCCTTCCAGGAACGACGGCTGACGCACGACGACCTCGGCGAACGCCTTCGCCGGCACGTCCATGGCCGCGATCCACGACTCCAGCAGAGACGCCCCGTCGCCGGCGAGCGCCGTCGCGCCCTCCCAGGTCATCGGGTTGTAGGTGGCGACGGAGTCGCGGCAGCGCACCTTGTCCCAGTGCTGCGCCGCGATCTCGGTCTCGAGGTCGAACACGCGCTGCGCGGCGGCAGCGGCGTCGCCACGGAAGGCCATGCCGATCATGCGTTCGAGGTGGCTCAGGTACGCGGCGCGGATGTCGGCGAACTTCTCCTCGCGGAAGTACGACTCGTCCGGCAGCCCGATGCCGCCCTGCTCGAGGAACACCAGGTACCGCTCCGGGTCGCCCGGGTCGTTGTCCACGAACGCCTGGAGGAATCCGCCGACGCCCTGGCGCTCGAGTTCGCCGAGCGTGGTGACGAAGGAGGGGATGTCGGTGATCGCGTCGACCGCAGCCACGTCGGCCGAGATCGCGTCGAATCCGAGTTGCTCGATGCGGTCCTCATCCATGAAGGATCGGTAGAGGTCGCCGAACTTGCGCGCCTCGGTGCCCTCGGGGGCGGTCTGCGCCTCCTCGATGATCGCCTGCACGGCCTTCTCCGCTTCCTCCGCGAGGAGGTAGAACGACCCGTAGCGGGCCTTGTCGCTCGGGATCTCGGTGCGCGTGATCCATTTCCCGTTGGCGTGGCGGAAGAGGTCGTCCTGCGGACGCACCTCGGCATCCAGTTCGTCGGTATCGATTCCGGAGGTCAGCGCGTCAGTCACGCGCTCCACCCTATTTCGGTCGTATCGCTTTCGGTTTTCAGGAGATGTTGGGGCTGGAGGGGGAGATGTGGGGTTCCGCGTCACAGGAGACGACTCCCGCCCCACATCCTCCTGAAAACAGAAAGCCGACTCAGCGGGGAGAGGGCGCCGTCGTCGTGCCGACGCGGAGCTCGCAGTGCAGCAGCACCGGCTCGGGACGGCCGCCGGCCAGCGCCGCGAACACCGCCGCGGCCGCCGCCTCGCCCTTCTCGACGGCCGGCTGCACGAGGGTCGTGAACTCGTGCGGCGCGGCCTCCTCGAGGCGCACGCCGTCGAAGCCGAGGATGCTGAGGTCCCGCGGCACCTCGAGGCCGAGGTCGGTCGCGGCGCGCAGCACGCCGAGGGCGAGCAGGTCGCTCTGCGCGACGATCGCCGTCGGTCGCTCCCGCGCGGGCACGTCGAGCAGGCGGAGGCCGGCGGTGTACCCGTCGGCGAGGTAGCTGCCGGAGGTCGACCATCCCCACGCGTCGGGATAGACGTCGCGCAGGCCGGCGAGGCGCTGGCGGGTGGTGTTGCCGGTCGCGGTGCGCTCGAGTTCCGGGGTGAGCGGGCCGGGCGTGCGCGAGACGTCGAGCGCGAGGGTCACCGTCGCGACGTCGCGGTGACCGAGCTCGCGCAGGTGCTCGGCACCCCGACGTGAGGCGTCGCGGTTGTCGAGATCGATGAGCAGCACGCCGTCGAACGGTTCGGCCTCGACGGCGACGATCGGGATGCGGCGCCGGCGCAGCACCTCGACCGACGCGCCGAGGTCGAGGCTGCAGCCCAGCAGGATCGCGGCATCCATCGGCGGCGCGGAGAGGTCGACCCCCGACTCTGCGGCGAGCGGGATCACGAGCAGTCCGGTGCGCTCGTCGCCGAACGCCTGCGCGACGCCGTCGAGGAACGCGAGGTTCATCGGATCGCGGAAGGCGTCGACGAGCCGGTCTTCGGTGACGACGGCGATGACGCCGGAGCGTCCGCGGCGGAGCGATCTCGCGGTCGGGTCCGGCCCGCCGTAGTCGAGGGCGGCGGCGGCGGCGAGCACGCGATCCCGGGTCGCGGTGGCGACGGGGCCGGCGCCGCTGAAGACGAGGGAGGCCGTCGACACCGAGACGCCCGCCCGGGCCGCCACGGCGGCGAGGGTCGGGCGCGGGCTCGTGCTTGCCTCCGGCTCCATGGCTTGCTAGCGTACTCGAATCGATTCGATCGAAACGATTCGATCCTCGCCGCGGCTACGCTGGCATCCACTGACGCACCACCTCGGAGCACCATGTCCCACCCCGAATCACGTCGCGCACGTCGAGCCGTCGTCGCCCGTCCCAGCACGCTCCGTCGCGCCATGTTCGGCGTCTTCGTCACCTTCGCCCTCAACGGCATCGGCGTAGCCACCTGGATCTCGCGCCTGCCCGCCGTGCGCGACATCCTCGAGCTGAGCGTCGCGCAAGTGGGGTTCCTGATCTTCGGGATGTCGGCCGGCTCGATCCTCGGGTTGATCGCCGCGGGGGCGATCGTGCACCGACTCGGTGCCCGGCGCACGATCGTGGTGACCTTCCTGGTCGGCTGCTCGGGTCTCGGCGTGCTGGCGATCGCGACCTCCCTCGCGCCCTCCTTCCCGCTCGCGATCGGCGGAATGGCGATCTTCGGTGTGGCCTGGGCCATCTGCGACGTGGCGATGAACGTCGAAGGCGCCGAAGTCGAGCGGGAGATGGGCCGCACGCTCATGCCCTGGTTCCATGCGTCGTGGAGCCTCGGCTCCGTGGCGGGTGCCGGCCTCGGGGCGGCGGCCGCAGCCCTCGGCTTCATCCCGGCCAGCCACTTCGCCGTGATCGGCGGGCTGTTGATCGCCGCCGCCTTCCTCATCCCCCGCCTGCTGCCGCGGGTCATCGACGAGGTCGCGACCGCGGCCGCCGAGGGCGAACGCTCCGGCTTCCGCGCCCAGCTCGCCGCCTGGGCCGAGCCGCGCACCCTGCTGCTCGGCGTGCTCGTGCTCGGGATGGCGTTCGCCGAAGGCTCGGCGAACGACTGGCTCGCCCTGGCGATGACCGACGACCGGGAGCTCTCCGACGCCCAGGGCGCGCTGCTGTTCGGCGTCTTCAGCGTGGCGATGACGGTCGGTCGCATCGCCGGCGTCCCACTGCTCGACAAGTTCGGTCGGGTGCCCGTGCTCCGCGTCGCGGTCGTGATGTCGGCCGTCGGTCTCGCGGTCGTGATCCTCGTGCCCGTCATCCCGATCATGGTCGCCGGCATCGTCGTCTGGGGGCTCGGGGCCGCCCTCGGCTTCCCGGTCGGCATGTCGGCGGCCGGGGACGACCCGGTCGGAGCGGCCGCGCGGGTGAGCGCCGTCGCGACGATCGCCTACTGCGCGTTCCTGGTCGGCCCGCCGCTGATCGGGTTCGTCGGCGAGCACATCGGCATCCTCAACGCGCTCTGGATCGTCTTCGGCCTCATCATCGTCGCCGGACTCGCGATCCCCGCCGCGCGGGAGCGCGGCCCGCGCGCCAAGGCCGCCGTGCCGACCTTCACCGATCCCGCCGCCTGACCCGCCTAGGCTGACCGGGTGCGTCTCGTCGTTGCCCGCTGCTCGGTCGACTACGCCGGGCGACTTTCGGCGCACCTGCCGCTCGCCACGCGGCTCCTGGTGCTCAAGGCCGACGGCAGCGTGCTCGTGCACGCGGACTCGCTGTCCTACAAGCCGCTCAACTGGATGAGCCCGCCGTGCACCTTCTCGGTGGAAGAGGTCGACGAAGAACGCGCGGACGCCGGGGTCGTCGAACTGTGGCGGGTGAGCCAGGCGAAAACCGCCGACATCCTGGTGATCTCGATCCACGAGATCCTGCACGACTCGAGTCACGACCTCGGCGTCGACCCCGGGCTGCAGAAGGACGGCGTCGAAGCCGACCTGCAGCGCCTGCTCGCGGAGCAGATCGAGTTGCTCGGCGACGGCTACCAGCTGGTGCGCCGCGAATACATGACGGCCATCGGGCCCGTCGACATCCTTGCCCGGGATGCCGCGGGCGCGTCCGTCGCGGTCGAGATCAAGCGGCGCGGCGGCATCGACGGGGTCGAGCAGCTCACCCGCTACCTCGAGCTGATGAACCGGGATCCGCTGCTCGCGCCCGTCAGCGGAGTCTTCGCCGCGCAAGCCATCGCCCCGCAGGCGCTGACCCTGGCGGCCGACCGCGGCATCCGCACGCTGTTGCTGGACTACGACGCGATGCGCGGGCTCGACTCCGGGCACGCGAGACTGTTCTGAGGCGAAGAGATACCGGCGCCGCGCAAACTCACTTTGCATGTCGCGAGAACGTGTAAAGATTTGTGCCAATTTTTGACATGTTTCACGTGACACTTGATACGTTGTGACACATGTGGAGAGCCGACCTTCCTTACAACGAGCTCCCCGACTTGCCACCGAGAGATGAGCTCGAGACTCGGCGTGTGCTCAAGGCGACGATCGAGGCTCGGGCCTCTCTCGCGACGCTCGACAAGGCGGCCCAGCTCATCCCCAACCCGCTCGTGCTCATCAACACTCTTCCGCTCCTCGAAGCGCAAGCGAGCTCGGAGATCGAAAACATCGTCACGACCGCAGACGAGCTGTTTCGTTTCTCGGACGCCGACGACAGCGCGAACCCCGCCGTCAAGGAGACTCTGCGTTATCGGGCTGCGCTCAATCATGGTGTGACGTCAGTTCGCGGGCGACCCCTCAACATCTCGACGGCAATCGACGTCTGCTCGATCATCCAAGATCGCGAGATGGATGTGCGACGACTTCCGGGCACTCGCGTCGCCAACTCGGTCACAGGCGAAGTCATCTACACGCCGCCTGAGGGTCAGGAGATCATTCGCGAGAAACTCTCGAACTGGGAACGCTTCGTCCACTCGATGCCGACGCTCGATCCACTCGTTCGAATGGCCGTCGCGCACTATCAGTTCGAGGCGATTCACCCCTTCGACGATGGCAACGGGCGCACGGGGCGCATCCTCAACCTCCTGATGCTCGTGGAGGCAAACCTCCTGCTCCACCCGATCCTCTACATGTCTCGGTCGATCATCGCGACCAAGTCCGAGTACTACCGCCTCCTTCAGGCCGTGACCGCCCACGATGGCTGGGAAGATTGGGTCATCTACATGCTCCGAATGGTCCGGATCACCGCGGACGAGACGATCGCGAAGATCGACGACATCCGGGCGCTGCAAGACGAGTTCCACGAGCGTGTTCGGCTCGACGCCCCACTCGCGAACAACGCCGACTTCCTCGCGGTTCTCTTCGAGCAGCCCTACTGCCGGATTCGGAACGTGGTCGAACGTGTGGGAGTCTCGCGACCGACCGCGACTTCGTGGCTGCGCTCGTTGGCGGCGAAGGGCTTCCTGCTCGAAGTCAAAGCGGGGCGCGAGAAGTTGTTCATCAACACCCGCTTCTTCGACCTGCTTCTTCGACGAGGACCGATCATCACCGAGCCGCTCGAGGCGGTGCTGTTCTAGTGAGCGACCGCCCCGCTGTGCCCCGGAACTACACCGCCGTGCTGTTCGACCTGGACGGCACGATCGTCGACTCCGCGCCCGGCATCACCGCGAGTCTCGCGAAGACGCTCGCCGACCTGAACGCACCGATCCAGAGCCCCGCCGAGCTGCTGCGCTGGGTGGGGCCGCCGATCCTGGACTCGTTCCGCGACCTCGGCGGGTTCGACGCCGAGGAATCCCAGCGTGCGCTCGACGTCTACCGCGGCCACTACCTCTCCGAGGGCGTCTTCGACGCGACGGTCTACGACGGCGTGCCCGACGTGCTGCGCGCGATCTCGGAAAGCCGCATCCCGCTGTCGCTCGCGACCTCGAAGCCGGAGACGCCCGCCACGCTGGTGCTGAAGCACTACGGACTCGACCGCTACTTCGACGAACTCACCGGCGCCAGCGACGACGAGAAGCGCAGCAAGAAGGCGGATGTCATCGAGGAGGCGCTCCGTCGCCTCGCGGCCAACGGTGCCGACCTGTCGCGCACCATCATGATCGGCGACCGCATCCACGACGTCGAAGGCGCCGCCGCCCACGGCATCCCGACGATCTACGTCACCTGGGGGTACGGCTCCCCGGAGGAATCGGTCGGCGCCGTCGACGTCGTCGACCACCCGGCGCAGCTCTTCCCGTTGCTCGGACTCACCCCGCCCTCTCCCGCGGATTGAGTGCCCGCCGCTGGCGGGTGTATCGAAACCCCACGTCGTGCGGTACCCGGTTTCGATACACCGCGCTTCGCGCGGCACTCAACCCGCCACTGGTGCTAGCGGGCGAGACGCTCGACGGCCCCCGCGAACACTCCCGGCAGGCGCGAGGCGACGGGCACCACGGCACCCCGCAGGGGCGACGCGGCGAGCCGCACCAGCCCTCCGGTGAGCCGCCGGAAGTCACGGGTCTCCCGTTCCCACGCGGCTTCGTAGGCGTTCGGGTCGCCGTGCACGAGAGCCGCCACCGCCGCACGGGCTTGGGCGAACCCGATCCTGAGCCCTTCGCCGGTGAGGGCGTCGACGTACCCCGACGCGTCCCCGACGAGCAGCACGCGTCCGGCCACCCTCCCCTTCGTGCGTTGCCGCAGGGGACCGGCGCCGCGCAGGTCGCTCGCGGGTGCGGCTCCGCGGAGGCGCGCCGCCAGTTCGGGCGAGGCGGCGAGTGCGTCGTCGAAGTGCTCCCCCCTCCGGGCGAGCAGCGCGACCCCCACGGTGTCGTCGCCGACGGGCGTCAGGTAGATCTCACCCGCGGGCGTCCACAGCACTTCGACGAACTCCGACCACGGCGCGATCGCGTAGTGCCGGCGCTGCCCGAACCGGCGACGGGCACGAGGTGTCGGCAGGGCGAGCCCCACCTCGCGGGCGACCGCGGAGTGCAGGCCGTCCGCCCCGAGCAACCAGTCGGCGCGCAGGCCGACGGCCTCCACGAAGCCCGCGCGCTGGTGCACCGCGTCGATGCGTCCCTCGTGGAACCGCACCCCGAGGTCGTCGGCCCGGGCCCGGAGAGCCCGGTGCAGCTCGGTGCGCCGCACCCCGCGACCCGGGCCGCCGTCGAAGCGGTGCTCGACACGCCGTCGGCCGTCGGAGTACGCGATCCCCGCGATCGGCATCCCGGCCGGGTCGACGCCGAGGCGGGCGAGCTCGGGCAGGGCGCCGGGCATCAGGCCCTCGCCGCACGCCTTGTCGATCGGTCCGTCGCGCGGCTCGGCGACGGTGACATCCAGTCCCGCGAGCCGGGCCTCGATCGACGCGGCGAGACCGACGGGGCCACCCCCGGCGATCAGCACCTGCGTGTCGCTCACGCCGCGGCCCGCAGAGCCTTCTCTTCGGCCGGGATGCGGAACCCGAGCAGCAGGATCGCGTTGAGCACCGTGAAGACGACGGCGGTGATCCACGCGGTGTGCACGAGCGGCAGCGCGATCCCCTCGATCGCGACGATCACGTAGTTGGGATGCCGCAGCCAGCCGAACCGGTAGGGCCCGCGCCGCTGCAGGGCGAGGCCGGTCACCACGATCACGCGGGTGTTCCACTGCCGGCCGAGCGCCCAGATCACCCAGTAGCGCCCGGCCTGGCAGAGCAGGGCGATCGCGAGCATCGGCCAGCCGAGCCCCGGGATGAAGGGCCGGTCGAGCAGCCACACCTCGGCGAGCCCCCCGACCAGCAGGCCGGTGTGCAGGGCGACCATCGCCGGGAAGTGGCCCCGACCCGACTCGACCCCGCCGCGGGCGAAGGCCCAGGCGGCGTTGCGTTTCGACACGACGAGCTCGACGACGCGCTCGACCCCGGTGAGCAGCACGAAGACCGTGAAGAGGACGACGCTGATCGAGATCATCATCTATGCGGCCCACCTCAGCAGCACGTACTCGCTCGTGACCCCCGGGCCGAGCGCGAACAGCACGCCGTGGGTCCCGTC
>NZ_JBIIAW010000104.1:0-9700 GCF_044239695.1 Pseudolysinimonas sp. | reverse complement strand
GAGGCGGGCTCGATCTACGCCCGCGGCCTCGCCGAGCGCGGCGCCGACGTCGTCGGATTCGACCCGATCGTGCTCGAGGCGCCCGCCGGGGTGACGCGGCTCGCGAGCATCGGCGACGCGGTCGACGGGGCCGACCTCGTCCTGAGCCTCGTCGGAGCGGCCGCCGCCGACGCCGTCCTGGTCGACGCACTCCCCCGGATGTCGGCATCCGCCGCCTTCGCCGATCTCAACACCGGCGCCCCCGCGCAGAAGCGGGCCCTGGCCGCGCGGGCTGTGGACGCCGGAATCCCGTTCGCCGACGTCGCCGTGATGGCGCCGGTGCCGCGCTCCGGAATCGAGACCGAGCTGTTCGCAAGCGGCGACGGGGCCGGGGCCGCGGCCGATGCCCTCGCCGGGTTCGGGCTGCCGATCCGCGTGGTCGGAGCCGACGCCGGCGACGCCGCCGGGCTCAAGCTCGTGCGCAGCGTCTTCATGAAGGGCCTCGCCGCGCTCGTCTTCGAGAGCCTCGCTGCCGCCGAGCAGATCGGGGCGACGGCCGAGGCCCGTGCGCAGATCGCGGCCGAGCTCGGACCCGAGGGGGATGCCCTCGTGCAGCGGCTGCTCGACGGGACGCGGCAGCACGCCGCCCGCCGTGAGCACGAGATGCGCGACACCCGCGACTTCCTCGACGCCCTGGGCACGCCGGCGTGGATGACGGAGGGCACGCTCGCGTGGCTGCACTCCCTGACCGACGGGGGTTCCTAGGATGACGGCTGTGACCTCGACGGCGACGCGCGCGGACCTGACGAAGACCCTCCGCGACGCGATCGTGTCGGGCGAATACGCGCCCAACCAGCGTCTCATCGAGGCCGACCTCTCGACGACCTACGGAGCCAGCCGGGCCGCCGTGCGCACCGCCCTGCTCGAGCTCGGCGCCGAAGGGCTCGTCGACCGGCTGCCGAACCGCGGCTCGCGGGTGCGCGCCATCCCGCTCGAGGAGGCGATCGAGATCCTCGAGGTGCGGATGAGCCTCGAAGGCTTGTGCGCCGCGAAGGCCGCCGAGAACATCACGGATGCCGAGATCGCCGAGTTCGCGACACTGCGCGCCGACATCCTCGCGGCTTCAGAATCCGACCTGTTCGAGTACTCGCGCCTCAACCAGCACCTCGACCGCCGCATCCGGGAGATCGCCGACCACCCGACCGCCGTCGCGATCCTCGAGCGGTTGCGCGCCCAGGGTGTGCGCCACCAGTTCCGACTCGCGTTCTACCCGGGTCGCGCCGCCGTCTCGGCACCCGAGCACGCCGCGATCATCGACGCGATCTCGAGCCGGGACGCCGCCCGCGCCGAGGCCGAGACCCGCGCCCACCTGGGTAGCGTCATCCTCGCTCTGCGGTCGATCGGCTAACGGACGCCCAGCCGGCGCAGATGCGCGTTGGCGAACCGGGCGTCGGGATCGAGACGTTCGAACACCGCGCGCGCCTCGGCGAGGCGGGGCACGACGGCGGCGATCGCCGCCGCATCCATCGTGTGCCACTTGCCCCAGTGCGGGCGCGCGCCGAACGGGGCGAGCGCCGCCTCGATCCGCGGCAGCAGCTCGCGCACGGCCTCGGGGTGGTTCGCCCAGGTGAAGTGGATCGCGAGGGTGTCGCGCCCGAAGGCGCCGCTCAGCGGCAGATCGTCGGCCGCGACCGTGCGCAGCTCGCTCACCATGAGGTGCGGGTGGATGTCGGACCCGAGCGCGCGCACGGCGCTCAGCGCGCCGACGGCATCCGATCGCGCGACGAAGTACTCGGTCTGGATCTCGTCGCCGTTGCTCGGGGTGGAGTCGAGCCTGAAGTGCGGGAGGCGGTCGCACCACGCTCCCGGAACGCCGAGCTGCGGGGTCAGGTTGTCGGTCGAACCGACGAGTGCCGCGGTCTGCTCGCGCGGCCGCGCGCCGGCGATCGCGCCGACGGCGTCGAGGCGCGACTTCACCCAGATGTCGCCGACCTTGTCGTCGACCCAGGTCGTGAAGACGCTCACGCTGTAGGCGGCACCCGTGACGGCGTCGGGGTCGGCGAGGAACGCGTCCCAGGTCAGGCCCGCAGAGACGTCCTGACGCATCCGGTAGCTCGGCTCGATCGCGAGCGTGACGCGGGTGACGATGCCGAAGGCGCCGAGACCGACGGCGAGCACCGGGAAGTCGGGATCGCCCGCGCGCACGGTGACCAGCGCGCCCGTGGCATCGACGTAGTCGAACGCCCGGATCGCGGTCGCGAGGCCGCCGTTCCCGTGTCCCGACCCGTGCGTGCCCGTCGCCGTCGCTCCGCCGATCGAGATGTGCGGCAGCGAGCCGAGGTTGTGCAGCGCCCAGCCGCGATCCTCGAGCCAGCGGGCGAGCACGCCGTAGCGGGTTCCCGCCCCGACGGTCACCTCGCGGCGGGACTCGTCGAGCGCCGGGTCGGCGGGGATGCCGGTGACGGTGACGAGGGTGCCGTCGGTGTCGGCGAGGTCGTGGAACGAGTGGCGGGTGCCGAGGGCGCGCACGGATCCCCCGGCGGCCAGGGCTCGCTGCACCTCGACGACGGACTGCGCCTCGACCAGGCGGGGAGCGGCGAAGACGTGGGTTCCGGCCCAGGTTTGCCCGGCGACGGTCACGCGGACTTCGCGGCGACTGTGCGGCGCGCGTTCGACGCGTACACGTCGACGTACTCCTGCCCGCTCAGCCGGCCGATCTCGTGCATGATCTCGTCGGTGATCGCGCGCAGCACGAAGCGGTCCTCGGTGAGGCCTGCGTAGCGGGAGAAGTCCATCGGCTCGCCGAAGGTCACGATGACGCGCTTGCCGACCTTGAGGAACTTCGCCCCGCGCGGCAGCACCTCCTCCGACCCCGAGATCGCCACCGGGATGACGGGGACGGGCGTGTCGAGCAGCAGGCGCGCGATCCCGGTGCGACCACGGTGCAGCCGGCCGTCGGGGCTGCGCGTGCCCTCCGGGTAGATGCCGAGCAGCTTGCCGGCGCGCAGCACGTCGGCTCCGCCGCCGAGCGACGACGCCGACGCGATTCCGCCGCTGCGGTCGATCTCGAGCTGCCCCATCGCCTTCATGAACCCGCGCACGACCCGCGCCTGCAGGCTCTTGCCCGCGAACAGCTGCTCCTTGCCGAGGAAGGCCACGTGACGCGGGATCGCCCCCGGGACGAACGCCGAGTCGAGCAGGGCCATGTGGTTGCTCGCCATGATGGCGGCACCCTTCTTCGGGATGTTGTGCACGCCGTGCACCTCGTACCGGAAGAGGAGGCGCAGCAGCGGCACGACAATGAGGTTCTTCGCCAGCCAGTAGAGCACACGCAATGATGACACTCATGGGGTCGGCCGGCAGCCCCGGTCGACCCGGACTGATCCGCTGGCGGGATCGCACCGACCCGCGGCGGGAACAGGGCGGCGGATGTCGGCATCCCGGAGCATGATGAGACCGTGACGCGACGCGGCCTGATCCTGTTCGTGGCACTCGGGATCTCCTGGGGCATCCCGTATCTCTTCATCAAGATCGCGGTCGGCGAGCTCGAGCCGGCGATGGTCGTACTGGCCCGCGCCGGCCTCGCCGCCGTGCTGCTGCTGCCGCTGGCGGTCTTCCGCCGCGAACTCGCTCCCGTGCTGCGGCGCTGGAAGCCGATCGCGGTCTACACGGTCGTCGAGATCATCGTGCCCTGGTACTTCCTGAGCTCGGCCGAGACCCGCATCCCGTCGTCGACGGCGGGGTTGCTGATCTCGGCGGTGCCGCTCGCCGGTGTCGGGGTCGCGTTCCTGCTCGGGCGTCCGGCGAAGATGTCACGGCTCAACTGGCTCGGCATCGTGCTCGGGATGACCGGAGTCGCCGCCCTCGTCGGCTTCGAGATCGGCGGGTCCGATCTGGTCGCGGTGGCCGAAGTCGCGATCGTCGTGGTCGGTTATGCGCTCGGCCCGGCGATCCTCGCCAAGTGGGTGCCCGAGCTGCCCGGGGTGGGGGTGACCGCGGTGTCGCTCGGGGCCGCGGCGCTCGTCTACCTCCCGATCGTCGCCGTGACCGGCGCCTTCCCGACCGAGTGGCCGTCGACGCCCGTCATCGTGTCGATCGTCGTGCTCGCGGTGGTGTGCAGCGCCCTCGCCTTCGTGCTCATGGTCGCGCTCGTCGGCGAGATCGGTCCGGTGCGGATGAGTGCGATCACCTACGTCAATCCGGCCGTCGCGATCCTGGCCGGCGCGATCTTCCTCCGCGAGACGATCACGGTGTGGACGATCCTCGGGTTCGCGCTCGTGCTTTCGGGGTCGTACCTCGTGACGCGGCGACGCACGGAGATCATCGCGCCGGCCGGCCCCGAACAGGCCGTGGCGGAGGTCGAGGCCGTCAGCCCGCCGCGTGAGGAGCTGTCGACGCGCGAAGAGCTTCCACCACCGCGATGATCGCGCCGCGCCGCGCGGCTCCCGTGCGCATCGCGATGACGATCCGCCGGTCGGCGAGCCCGGCGACGGGACGTGCCACGACGTCGGGCGCCGCGTCGACGGCGAGCGCCGGCAGCACGGCCACCGAGCGCCCCGACGCGACGTGGGCGAGCATCACCCCGTAGCTCGAGAAGCGGCCGACGACCCGCGGCTCGAATCCGGCGAGCCGGCACTCGCGCGGCACGAGCTCGCCGAGGTAGGTGCCCTCGTGGTCGAGGGCCCAGGGTTCGGCGGCGAGGTCGGCCAGCGACACGCGTGCGCGGGATGCCAGCTCGTGCCCGACCGGGAGCACCGCGAGCAGCGGGTCGGTCGAGAGCGGCACGACCGCGATCGTCGGCGCGAGCAGGGTGCCGTCGCCCTCGTCGACCGTCACGGCGAGATCGATCCGCCCCTGGAGCAGCGCGGTCGTCGCCTCCCGCGGCTCGATCTCGAGCAGCTCGAGCTCGAGGTGCGGGTTCAGGTGCGCCAATCGGCGCACGGCGGGGATCAAGGTGGACGAGATGGCGCTCGCGAATCCGCCGACCCGCACCCGGCCGACCGGACCGGAGGCGAGGTCGGAGAGTTCGGCGTCGACGGCATCCGCCTGATCGAGCAGGCCGCGCGCGCGTTCGGCGAGGAGGTCCCCGGTCGCCGTCAGCGTCATCCGCCGCCCGGCGCGCTCGAACAGCACCGCGCCCGTCTCCGCTTCGAGCAGGGTCAGCTGCTGGGAGACGGCGGACGGGCTCATCACGAGCTCGGCGGCCGTCGCCCGCACCGTGCCGACCCGGGCGAAGACGTCGAGCAGCCGGAGCCGCCAGAGGTTGAGGGCCATCTCGTCTCCTGTCCGGCTTACCCGCACAGTATAGTCGGCATCCCGTGATGGACGCGCACAAGCGGGTCCTCTACCGTGAGGGGATGACCGACGAATTCTGGGCCGACGCCGACGCCCACCTGCTGCGCTACGGCGCGACCTTCGTGCCCGAGATCATCGAGCGCGCCGAAGGCAGCTTCGTCTGCACCGAGAGCGGGAAGAAGATCCTCGACTTCACCTCGGGGCAGATGTCGTCGATCCTCGGCCACTCGCATCCCGACATCGTCGCGACGGTGCAGCGGCAGGTCGCCACCCTCGACCACCTCTACAGCGGGATGCTGTCGCGGCCCGTCGTCGACCTGTCGCGCCGCCTCGCGGAGTCGCTGCCGGACCCGCTCGACAAGGTGCTGCTGCTCACGACCGGCGCCGAGTCGAACGAGGCCGCCATCCGGCTCGCGAAGCTGGTGACCGGCAAGCACGAGATCGTGTCGTTCGCGCGCTCCTGGCACGGGATGACCCATGCGGCCGCCGCCGCCACCTACGTCGCCGGCCGCACGGGGTACGGCCCGACCGCTCCGGGCAACTTCGTCATCCCGACGCCCGACTCCTACCGGCCCGACTTCGTCGACGCCGACGGCGTGTTCGACTGGCAGAAGCAGCTCGACGTCGCCTTCGCGCTCGTCGACGCGCAGTCGACCGGATCCCTCGCGGCCTGCATCGTCGAGCCGATCCTCAGCTCCGGCGGCATCATCGAGCCGCCGCTGGGCTACCTCGCCGCGCTCAAGCGCAAGTGCGAGGAACGCGGGATGCTGCTCATCCTCGACGAGGCGCAGACCGGGCTGTGCCGCACCGGCGACTGGTACGCGTTCGAACGCGAGGGGTTCGTGCCCGACATCCTCACGCTCTCCAAGACCCTCGGCGCCGGGCTGCCGCTCGCCGCCGTCGTCACCTCCGCCGCGATCGAGCGGGAGGCGCACGACCGCGGGTTCCTGTTCTTCACGACCCACGTCAACGATCCGCTCGTCGCCGCCGTCGGCACCACCGTGCTGGATGTCCTCCAGCGCGACCACCTCGACGTGCGGGCGACCGAACTGGGCGCGTTCCTGCGCACCGGGTTGCTCGAGCTGCAGGGCCGGCACCACGTCGTCGGCGACGTGCGCGGCCGCGGTCTGCTCCAGGGGATCGAGCTCGTGCTCGACCGCGACACCAAGGAGAGCTCCGACGAACTCGGGCACGCGATCACCCGCCGCTGCCTCGACCTCGGCCTGCACATGAACATCGTGCAGCTCGCCGGCTCCGGCGGCACCTTCCGCATCGCCCCCGCCCTGACGAGCACCGAGGAGGAGCTCTCGCTCGGCCTCAGCATCCTCGACCAGGCGATCGGGGAGGCGACGGCATCCCGCGTGGCGGCGTAGTTGCGAACAGCCCTCACACCCGGGGTTCAGCGCGGCTTCAGCGCGCATCCGGGAGACTGAGCGGATGCGCGTGCTGGTGGTCGACGACGAGCAGCGGCTCGCGGCGGCACTGCGACGCGGGCTCGAGGCCGAGGGCATCGCGGTGGATGTCGCGCATACCGGTACCGACGGCCTGTGGTTCGCGCGCGAGAACACCTACGACGTGCTCGTGCTCGACATCATGATGCCCGGGATGAGCGGGTACGCGCTCTGCCGCACCCTGCGCGACGAGGGCGACTGGACCCCGATCCTCATGCTCACCGCGAAGGACGGCGACTGGGACCAGATCGAAGCCCTCGACACCGGCGCCGACGACTACCTGACGAAGCCGTTCTCGTTCGAGGTGCTGCTCGCCCGGCTCCGGTCGCTCGTGCGGCGCGGGTCGCGCGACCGGCCCGTCGTGCTCGAAGCCGGGGATCTGCGGGTCGACCCGGCCTCCCGCAAGGTGCACCGCGGCGATACGGAGGTCGCGCTGACGAGCCGCGAGTTCGCCGTGCTGGAATACCTCGTGCGGCGCAAGGGCGAGGCGGTGTCGAAGTCCGAGATCCTCGGCAACGTCTGGGACTTCGATTTCGACGGCGACCCGAACATCGTCGAGGTGTACATCCGGCACCTGCGCAACAAGCTCGACCGCCCGTTCGGGCGCGAGGCGATCGCGACGGTGCGCGGCGCCGGCTACCGGCTGGACGCCCAGGGTGGCTAGACGCGGGCTGTCGGTGCGGCTGCGCACGACGCTGGCCGCGACCGTGGTGGTCGGCCTCGCGCTGACGGCCGGCTCGGTGCTGTTCATCCGGCTCGTCGAGGACGCCCTCGTCGCCGGCGTCGCCGAGACCGCCGAACGGGATGCCGAGGCGACCGCCTCCCTCCTCGGAGCCTCGGGCGCGACGCTGCTCCCCGAGGTGCAGGACGCGCTGCAGCAGCTGTACACCGCCGATGGCGCGTTCGTCGCGAGCTCCGAGGATGCCGACGCCCTCACCCTCCCCCACGTCGACGCGCCGACGCGCGCGCTCGTCGACGGCGACGACCACGTGCTGGTCAGTTCGCGGGTCGAGATCGACGGCACCGACTACGACCTCCGCGTCGCGCTCCCCGTCGACGACGCCCTGCGTGCGGCGGCGACGGTGTCGGGGCTGCTGCTCGTCGCAGTCCCGGTGCTGCTCGTGGTGATCGCCCTCCTGACCTGGCTGATCGTCGGCCGTGCGCTGCGTCCTGTCGAGACCATCCGCCGCCAGGTGGATGCCATCGGCCCGGCCGAGCTCGACCGCCGCGTCGCCGAGCCGGGCAGCGACGACGAGCTGGCCCGGCTCGCCCGCACGATGAACCGGATGCTCGCGCGTCTCGACGGCGCCGCCCGCGCCCAGCGACGCTTCGTCTCGGACGCCTCGCACGAACTCCGGTCGCCGCTCGCGTCGATCCGGCAGCACGCCGAGGTCGCCCGCGCGCATCCCGACCGGCTCGGGGACGGCGAACTCGCCGAGGTCGTGCTCGCCGAGGGGGCCCGGCTCCAGGACCTCGTCGAACAGCTCCTGCTGCTGACCCGGCTCGACGAAGGGGGCCTCGCCCTCGTGCGCCGCCCCGTCGACCTCGACGACATCGTGCTCGCCGATGCCCGCCGCGTGCGCGACGCCGGGGCCGCGACCGTCGACACCTCCGCCGTCACCGCCGCGCGGGTCGATGGCGACGAGCGGATGCTGGCACGTCTGCTGCGGAACCTCACCGACAACGCCACCCGGCATTCGAACGGGCACCTCGCGATCGGGCTCGTCTCGCGCGACGGCCGCATCGACCTCATCGTCGACGACGACGGCCCCGGCATCCCCGAAGCTGCCCGGGCGCAGGTGTTCGAGCGCTTCGTGCGCCTCGACGAGGGCCGCGCCCGGGATGCCGGCGGCAGCGGTCTGGGCCTCGCGATCGTCGCCGAGATCGCCCGAGCCCACGGCGGCTCGGTGCGGGTCGAGGGCTCACCCCTCGGTGGCGCGCGGTTCGTCGTCACCTTGCCCGCGGCATCCTGAACGAAACTTCAGGATGCTTCAGGCCCGCTTCAGCAGCCGATCGCGAGAGTAGCCCCATGAACGACACCACTCCCCTCGACACCACCCCGCAGCCCGAGCCGGCTCCGCGCCGCGGCGTGCTGCGCCCCATCCTGATCGGCGTCGGCTCCGCCGTCGCCGTGCTGGCGCTCGGCGTCGGCGGATTCGCGATCGCCGACGAGATCGGCGACTCCAGCGACGACCCGATCGTGATCACCTCGTCCGACCGGCCGGCGACGACGTCCTCCGACGACGACTCGGACGACGATTCCTCGAGCGCGCCGAGCACGGCTCCGAGCCCGAGTTCGAGTTGGAGTTCGTCGAGCGACGGCCCGATCAGCGATGCCGAGTACGCCGAGGTGAGCGCTGCGGCCCTCGCCGCCGTCGGTGGGGGCACCGTCACCGAGCTCACGCGCGACGACGACCCGGGCAAGGCCTGGGAGGTCGAGATCCGCCTCGACAACGGTGACGAGGCCGAGGTGGAGCTCGCCGCCGACCTGTCGGTGCTGCGCATCGACCTCGACCGCAACGACGACTGACCTCGCGTCTCGACGAATGGGCCGCCCCTCGGGGCGGCCCATTCGCGTCGCCTGCTGGACTGGACAACGCGGGGTGCCTTCTGTCTAAGCTAAGGCTTGCCTAAATAAGGCCTCCCTTAGCCCACTCGGGCACAGCTCCGGAAGGAATCCCTTGAGACACCTGCGCCTGCTCAGCCTCGCCGTCGCCGCAACGGCGGCCCTCGCTCTCTCGTCCTGCGCGACCGACGCCACCCTCTCCGCGGGCGGTGTCGACATCCCCCGCGCCGACGCGGGCGCGTTCCCGGTGACGATCGAGCACGTCTACGGCGAGACCAGGATCACCGAGCAGCCGCTGCGTGTCGCGACCGTCGCGTGGGCGAACCACGAGGTTCCGCTCGCGCTCGGCATCGTGCCGGTCATCCAGGAGAAGGCCACCTGGGGCGACGACGACGAGAACGGCATCCTG
>NZ_JBIIAW010000103.1:0-9711 GCF_044239695.1 Pseudolysinimonas sp. | reverse complement strand
TACACCGCTGCGCGGCACTCAACCCGCGAGAGCTATTCCAAGGGGTAGAGGATGGCGTGGTCGAGACCGCCGAGGAAGAGCAGCGGGTTGACGTACTCGCCGTCGATGCGCGCGCCGAGGTGCAGGCATGGCGTGCTGCAGTGTCCGGGGAGGAGCACCCCGATGACATCCCCGCGCCGCACGCGGTCGCCGGTCGCGACGAGGGGCTCGACCGGTTCGAACGACGACAGCACGCCACCGGAGTGCCGGATCGAGATCACCGGGCGGTCGACGACGAAGCCGGCGAAATGCACGACGCCGTCGGCCGGCGCCAGTACCTCGACGCCCGCCGTAGCCCGGATGTCGATGCCGCGGTGGCCGGCCGAGTAGGGCGTCGCGGGCGCGATGTACGGTCGCGCAAGCGTGTGCGGCCCCGGGACCGGCCACGCCCAGAGCGCGAGCGCGACCGCGAGACCGACGAGGGCGCGGGGTGGACGCATCCCTCACGATCGCCTGCGCCGCATCCGACCGAGTGCGGGGTGCGGCGATCGGGGGACCGTCGCACCCCGCACGAGCGGGGGAGGGCTCGCTCTCGGCGGGCTCAGAACAGCTCACCCAGAGCGAGGGCGAACAGCTCACCGGCCTCGACCCGGTGCCCTCGCCGCGTGAACCACTCGCCGACGTTGCGGCAGTCCCGTTCCAGCAGTGCCATCCCGTTGGGGTTGGCGACGACGTCGACGAGTTGCGGCAGGTCGATGGCGACCACTCGCCCGTGGTGCACGAGCAGGTTGTACGGCGAGAGGTCGCCGTGCGCGCACCCGGCGCGGGCGAACCCGAGCAGGATCTCGGCGACCTGCGCGTAGAGACCAGCGAGCTCGCGGCCGGTCGCCGTGGACTGCGCGAGACGCGGGGCCGCCACGGTCCCGTCGCCGATGAACTCCATCAGCATCTCGGTGCCGCTCACCTGCACGGGGTAGGGCACCGCGATCCCGCGTTCGTACATGCGGCCGAGCGCGTCGAACTCCGCCAGCGACCAGGTGACGGCGGCGAGACCTGCGCCGTAGGTCGTGCCGCGCTCGATCGCCCGCTGGTCGCGGCTGCGGCGCACGCGGCGCCCCTCCCGGTAGACGCTCGACCGGTGGAAGTCCCGGTGCTCGGTCGACCGGTAGCGTTTCGCGGCGAGCACCGAGCCGGACTCACCCGGCACGGCGCGCTCGAGCAGGAAGACATCCGCCTCCTTGCCCGTCTTGAGGATGCCGAGCTCGGTGTCCATCGCGGCCGCCGAGGTCACCACCCAGTCGGGCCATGGCCGGGGGCCGCGTTCGGTGGGCGTGGTCGACGGCCAGGTGGACCAGCGCTGGCCGGCGCCGGGCTCGACGTCGGCGAAGGTGAAAGTGGGGACGACGAAATCGTCGCCGAAGACAGAAGGGTTCACGAGAAGTGGCTCCGGATGGGGAGGCCACCGAGAGAACTGGTTAGGCGGCGGCCTCGAGGATGACGGGGAAGGTTCCGGTCGCGACAGAGTCGACGTTCATCGGGCGCTCCTCTCCTCATCGGGAGCCGCGGCGTGCGGCAGGGCCTCAGCGTAGTCCTCGGAGCGCTCCCGCTGCTACACTCGACCCGCACTCTCTTTCGGGAGGGTGACTTCGCGTGCCCACGCAGTGCTTCGTGCACGACACCGGCCCAACTCCTTCAGTCCGCTCTTTCCGAGAGCGGCGGATGCGCGCCCGGGCACCAGGGATCCCGTCCACCGGACGGAATCGACACAACTGAGAAATGCGAGTGCGGTCCTGCCGTGCTCGCGAGAAGGAGAACGGCCATGGCCGTCGTCACCATCCGCCAGCTGCTCGACAGCGGCGTGCACTTCGGACACCAGACCCGCCGGTGGAACCCGAAGGTCAAGCGCTTCATCCTGACCGAGCGCTCCGGCATCCACATCATCGACCTGCAGCAGTCGCTGTCGTACATCGACAAGGCGTACGAGTTCGTCAAGGAGACGGTCGCCCACGGCGGCACCGTGCTCTTCGTCGGCACCAAGAAGCAGGCGCAGGAGACCGTGGCCGAGCAGGCGCAGCGCGTCGGCCAGCCCTTCGTCAACCAGCGCTGGCTCGGGGGTCTCCTCACCAACTTCCAGACGGTCTCCAAGCGCCTCGCGCGCATGAAGGAGCTCGAGGAGATCGACTTCGAGGACACCACCAAGGGGTTCACCAAGAAGGAACTCCTCATCAAGAAGCGCGAGCTCGACAAGCTGCACAAGACGCTCGGCGGAATCCGCAACCTGACGAAGACGCCGTCGGCGATCTGGGTCGTCGACGCCAAGCGCGAGCACCTCGCGGTCGACGAGGCCACGAAGCTCGGCATCCCGATCATCGGCATCCTCGACACCAATGCCGACCCCGACGAGCTCCAGTACCCGATCCCGGGCAACGACGACGCGATCCGCTCGGTGGCCCTGCTCACCCGCATCATCGCGGATGCCGCGGCCGAGGGTCTCGTGCAGCGTCACCAGGCGCCGGCCGCCGAGGGCAACGTGTCCGCCGTCGAGCCGCTCGCCGAGTGGGAGGCCGAGCTGCTCGGTGCCTCCGAAGCCGCTGCCCCCGAGGCTGCCGCTCCCGCCGAGGCCCCCGTGGCCGAGGTCGGCGCGACGACCGAGGAGAACGACGCCGACGCCCAGGCCGACGCCGACCTCGCCGCCGGTGACCCGGCGATCGTCCCCGAGCACCACGTCGAGAGCGACGCGGAGACCGAGGCGAAGATCGAGGCCGCAGCGACCGACGACGAGAAGAAGCCCGCCGCCGAGAAGTCCGCGAAGTAACTCTTCGTCTTCGCTTCACACCCCCGTCAGACTCAGAAGTTAGGAAGCATCCATGGCGAACTTCAGCATGGAAGACCTCAAGACGCTGCGCGAGAAGCTCGGCACCGGCATGGTCGACACCAAGAACGCGCTCGTCGAAGCCGAAGGCGACGTCGAGAAGGCGATCGAGATCCTGCGGCTCAAGGGCGCGAAGGGCAACGCGAAGCGTGCCGACCGTTCCACGAGCGAAGGCCTCATCGCGGTCGTCGAGTCGGCCACGGCCGTCACGATGATCGAGCTCGCCTGCGAGACCGACTTCGTCGCGAAGAACGACAAGTTCATCGCGCTCGCCGAGCAGGTCGTGCAGGCCCTCGCCGACTCGGGCGCCGAGACGGTGGATGCGGCGCTCGCCGTCCCCGCCGGCTCCGGCACCGTCGGCAGCCTCATCGAGGACCAGGCGGCGACGATCGGCGAGAAAATCGAGCTGCGTCAGCTCACGCGGATCGCCGGCGACAACTTCGCCGTCTACCTGCACCGCACGAGCAAGGACCTGCCGCCGCAGATCGGTGTCGTCGTCTCCTACACGGGATCCGACGCCGAGACCGCGCGCAGCATCGCCCAGCACATCTCGTTCGCCGCGCCGATCTACCTCACGCGCGACGAGGTCCCGGCCGCCGAGGTCGAGAACGAGCGTCGCATCGTCGAGCAGATCAGCCGCGACGAGGGCAAGCCGGAGGCCGCGCTGCCGAAGATCGTCGAGGGCCGTCTGGGCGCGTTCTTCAAGCAGGTCGCCCTGCTCGAGCAGGACTACGCGCGCGACAACAAGCTCGTCGTCGGCAACGTGGCGAAGGATGCGGGTCTGACCATCACCGGGTTCTCCCGGTTCAAGGTCGGCGCGTAACTCTTTCCTGACGAGAGGCGGACGGCCTCTCAGAAGTCAAGAGCGGGGACCCCTACCCCGATTGACTTCTGAGAGACCGTCCGCCTCTCTCGTTCGTCCCGATCTGAACCGGCCGATCCCGCGCGCTCGGGCTATTAGGGTGAAGTCGTGCCTCCCAAGAAGCAGAAGCGTCGTCGGGTCCTTCTCAAGCTCTCCGGTGAGGCGTTCGGCGGGGGGATGCTCGGGGTCAACCCCGACATCGTCAGCGGGATCGCCCGCGAGATCGCCGCGGCGGCACCCAAGGACCCGTCGGACAGCGGCGGCGTCGAGATCGCCGTGGTCGTCGGCGGCGGCAACTTCTTCCGCGGGGCGGAGCTCAGCCAGCGCGGCATGGATCGAGGCCGCGCCGACTACATGGGCATGCTCGGCACCGTGATGAACGCCCTCGCGCTGCAGGACTTCCTCGAGCAGGCGGGCGCGCAGGTGCGGGTGCAGTCGGCGATCGCGATGACGCAGGTCGCGGAGCCGTACATCCCGTTGCGGGCCGAGCGGCACCTGGAGAAGGGGCGGGTCGTCATCTTCGGCGCCGGCGCGGGGCTGCCGTACTTCTCGACCGACACCGTGAGCGCCCAGCGCGCCCTCGAGATCGGCGCCGACGCGGTGCTCGTCGCCAAGAACGGCGTCGACGGGGTCTACGACGACGACCCGCGGACGAACCCGAACGCGAAGAAGCTCGAGGAGATCTCCTACCAGGAGGCGCTCGTGCAGGGGCTCAAGGTCGTCGACTCGACCGCGTTCAGCCTCTGCATGGACAACGGGATGCCGATGGTCGTCTTCGGCATGGAGCCCGCCGGCAACATCACCAAGGCGCTCACGGGCGACCGGTTGGGGACCCTGGTCCGCGCGTGAACCCGGCCCGCACCGCCTGGATCGCCGTCGGGGCGGTCGTGCTCACGCTCGGCATCGGGCTGCTCGGGATGCCGGTCTTCGTCGGGATGTTCGGCGCTCCGGTCGACCTCGGACTCGCCTTCGTGCTCGCGACGATCGCCGACCTGATCCTCGTCGGCGTCTACGTCGCCGGCATCCTGGTGGCCCGGCGGGACGCCGCGGGCCGAGGCCGGGCCCTGCCGCCCGCGCTCGCCCTGGCCGTCATCGTGGTCGGCGTCGGGGTGGCGTACGGCGTGATCACGACGGTCGCCACGCGGTGACCGATCCGTACGGCGGGGACGTCCTCGCCGGCGATTGGCGCGCGGCCGGCCGACGGGTCGTGCCCGAGGTGCCCGCCGACCGGGGCCTCGTCGTGGAGCGACCCGACGGCTTCGTCGGGGCGGTCGTCGGCGTCGCGAAGCAGACCGTCGACCTCGAGGACCGCCACGGGAAGGTGCGGGCGTTCCCGCTGGGAGCGGGGTTCCTCGTCGACGGCGAGGACGTCATCCTCGTCGTCCCGCGCAGCGCCCCCGCGCCGACCGCGCGCACGGCGTCGGGTAGTCGCGCCGCGCCCCAGGAGCGGGCCCGCGTCGCGCGCGGCAGCCGCATCTACGTCGAGGGGCGCCACGACGCCGAGCTGATCGAGAAGGTGTGGGGCGCCGACCTCCGCGTCGAAGGCGTCGTCGTCGAGCTGCTCGACGGGGCCGACAACCTCGCGGCGGCGCTCGCCGAGTTCCAGCCGTCGACCGGGCGGAGGGCGGGCGTGCTGCTCGACCACCTCGTCGCCGGCTCCAAGGAGAGCCGGATCGCCGCCGCCGCGCGCAGCGACCACGTGCTCGTGGTCGGGCATCCGTTCGTGGATGTCTGGCAGGCGGTGAAGCCGGCGCGGCTGGGGCTCGCGGCGTGGCCGGTGATCCCGCGCGACGTCGAGTGGAAGCACGGCATCTGCGCGGCGCTCGGCTGGCCGCACGACGATCCGGCGGATGTCGCGGCCGCCTGGCAGCGGATCCTCGGCACCGTGCGCGGCTACGGCGACCTCGAGCCGGCGCTGCTCGGCCGGGTCGAGGAGCTGATCGACTTCGTGACGGCGCCCGGGGAGTGACGCCGCTCGTCCTGCTGCTGATCCTGGTCGGCGCCCTCGCTCATGCGACCTGGAACCTCGTCGTCAAGCGCTCCGCCGTCAGCGGACCGACGTTCGTCTGGCTGACGGCGGTCGGGGCGGCGATCGTGCTGGCACCGGTGGGGATCGTCGTCGCGGTGCTCGACCCGCCGACCTGGTCGGACCTCGCCCTGGCCTCCGTCGTGAGCGCCGTGCTGCACGTCGGCTACTTCCTGTCGCTCCAGGCGGGGTACCGGGCCGGCGATGTCGGCGTGGTCTACCCGCTCGCCCGCGGCACCGGTCCACTGCTGTCGGTCGTGTTCGCGATCGTGCTCCTCGGCGAACGCCCCGGCCCGCTCGGGCTGCTGGGCGCGGCGGCCGTCGTCGCGGGGGTCGTGATCATCGGACTCGGCGGGGGCCGCGCGAACTGGCGATCGGCGCGCGCGGGAGTGGTCTGGGGGCTGACGATCGGCGTGATCATCGCCGCCTACACGCTGTGGGACGCGCACGCCGTGACGGCGCTGGCGCTCAGTCCGATCCTGCTCAACGCGGGGACGAGCACCCTCGAGGCGGTGCTCATGACGCCCCTCGCGATACGTCGCTGGGCGGCCGTCCGCAGCGTGTTCCGGGGTCACTGGCGCGACGTGCTCGTCGTGGCCGTGCTCTCGCCGCTGTCGTACATCCTGATCCTCTTCGCGATGCAGCTCGCCCCGGTGTCGATCGTCGCTCCCGCGCGGGAGATCAGTGTCGTCTTCGTCGCCCTGGCCGGGTGGTTGCTGTTCAAGGAGCCGCATCCCGCTCCCCGGCTGACCGGCGCCGTCGTGGTCGTCGGAGGCGTCGCGCTGCTCGCGGCATCGCGCTGAAACGCAGGTTCGACGCCGTAAGCTCGTGCAACGGAAGCGAAGGAGTCCACCCATGGCGATCGCCGATGTCCTCACCGAGGCCCGCGAGAAGATGAACAAGGCCGTCGACGTCGCCAAGGAGGATTTCTCCACCGTGCGCACCGGCCGGGCGAACCCGGCCCTGTTCCAGAAGATCCTGGTCGAGTACTACGGCACGCCGACCCCGCTCGCCCAGCTCGCGAGCCTGCAGAACCCCGAAGCGCGCACCCTGATCGTGACGCCCTACGACAAGTCGGCGCTCAAAGAGATCGAGCGCGCGATCGCGACGTTCCCGAACCTCGGCGCGACGCCGACCAACGACGGCGAGATCATCCGGGTCACGATGCCCGAGATGACCGAGGAGCGCCGCAAGGAATACATCAAGATCGTTCGCGGCAAGAGCGAAGACGCCAAGGTCGCGATCCGCAACGTGCGCCGCAAGGCGAAGGACGACCTGGATGCCCTCGTCAAGGAGGTCGGCGAAGACGACATCGCCCGCGCCGAGAAGGAACTCGACGCGGTCACCAAGACCCACGTCGACGCGATCGAGGACGCCCTGAAGCGCAAGGAAGTCGAGCTGCTCGAGGTCTGATGGCGACCACCGACGACGGCCCGCCGCCCGCCGCCCCGCAGGCTCCCTCGGCCAAGAAGCATCACGCGTTCGACGACCTCGAGCACCGCGTCGAGGAGGCTCGCGCGCAGTTCGACGCGACGAACGAGAGGATCCGGGCGCGCACGGGACGCAACCTGTTCGCCGCCATCGGCATCGGTCTCGTCCTCGGCGGGTTCTTCCTGGCGAGCCTCATCATCCCGGGCTGGGACTGGCTGTTCATGATCCTCGCCGGGGCCCTCGTCGGGTTCACGGTGTTCGAGCTGGCGAGCGCGCTGCGGTTCGCCGGTCGCGACGTGCCGCGGGTCGCCTCGACCGTGGTGGGCGTCGCGACGGTTCCCGCCGCCTTCTTCCTCGGCGTCGAAGGACTCTGGCTCGCGGTTCTCGCCGCCGTGGTGATCATCTCGCTGTGGCGGCTCGGCGAGCAGCTCCGGCCAAGCCACCGCACCGGCACGGCCGCGGTCCTCGGCGACATCGGGGCGGGCGCGCTCGTGCAGGTCTACGTGACCTTCCTCGCCGGACTGTACGTCGTGCTCGTCGGCGTCGAAGTGCCCGCGGGCGCGGTCGGCGGCGAGTGGTGGACTCTCGCATCGATCATCATCGTCGTCATGACCGATATCGGCGCCTACGTCGCGGGTCTCAACTTCGGCAGGCACAAGCTCGCCCCGATCATCAGCCCCGGCAAGACCGTCGAGGGCTTCATCGGCTCGATCGTCGTCGCGGTGATCACCGGCATCCTGCTCGCCTGGCTCATGCTCGGGCAGCCGTGGTGGGTCGGCCTGATCATGGGGGTGCTGCTGGCGCTCGTCGGCACGATGGGCGACCTCGCCGAGTCGCTCATCAAGCGCGACCTCGGCATCAAGGACATCTCGTCGATGCTGCCCGGCCACGGCGGGTTCCTCGACCGGCTCGACTCGATCCTGCCGTCGGCGGCGGTCGCCTACGTGATCTTCCTGGTCGTCACCGGCGCCTAGTCGCGTCCGGTCGCCGCGGCCGCAGCGCCCCGGCGACGGCGAGGGCGGTCGTCGCGACCGCGGGGGCGAACCGCTCGGCCTGGTCGAGGGCGGTCGCCCCGGTCACCGAGATCGCACCGAGCGCCCGGCCGCGCGCGTCGAGGATCGGGGCCGCGACGCAGAACAGCTCGAGGCGCGACTCCTCGACGTCGTAGGCGACGCGGCGTTCGCGGACCCGGGCGAGTTCGCGGCGGAGGGTCTCCGGGTCGGTGATCGTCTTCGGGGTGATCGCCGCGAGCGGTCCGGCGAGCACCTCGTCGATCTCGGCGTCGCCACCGAACGCGAGGATCGCCTTGCCGAGTCCGGTCGCGTGGAGCGCTCCACGGCCGCCCTGCCGGGAGTGCGGCACCCGGAGGGAGCGGGAGGTGATCTTCTCGAGGTACACGATCTCGCCGCCGCTGCGCACGGCGACGTTGACGGTGAGCTGGGTGACCTCGTGCAGGTGGTGGGCGAACGGCAGCGCCGCGTCGCGCAGCGTGACCGGGGTCGGGGCGAGGCTGCCGAGTTCGAACAGCTTCATCCCGAGCCGCACCCCCGCGGTCGTGCGTTCGAGCGCGCCCCACTCGAGCAGTTCGCCGACGAGGCGGTGGGCGGTGGAGCGGGCGACCCCCGACCGGCGGGCGAGCTCGCGGATGCTCAGCTCGGGGGTCTCGGCGTCGAAGGCGTCGAGCATCCCGAGCGCTTTCCGCACGGCGGACGGCGTGTCCTGCTCACCGGGACGCTCCATGGTCGGTCAGCCTACTCCGCTGACAGGATCGGCCCGTGGGCGAGATGACGACGGTGGATGCCGACGCGGTGCGCGCCGCCGTGACCGCCGTGCTGCGCCGCCACGGGGCGACCGCCGACGACGCCGCGATGCAGGCCGACCATCTCGTCGAGGGCGACCTGCGCGGCCATCCCTCGCACGGCATCCGTCGTCTCCCCGTGCTCGTCGAACGCCTCCGCGCCGGGGTCGCGACCTCCGGGATCGACCCCCGGATGACCTGGCGCACGGACGCGGCCCTCGTCGTCGAGGCCGGGGGAGCGCTCGGCCCGGTCGTCGCCCACCGCACGCTCGACCTGCTGCTCGAGCGCGCCGCCACCACGGGCGTCGCGGTCGCGAGCATCCGCGGCGCCGGCCACCTCGGGATGCTCGCCCCCTACCTCGAGCGGATCGTCGCGGCCGGCAGTGCGGGCGTCATCCTCTCCACGAGCGAGGCGCTCGTGCATCCGTGGGGCGGGACGTCCGCGATGGTCGGGACCAACCCCCTGGGGATCGGGGTTCCTTCCGACGGTGAGCCCGTGATCCTCGACATGTCGACCGCCGCGACGCCGATCGGCCGCATCCACGACTACGCCGAGCGCGGCGAGCCGATCCCGCTCGGCTGGGCGATCGACGCCGCCGGACAGCCGACGACGGATGCCGTGGCCGCGGCGCAGGGGTCGGTCTCGCCGTTCGGCGGGCCGAAGGGCTACGCGCTCGGCCTCGCGCTGGAGGCTCTCGTCGGCGTCCTCGCCGGATCGGCCTTCGGGCACGACGTGCGGGGAA
>NZ_JBIIAW010000102.1:0-9712 GCF_044239695.1 Pseudolysinimonas sp. | reverse complement strand
CGAGAACGGCGAGCTCCGGCTCGTGCGCGAGTCGGTGCAGGAACGCAACCGGCTGTTGCGACTCGCTCCGCATCGCGTTCGCCCGCTCGAGACGACGATCCCGATCTTCTCCACGTTCTCCGGCCTGCTCTCCGCCCCTCTCCGCCTTCTCACCCACCGCCAGTCGGGCCGCCACCGCGAACGCGGGGCGCTCCTGATCAAGGTAGGGCTCACGATCTACGACCTGTTCTCCCGCGACGGGGGGGTCGTTCCCCGCCACCGCTTCCGGGGCCGTCGGCGTTCGCTCGAGGAGCTGCCCGACCTGAACCCCGACGTGCGCTACACGGCGACGTACTTCGACGCCGCGATGGACGATCCGGAACGCCTCGCGCTGGATGTGCTCCTCGACGGGGTCGCGGCCGGCGGCCACGCCATCGCGCTCAACTACGTCGAGGCGATCTCGGCGGACCGGTCGGGGGTGCGCCTTCGCGACCTCGAATCCGGGTCGGAATTCACCGTGACGGCCGACCTCGTGATCAACACGACGGGCCCGTGGACCGACCTCACCAACGCGGCCCTCGGAGCGCCGACCGCGTACCTGGGCGGCACCAAGGGTTCGCACATCGTCCTCGACGATCCGGAGCTGCTGCGGGCCACCGGCGGGCGCGAGATCTTCTTCGAGAACGAGGACGGACGGATCGTGCTGATCTACCCCCTGCACGGGCGAGTGCTCGTCGGGACGACCGATCTCGAGGCCGATCCCCGCGAGCCCGCGGTGTGCACGGAGGCCGAGATCGACTACTTCGTCGGGCTCGTCGGGCACGTCTTCCCCGAGGTCCCGGTCGACCGCTCGCGCATCGTCTACACGTTCTCCGGCATCCGTCCGCTGCCCCGCCACGAGGACACCGCACCCGGTCTGGTGTCCCGCGACTACCGGATCGAGACGAACGAAGACGGCCCGCTCGGGGTCCCGGTCCTCAGCCTCGTCGGGGGGAAGTGGACCACCTTCCGCGCCGTGGCCGAGAACCTCGCCGATGTCGCACTCGCCCGCCTCCGGCATGCGCGGACCACGTCGACCGAGGCCCTTCCGCTCTCCGCCTCGATCGGCCTCCCCACCCCGGCGGCTCGGGACGAATGGCTCGACCGGCACCTCGCGGGGGTCTCGCCCGAGCGCGCGCGGGTGCTGCTCACCCGCTACGGCGCCCGCTGCGTCACGGTCGTCGGATTCCTGGATGACCGCGACGAACCGATCGCCGGGGACGAGCTCTCGACCGGCGAGATCGCCTACCTGGTGCGGCACGAGTCGGTGCTCCGGCTCGCCGACGTGCTGCTCCGTCGCACCGACCTCGCCTTCCGCGGGCTCGCCGACCGGGAGACGGTCGAGCGGACGGCCGACGCGCTCGCCCGGGAGCTCGGGTGGAACGCTCTCCGCCGTCTCGCGGAGGTCGACGAGACCTCGTCCCTGCTCGAGACGCCCGCCTCGACCCGCGCCTGAGCGATCTCGCGCCCGAGCGGTCGCTGCACACCAGCGGTCGCTGCACACGAGCGGTCGCTGCACATCCGTGCAACTTGTCCCCAAATCCGCTCTCGACGGGCTCGTGCGTTACTACACTCCGAGCCGGTCGTACTCAGCGAATCCCCACGACCACGCTTCCCGATCCCGGTGGAGCGGGATGAAGAAGACAAAGGAGTTGACAGATCCCGATGAACATCCTCGGAAGCGTCGCAAGGCTGTGGTCCTTGCTCGCGATCGCCGTGGTACTCGTCCTCGCAGGCGGTACCACCGCGGCGATCACTCAGAGTTCGGGCGGCACGGTGGAAGTCCGTGAGACCGCATTCGTGGGCAGCGGCGGCCAGCGCATCGCTGGAACCCTCTACATCCCGTCGACGGCCACCGCCGAGACCCCCGCCCCTGCGGTGGTCGCGATCCACGGCTACCTCAACTCGAACGAGATGCAGCTCGCCACCGCGATCGAACTCTCGCGGCGCGGCTACGTCGTCCTCGCGATCGACCAGCCCGGTCACGGCTCGTCCGACAACCCCGCGTTCAGCGGCGGCTTCGGCGGTCCGGCGGCGCTCGGCTACCTGCGTTCCCTCGACATCGTCGACGGTGACAACGTCGGCCTGACCGGGCACTCGCTCGGCGGCTCCGCGATCCAGGCCGCCGCGGCCGCCTTCCCCGAGGGGTACCAGGCGATGGTGCTCCTGGACTCGGCGACCGGGTTCTTCAGCGCCGAGGGGACCCCCGAGCTGCCGCGCAACACGCTCGTCGTGTTCGCGGAGTGGGAGGAGTTCTCCGGCTCGATGTGGGCCGCCCCGAACTCGCAGAAGCTCACCGAGAGCGAGAAGCTCATGACGTTCTTCGGAACCGATGAGCCGGTCGTCGTCGGCGAGACCTACGGATCGATCGCCGACGGGACCGCGCGCAAGCTCGTGCGACCGGTCACCAACCACCCGGGCGCGACGCACAACCTCGACGCGACTCAGCAGATCGTCGACTGGTTCGGCGAGACGCTCGACGGCGGACACGACGCTGCCGGCCAGACCTGGTGGGTCAAGGAGATCGGCACGTTCGTGGCGTTCATCGGCGGCATCCTGGCGATCTTCGCCATGGGCGGCCTGCTGCTGACCACCTCGTACTTCGGTGCCATCCGGCAGGCCGTCCCGGCCTCGACCGGACCGAAGTGGGGCCTGCCGTGGATCGTCACCGCGGTGCTCGCCGCCGGCATCCCCGCCCTGACCTTCTTCTGGTTCAACGAGTGGGGCGCCATCTGGTTCCCCACCGGGCCGGTGCTCGGTCAGTCCTTCACCAACGGCATCGCGGTCTGGGCGCTCCTCAACGGCCTCATCGGGCTCGCGATCTACGCGATCGTGCGGCTCGTGCGCCGTCGCCGCCAGCCGGAGACCGCGCGCCTCACGGTCGCGGAGTCCGGTCTCGGCACGCCGGAGGGCTTCCGCTGGTCGCTCGTCGGCAAGTCGGCTCTGCTCGCGCTCATCAGCGTCGGCACGGCGTACCTGCTGCTCGCGCTGTCGGAGTGGCTCTTCCAGAGCGACTTCCGCCTGTACGTGCTCCAGTTGCAGATGATGAGCGTCGACCGGGTCGGGATGTTCCTGGTGTACCTCATCCCGTTCACGCTGTTCTTCCTGATGCTCGCGTTCACGATGCACAACGGGCAGCGCTGGACCGGTCGCGAGACCTCGACGCGGAAGGAGATGATCGCCAACGCGATCATCCTGCCCGTCGGCATCCTCGTGCTCGAGATCATCAACTACGTGCCGCTGCTGGTCGGCGGTGAGCTCGGTGTCGTCGGCACCCAGCTGCTGACGATCGTGGCGTACCCGTTCCTGCCGGTGCTGTTCATCGTCGGGCTGCTGTCGACCTACCTGTTCCACAAGACCGGCACGATCTACGCGGGGGCGTTCGCCTCGGCCCTGCTGGTCACCTGGAACATCGTGGGCGGTGCGGCGACGCAGGGCGACATCCAGGAGTGGGGCGGACTCGCCAACACGGTGCGCTTCGTCGTCCCGCTGGTGCTCGCCGCGATCCTGCTCGTCGTGGCGATCCGGGTCCGGCGTCGCGCCGGCGCGGCCGTTCCGGAGACGACCGCCAAGGTCTGATCCGAAATCACGAGTGCGCGGAGCCGGCGGGGCGATCCCCCGCCGGCTCCGTCGTTTCGTGAGGGGTCCAGTTCTGGCCGAGCCGCTCCGCCCCCAGGATTCGAACCTGGACCTAACGGCACCAAAGGCCGTCGTGCTGCCGTTACACCAAGGCGGATCACTCCCCGCGTGAACGAGGAGCCGATCCAGCTTGCCACCTGGGATGATGGTCGGATGCCCGCATCCGACGAAGTCGACCGCATCGTCGACGCGTGGGCGCGCGAGCGGCCCGATCTCGACGTCACCCCGCTGCAGGTGCTGTCCCGCGTCGACCGGCTCGCCCGGCATCTCGACCGGGCCCGGCGCACGGCGTTCACGGCATCCGGTCTCGAGCCGTGGGAGTTCGACGTGCTCGCGGCGCTGCGCCGCGCGGGGTCGCCGTATCAGTTGAGCCCGAAGGCTCTGCTGCAGCAGACCCTGGTGTCGAGCGGCACGATGACGAATCGCATCGACCGGCTGGTCGAGCGGCAGCTCGTCGAGCGGCGCACCGACCCGCACGACGGGCGGGGCGTGCTCGTCGTGATGACCGCTCTCGGGCGGGAGCAGGTGGATGCCGCGATCACCGTGCTCGTCGCCGACGAGGCCGAGATGCTGGCCGGGCTGTCGCGCGCCGACCAGGAGCGGCTCAGCGCGCTGCTGCGGAAGCTGAGCCTGGACTTCGACGACTGATGCCCGTCGCCGAGGACCGGTCAGCGCCTCCCCGTGAACGCCGCCTGTCGCTCTGGCGGGACGGCCTCGGCACCGGCGCCGCGGCGCACGAGCACCGGCTGCTCTCCGCCGCCCGGCCCGCGCTGCCCGTTCTCAACTGGCTCGGCCAGTTCGCCCGCCCCCTGATGAAGGTGCCGCGGCTCGGCTGGATCACCGCCGACCCGCACACCGCCCGCACCCTGCTCAACGACCCCGAGCACCTGACGCTGCTCAGCGAAGGCGGCGTCGGGCACCTGTGGGCGCAGATCCTCGGCGACTGGGTCTACGACCTCTTCGACGGACCGGGGCACCACGATCTGCGCACCCGCAGCCGCGAGTTGTTCACCGAGAAGACGTCGGCGACGTTCGTCGCGCGGGCGTGGGGGCCGCGGCTCGCGGCGGCGCGGGCATCCTTCGAGGCGGGCGACGAGCTCGATCTCGCCGACCTCTCCCGAGTGCTCGTCGGGCAGATGGTGGTTCAACTGCTCGGCCTGCCCGTCGACGACTCCCTCGGTGACGACGCCTACCGCGAGATCTTCGCGACCGGTGAGGAGCTCGCCTCGATCGCCCTCGGCACGACGTCCGATACGACGCTGCCGCCGGAGAAGATCGCGGTCGCCCGCGGAATCGTCGAGCGGCTCACCGGTCACATCGGGGAGGTCTTCCCGACCGCGCATCCCGACACCATCATCGGGCGCTGCCGCGAGATCGGGCTGACCGTGCAGGAGACGCAAGGGCTGTCGACACTGCTCATGGTGGCCGGCACCGAGACCGCCGCCTCGGCGATGGCCCGCACCGCCGCGCTGCTCGTCGACACCGGCGAGCAGCACCGCCTGCTGGCGATGCCCCAGCACCGAGAGGATGCCGTCCGCGAAGCGCTCCGCGTCACCTCGCCCGCGCCGCTCATCGGCCGATCGGTGCTCGCCGACGTGCAGGTCGCGGGCCGCACGCTGAAGGCCGGCGAGCGGGTGATGGTGCTCACCTGGACGGCGAACAACCTCGCCGGGCCGTACCGGATCGACCGGCCGTACCTGCCGCAGAACCGGCAACTGTGGTTCGGCGCCGGACGGCACCTCTGCCTCGGCGGGCCGCTCGCCCGCGCCGAGCTCGGCGCGATCGTCGACCTGCTGCTCGGCGACGGGCGGCCGTTCCAGATCGTCTCGCGCCGCTACGGCCGCAAGGTGCTCATCCCGGCCTACGCGTCGCTCGTCGTGCGGAAGAGCGAAGCGGCGTAACGTATCCGCGTGCCCACCGCCCGACCGCCCGCGGCACCCGTCGCCCGCCGCGGTCTGAGGTTCCATCCGGCGCAGGCCATCTTCGGACTGTTCGCCCTCGCCGCCCTCGCCGGAACCGGCCTCCTCGCCCTGCCGATCGCGAAGACCGGCCCGGGCGGAGCCGCCTGGCACGAGGCGCTCTTCACCTCGGTGTCGGCCGTCGCCGTCACCGGTCACGTCGTCGTCGACACCCCGACCTATTGGACGCCCTTCGGTCAGGTCGTCATCCTCGTGCTCATCCAGCTCGGCGGGCTGGGCGTGATGACCTTCGCCTCGTTCGTCGGGCTCGTCGTGGTGCGGAAGATGTCGTTCAGCTCCCGGCTGTACACGGCGGCCGAGACGAAGGCGCTGGGGCTGGACGACGTGCGCAGTCTCGTCATCGGCGTCGTGCGCGTCTCGCTCCTCGCCGAGGCTGTCGTCGCGATCATCCTCGCCGTGCAGTTCGCGGTCGGCCACGGCTACGCGCCCGGCGAGGCGATCTGGCTCGGCGTCTTCCACGGAATCTCGTCGTTCAACAACGCGGGCTTCGCGCTGTTCAGCGACTCGATGATCGGCTTCACCGACGATCCGGTGATCTCACTCACGCTGTGCGCCTCGATCATCCTGGGCGGCCTGGGCTTCCCGGTCATCTTCGAACTCGCCCGACGATTCGGCCGACCGCTGCTGTGGTCGATGAACACCCGCCTCGTGCTGGCGTTCACGGTCGCACTCCTCCTCGTCGGGACGGTCGTCATCACCGCGCTCGAGTGGAGCAACCCGGCGACGCTCGGGGCTCTCCCCTGGCCCGACCGCATCCTCGCCGGCTTCTTCCAATCTGTGCAGACCCGCACCGCGGGGTTCAACAGCGTCAACATCGGCGAGCTGAACGGCGCGACCCTGCTCGGGATGGACGTGCTGATGTTCATCGGCGGCGGTCCGGCCGGCACCGCGGGCGGCATCAAGGTGACCACCTTCGGGGTGCTCATGTTCATCCTGATCGCCGAGATCCGTGGGGACGGCGTCGTGAACGTCTTCGGCAAGCGGCTCTCCCGCGCCGTGCACCGGCAGGCGATCTCGGTCGTGCTCGCCTCGGTCGCCCTGGTGACCGTCAGCACGATGACGATCATGCTGATCAGCGAGGAAGACCTCGACCGTGTGCTCTTCGAGACGATCTCCGCGTTCTCGACGGTCGGCCTGTCGACGGGGATCACCGCAAGCCTTCCGGTGCCCGCGCAGCTCGTGCTCGTGCTGCTGATGTTCCTCGGTCGACTCGGACCGATCACCTTCGCCACCGCGCTCGCTCTGCGTCAGCGGTCCCTCCTGTACCAACTCCCGAAAGAGAGGCCCATCATTGGCTAGGTCAGCATCCCGCAAGGAGTTCGGTCGCATCTCGGCCGCCGACTCGGTCGCGGTCATCGGTCTCGGCAGATTCGGGCAGTCCCTCGCCCTCGAGTTGATGGCGAGCGGTACCGAAGTGCTCGGCATCGACGCCGACGAGGAGATCGTGCAGAGCCTCAACGGCAGGCTCAGCCACGTCGTGATGGCCGACTCGACGAAGGAGGCGGCGCTGCGACAGTTGTCGGTTCCCGACTTCGACCGCGTCGTCGTCGCGATCGGCAGCGACGTGCAGTCCAGCATCCTGACGACCTCGATCCTGCTCGGCTTCCAGCCCGAGCACCTGTGGGCGAAGGCCGTGAGCGAGGCCCACGGCCGCATCCTCGAGCAGCTCGGCGTCCCGCACGTCATCTACCCGGAGCAGGAGATGGGTAAACGGGTCGCCCACCTGGTGCGCGGCTCGATGCAGGACTACCTCGAGATCGGCGACGACTTCGCCCTCGTGAAGACGCGGCCGAGTGCGCGGTTCGTCGGGCGCTCGCTCGGCGAGCTCGGCATCCGGTCGGAGTACGACGTCACGGTGACCGCGGTGAAGCGGCCGGGCGAGAAGTGGCACTACACGACGCCCGAGACGGTGCTCGGAGCGGACGACGTCATCCTCGTCACCGGCGAGACCCGCAAGGCGGAGGCGTTCAGCCAGCTGCGGTGATCACCAGTGCTCGGCCCCGTCGAGCTCGGTCGGGGTGGGCTCGTAGCCCATCCGGGTGCGAGCAGCGGTGAGATCGAGGGTGCGCTCGAGCCCGAGCTGACTGACGGCGTAGCGCGTCAGCGACGGGCGCCTCCGCCGGGCCCGGGCGACGGCTTCGAGCGACCCGGCGAGCGCGAAGGCCGACCGGTACGGGATCGAGGCGAGCCGCACCCGCATCCCGCGTCGCGCGAACACCTCGCGCAGCACGTCGGCCAGCACGACCGGGGCGTCGTCGGCGACGTTGTAGGTGCCGCGCGGGGTGGCCGGGTCGAGCGCACGTCGCACCGCGAGCACGAGGTTGTCGATGTGCGTCAGCGAATGCCGCACCTCGGCGCCCTCCGGCAGGGTGAGGCGCCCGCGGCGCACGGCGGCGAACAGTCGCGGCAGCAGCGTCGTGTCGCCGGGACCGTAGACGGCGTGCGGGCGGAGGATGACGGCATCCGTTCCCGCGAGTTCGAACTCGGCGAGGGTCTTCGACTCCGCGTAACTGGAGAGGAAGCGGCGCACCGGCGCGGCCGACTCCGGGATGTCGACGTTCGGCACGAACGCGTCGTAGACGCTCGACGTCGACAGGTGCACGAGGCGGGCCCCCGGGAAGCTGCGCACGACCGTGCGGGTGCCGTCGCGGTTCGCCCGCAGCGCGGCGGCGAGGGGCGCCCAGTCGTCGGCGAGGGCCGCGCAGTGCACGACGGCCTCGAAGTCGCGGTCGGCGCGCAGCGGCCCGGAGTCGAGATCCCACTCCCGGTAGCGCGCCCGGGGATGCGTCCACCCTCCCGGCGTGCGACCGAAGCCGACGACCTCGTGGTCGGCTTCGGCGAGCGCCGTCGCGACCGCTCCCCCGATGAATCCCGACGCCCCGGTGACCGCGATCCTCACCGCAGACCTCGTGCGATCTCGACGATCGCGGCACGATCGAGCTTCCGCGAGCGGCCGGAGCGCGGCAGGTCGGGGACGGCGACGACGAGATCGGGCAGGACGCCGGCATCCACCAGGCCCGGCAGCGCCCGCGCCACCGCGCGCGCCACCGGATGCGCCGGGTCGGGTCGCGCGGGCGGGGACTCGGGAACGACGAGCACGACGATGCGGTCGTCGCCGATCGCGTCGGGGACCCCGGTCATGACCGCCTCGCGCACGCCCGGGATGCCGGCGATCACCGGTTCGTAGAGGCCCGGGTAGACGTTCTGGGTGCCGCGGATGAACATCTCCTTCCGGCGGCCGAGCAGCACGAGCTCGTCGCCGTCGAGCCGGGCGAGGTCGCCGGTGCACACCTCGGTGAGCGGAGGTTCGCCGAGATATCCGGATGCCAGCCCCGGCCCGGCGATCACCAGCTCGCTGTCATCGAGGCGGGCGCGCACGCTCGGCACGAGACGTCCGACGTAGTCGCCGTCGGCATCCGCGCGGGCGAGCTTCTCGGCGCCATCGGCGATCGCCACGGGGAGGATCTCGGTCATCCCGTACACCGCCCGGATCGTGACCCCGGGGAACCGGGCGAACGCGCGCTCGAGCAGCGGCCGCAACACCGGGGCTCCGCCGAGGATCAAGGTCTCGAGTGCGCGCGGGGCGAGGTGGGGCGAGTCGTCGAGCAGACGCAGGATCGCGTCCAGCGCCGCCGGCGGGGTGAACAGCACCTCCGCGTCGGGCAGCAGGTGGAGGTACCTCTGCGGGGTCGCCCCGGGGTCGAGGCCCGCGGCCGGCAGGATCCAGTGCGCCCCCGCGATGAGAGCCGGGATGCCGACCATCAGCTGGTCGGTGACGACGCGTTGACCGGCGCGCATGCTCGTGGCGGCGACATCCGCGAGGCCCGCGCCGAGCGACCCGCGGGTGTGCACGACGGCCCGCGGCGCCGCCGTGGTGCCGGAGGTGAAGACGATCAGCGCTTCGTCACCCTCCCTCTCCGCGGGTTGAGTGCCGCGCAGCGGTGTATCGAAACCGCGAGGTTCCGCGGGTTGAGTGCCGCGCAGCGGTGTATCGAAACCGCGAGGTTCCGCGGGTTGAGTGCCGCGCAGCGGTGTATCGAAACCGCGAGGTTCCGCGGGTTGAGTGCCGCGCAGCG
>NZ_JBIIAW010000101.1:0-9789 GCF_044239695.1 Pseudolysinimonas sp. | reverse complement strand
CCGAGCGCGGCGTGCTCGCGTTCGAGCCGGACCGCGACCAGAATCTCGCGATCTTCGGGGCGGGTGGGTCGGGCAAGTCGTCGGCGCTGCGCTCGATCGCGGTCTCCGCCGCGCGAGCCGACGTGGACGTCTACGCGATCGACTGCGCGTCGGGGGCGCTTGGGATGATCGAGCCGCTCCCCGCCGTCGGGGCCGTGGTCGCGGGCCACGACGCCCCGCGCGTGCACCGGCTGCTTCGCCTTCTGCGCGAGACCCTCGACGACCGGAGGGAACGCTACGGAACGTCGACGATCGATGAGATACGGGCGCGGCGGAAAGGCGCGGACGAACCCCGCAAGCTGTTGCTGATCGACGGCTACGACGCGTTCACCAAGATCTACGACACCGCGCGCCCGGGGTCCGCGCACGCGGTTCTGCACTCCCTGATGCACGCCGGTCGAGCGTTCGGCATCCATGTCGTCCTCACGGTGGATCAGCCGAACGGGTTGCGAGCGGTGGGCACGACCGTGCAGAAGACCGTCGTCCTGCGGCAATCCGACCAGGACGTCTACTCGCTGCTGCGGGTCCCGAAGGACCTGGTGTCGCCGGAGTCCCCGCCCGGACGCGGAATCGTCGCCGGTCTCGAGGTGCAGATCGCCGTGCCCGGCGGCAGCGCCGACACGATCGCCCAGTCCGATGCGATCGACGGAATCGCGGGCGAGCTGGCGAAGCGCGGTCGTCGACGCCCGCCGGCCGTGGGCGTGCTGCCGGAGACGGTCGCCGTCTCGGAGTTGTCGGCCCGCGCCGACGGTCGTCCGGTGCTCGGGCTCGACGACGACACGCTCGCCTCGCGGGCGTTCACCCCCCGCGGCATCATCGCCGTCGCGGGCCCGCCCGGCGCCGGAGCACCCGTCGTCCAGGTGATCGCAGAGGCGGCGCTCGCGGCTGCCGACGTCGTGCCCCGACGGGTGTTCCTCTCGCGGTCGGCGTGGACTCCCGAGTGGCTCGACGGCTGGGATCAGGTCGCGACGACCGAGCAGGCCATCCGCGATGTCGTCACAGAACTGGCTGTCGGCCTCGCCCCCGGTACCGCACCCGCCGACCGGCCGCTCCTGCTGGTCGTCGAGGGCCTGGCCGGGATCGGTGCGCCGTCGAGCGAGATCGAACGCACTCTTCGCGGGGTGCTCGACGGCGTCGCGCGCTCGGCCGACGGTCTGGCGATCGTCGAGGAGTCGACCCGGCAGTGGTCGCGCTTCGGGGCGATCACCGAGGACGTGCGCTGGAAGGCGTCGCTCGCCGTCGTCCTGTCGAGCTCCCCCGAGGACGTCGCCTACTTCGGGGTGGCACCCCCCGCCGGGCAGGCCGCCGCCTTCCCGCCGGGTCGCGCCTTCCTCGTCGAGGATCGGCGGGTCTCGCTCGTCCAGGTCGCCGTGCCCGATCCCGCACCCGCCGGGTAGGTGGGGACCGTTCCCCATGGACCGGGACCATTCCGGCCGATACCTTCGGAACGCCCGGACTCACCGCATCCGACGAGAGGAACGCGCACTATGGATGCCAGCAAGATCATCGTCGACTACGACTCCGTCAACGAAGTCGCCACAGCCATCGACACGGCCAAGGCCGACATCCAGCAGAAGCTGGTCGAACTCCGCGGGCGGGTGGAGACGATGGCGGAGACCGCGTACGTCGGGGTGGCCGGCACGGCTTTCCGAGACGCATTCGTGCAATACATCACCGACGCCGACCAGGCCATCGACAACAACCTCGGCGTCCTCGCGCAGCGCCTTCGCGGCACGCCCACCACGCTCAGCGAGTGGGAGCAGAGCCAGGCTGGATCGTACTGAGCCATGACCGCCGAGGGATCCGGGATCGACGTCGACTACGTACGCCTCGACGCGCTCGACGTGGACCTCACCCGCGCCCTCGGCACGCTCACCGACGACCTCGAGGTCTCGGCCGGGCTGGCGCTCGTCGTCGGTGACGCCGGGCTCGCGGCGGCGGCCATCGACTTCGGTCAGGACTGGAACTTCCACCGGTTCGTCATCCGCGACCAGGTGGAGTGGCTCCGCGACTCGCTGCGCAATGTGCGCGTGTCCCTCCAGGAATGGGAAGCGGCGCAGAAGCGGGCGACGACGGGATGACCGTCAACGTTCCGCCGCGGCTGGCCGGCGATCCCGGCCGGATCCTCGACTACGCGGCCCGATTCGGTGAGACGGCGGCCGCTCTGCGCCGTGCCGCGACCGAGTTGCGTGCGCTCGCGGACGACGGCGTCGCGGTGAGCATCGTCATCGACGTGGTACGCGAACGCGCCGGCCTCACCGCGATCGAGGCGGCCAATGTCGCCACGAGGTACGAGGGAGCCGCCGCGGCCTACCGCACGTTCGCGTCTCGGCTCGAAGAGGCCCAGGCCAAGGCCGAGGAGGCCCGCGCGGCGATCGACGCCATCGACGGCCCGGCCAATCAATGGGGCTTCCGCGAACGTTCACTCGAACAGGCCGAACTCTTCCAGCTCGGCCCGAAGTCCGACGAGCTCCTGGAGGCACAGGCGCGGGTCGCCGCGTACGAGCGCGACTACACACGCGCCATGGCCCGCTACCACGAGGCGGAAGAGGATGTGCGCGATGCCGCCCGGGCGGCCGAGCAGGCGCTGCACGGCGCGGCGTTGGCGGCGCGTCTCGACGATTCGCTCATCCAGCGGATCGCCGCGACCGGACAACAGGGGTATGAGTTGCTGCAGCGCTACCTCGGCAACTACATCACGTTCGCACGCGCCGGCCTGGAGCTGGTGCGCGCCGGTCTCGACCTGCTCGCGATCGGTTTCGGTGCTCTGGGATTCGTGTTCCCCGTGCTCCTGCCCGTCGCGTTCACCCTCAAGGCGGTGTCCGCCGTCCTCTCGGTGCAGATCGCCAGCGCTTCGCTCGCCCTCGTCGCCCTCGGCCGCGAGGGGGTCGGGGTGGCGATCAAGGACGCCGTGCGCGCGGCCCGGGATGTGGCGGAGCGGATCTCGCTCATTCAGAAAGCGGCGCGGATGGGACCGCTTGCACCGGTCGTCCTCCTCGAGTCCGCGGCCGACGACGTCCTGCCATCCAGTCCGCAGGATGTCGCCGGCGACTTGGCCCTCAGCACCCTCGACATCGGCCTCGAGTACGGTCTCGACGTGCGCTACGACGCGTACCCGAGCTTCGCGGGGCCGGCCTGGGGCGACCGCGACACCATCGTGGTCGACGAGAACTGGAGCTGGCGTCTCGACGGCTTGAAGTCGGGAGAGGCCGCGACTGAACTCCAGGAGGACATCTCGTTCGACGCCCTCAAGCTCCTCCCGCTGGGCGGGATCGCCGGCGCGGTCAACGAGCTCGACGAGGAGTGGCGGGAGTTCCAGGCGACTGTCTCGGGCAGCGGGTCGTGACGGGCGGCCTGCGGCTCGTGGTGCCGGGCCGGTGGACGCCGATCGAGTCGGTCCCCGAGTCCTCGTCGGCTCGCGGCTCCGCCGAGCGGATCCTCGGGCGCCTGCCGCCCGGCCCACGCGCCAACTGGATCACCCTCGGGCCGCGACGCGTCATCCGGGCGCTGCTGTCGGTGCAGCTCGTCCCGGATGCTGACGCCTCGTTCCATGAACGGTTCCGGGCTTCCGCCACCGATGGCGCGCGCGGGTCGGATCGCGGAGAGCACTCCGTTGTCGCACGCGCACTCCCGGCGGGCCGTGCTCTCGCCGTGCACGGCCTCGAGATCGAGCACGGGGCCGAGGGCGTGCCCGACACCGTCATCGAACGCGCCTCCGTGGCTCTGCGATTCGACTCGGCCGCGGTCGTCGCCGTCTTCGTGCTGGGCGCGCGCGACCTTGCGGCGGGTCAGGTGTTCCTCTCTGACCTCTGGGCGATCGCGGCCTCCGCCCGCTTCGAGGACCTCAGATGAGGCCGCGGTTCGTGTTACCCGGACGCTGGGGCCGCATCGGTCTGGAGAGCCCCGGCGCGCGCCGCCGTTCCGCGAAACGCTTAGTCGAGTCGGCGCTCGGGCGTGCCGACGAACTCGCCTCCGCGCGGGGCGAGCTGCGAGGCCGCATCGAGACGGTCGCCGAACTCGCGGCGACGTCCGGGGCTGCAGACCTCTACTTCGCTCTCGAGATCGCGGACGGCGTCCCGTTTCCGGCGTGGCTCACCGTCTACCGGCTGGATGCCGCGACCCTCGATTTGCCCGCATTGGGTCTCGAGCGACTGACCCGGTTCCTGAGCGACTCGCTCGACGGCGGGTACGAGCCGATGACACCGGCCGAAACGTTCGGAGTCGTGCGCCACGCCTGGCGCAGGCCCGCGGGCGGGCCTGCGGACGACATCGGCGAGATGGTCGAAGTCGACTACTGGGTGGCCGCGGCGGAGCCGGCCCGGATCGCCCGCCTCACCTTCGCCTCGCCGATGATCGGGTACCAGGACGAGCTGATCGACCTGTTCGATGCGATCATCGGCACGCTGGAATGGCCGGTGGAGGCCGCGCACTACAACTAGCGGTCGATCACCGCCGCACGGCACCGCCGAGGGCGGCCAGGCGCGTGAGCAGCGCGGGCCGGGCGACCACCCAGCCGACGATCATCACGACGAGCGACCCTGCGAACACCACGAGCCCGATCCACGATTCGTCGTCGCGTCCGGCGTACATGTGGTTGAGGTTGCGCAGCGCCCCGGTCGCGAGCACGAGCCCGACGTGCACGACGGTGAAGGCGACGAAGTAGAGCATCACGAAGACGTGCAGGGCGCGCACCGGCTTCTCGGGCACGAACGCCAGACGCGGCGGCCAGATCGACGACAGGCGCAGCCCGGTGAACAGCGCCAGCGGTGCCGCGACGAACACGGTGAAGCCGTACATCAGCAACTGCAGCGCGTTGTAGTGGATCCAGCCGTTATGGGTCGGCCAGTCGAGCGAGAGGTACTGGATGCCGACGCTCAGCGCGTGCGGGACGACATCCCACGACACCGGCACGAGCCGCAACCACTGGCCGGTGGGGAACAGCAGCACCCAGTAGAGCAGGCCGTTCAGCACCCATAGGGCGTCGAGCACGAGATGGAACCAGACGTGGATGCTGAGCCGCCGCGGCGGGTTCTTCGTGCGGATCAGGCCGTCGTTCCTGCGCGTCCAGAAGGCCGGCGGGCGCTTCCCCGATCCGATCTGCAGGCCGGTCCGCACGATGAGCAGCAGGAAGAACGCGTTGAGCGCGTGCTGCCATTGCAGCCACCACGGGAAGCCGACGGGCGTGCCCGCGGGGATCGCCGTCTCGCCCGGGTGGGTGGCGATGAACGACTGGATGTCGGGCAGCGTCCGCAGCCACTGGGCGACCAGCACGGCGGCCACGAGGAGCACGACGCCGATCGGGATGAGCCACAGCAGAGGGATCCATCGCCGCGCCACGGCTCCACCGTAGCGCGACCTAGGATCGAAGCATTGTGACTCCGTCGAACGCGCCCGCCTCCGACCGGCCGACGGCCCGGCACATCCTGCTCCTGCTGCTGGTCGGGGTGATCGGCGGCACCTTCTCGGGCGCGCTCGGCGTCGGCGGCGGCATCATCATGGTGCCGCTCATGCTCGCCCTGCTGAAGTTCGACCAGCGCCGGGCGGCGGCGACTTCGCTCGCCGCGATCGTGCTCTCCTCGATCTCGGGCGCCGCCAGCTACACCCTCGCCGGGCACACCGATCTCATTGCGGGGTTGCTGCTCGGAGCGGGCGGCGTCGTCGGATCCCTCATCGGTACCCGGCTGCTGAAGGTGCTGCCGATCGCGGCCCTGCGCTGGGGATTCATCGCCCTCCTCGTCGTCGTGGCGGTGCGGATGATCCTCGTGGTGCCGGAACGCGGCGAGGGCATCGACATCGGGGTCGCGTCGGCGATCGGGCTCGTCGCGGCGGGCCTCGTCGTCGGCACCCTGGCCGGGATGTTCGGAATCGGCGGCGGCGTGCTCATCGTCCCCGTGCTCGTCGCCGTGTTCGGTGCCAGCGACCTCGTCGCGAAGGGCACGTCGCTGCTCGCGATGATCCCGATCTCGATCGCCGGGTCGATCGCGAACATCCGCAACTCGCTGGTGCGCCCGCTCGACGGACTCGTGATCGGAGCGGCGGCGCTGCTCGCCTCGTTCGGCGGGGCGGCGATCGCGTTCATCATGCCGCCGTGGCTCTCGTCGCTGCTGTTCGGATTGTTCGTCGCGGCGACGGCGATCCAGTTGACGATCCGGGCGATCCGACTGCGACGCTCGAAGTAGCCTTCTCGGTGGTCGAGTAGCGGCCGCAGGCCGCGTGTCGGGACCCTCAGACGTCGAGCGTCTCGCCCGGCTGCAGTTCGGTGAAGGTGCCGCCGCCCTGCTCGGTCGCCCAGGTGAGCCGGGCGACGCCGAGCTGTTTTCCGGCGACCGACAGCGTCATGTCGTGGGTGTAGAAGGCGCGCTTCGGCTTGACCGCGAGCACGTAGTCCATCGCGTCGCCGATCTTGAGCCAGGGGGCGCCGATCGGAGCGGCGAGCGTCCCGACCTCGACGCCCGGAACGGCGTACGAGTCGCCGGCGTAGTAGAACTCGTCGTTGACGAGCACGCCGAGGTTGTCGATCCCCGGGATCGACGCGTGGATGACCTCGTGGTCACCGCCGAAGAATTCCAGCTTGAAGGCGCCCGCCTGCACCACGTCTCCGGCGGCGACCACTTCGACCTCGAACTCGTCCCCGGCCGCCGTGGCGACGCCCTGGGGAGCGATGATTCTCGCGTCCTGGTTCTTCTCGAGGATGCGCCGGAGGTGCTCGGGCGTCCAGTGGTCGGCGTGCTCGTGCGTGATCACGATCGCGACGACGTTCGGGAATTCGAGCGGCGTGAAGAACGATCCCGGGTCGAGGACGATGCTCTCGTCGGCGACGGTGAGCACGAGGCAGGCGTGTTCGTATTTGGTGATGCGCACGCAGCGACTTTACCGGGGAGCGAGCATCCGAATACCCCCGGGGGGTATGGTGTTGACATGATCGACGATCTGAAGAAGCGTGCCCTGCATCGCTCCCGCATCCTCGAAGGACAGCTGCGCGGAGTGACGAAGATGATCGAGAACGAGGAGTACTGCGTCGACATCATCACCCAGACGCTCGCCATCCAGAAGTCGCTGCGCAGCCTCAACAAGCTGCTCGTCGAGAACCACCTGCGCACCCACGTGACCGACATGTTCGCCGCCGGCGGCGACACCCGCGACGCCGCGGTCACCGAACTGTTGACCGTCTTCGAGCTGGAGAACCGATCCAAGTGACCACCCACGACCACGACACCCACCACCACGACACCCACGACCACCACGCGGAGCACGGGGCCGAGCACGGCGCCCACGATCACTCGCACCACGGGGCGAACTTCCGACTGCTGTTCTGGATCTGCCTCGGGCTGACCGTGCCGACACTCGTCTTCTCGACGGGGCTTCAGGAGATCCTCGGGCTGCCCGGCCCGCGTTTCCCGGGGAGCGAGTACATTTCGGCGGCCTTCGGCACCGCCGTCTTCGTGCTCGGCGGCCGGGTGTTCCTCGCCGGCGGGTGGTCGGAGCTCCGGGCGCGCACACCGGGGATGATGACGCTCATCTCGCTCGCCCTGCTCGTCGCCTTCGGCTACTCCCTCGCCGTGCTGCTCGGATTCCCCGGCATGGACTTCTGGTGGGAGCTGGCGACCCTGGTCACGATCATGCTGCTCGGGCACTGGATCGAGATGCGCGCCATCTCGGGCGCCCGCGACGCGCTCGGCGAGCTCGCGAAGCTGCTGCCCGACGAGGCCGAGCTGGTGCACGGCGACCACGTCATGACGGTTCCGCTCGCGAACCTCGCGGTCGGCGATCGCGTGCTCGTGCGTCCGGGTGTGCGGGTTCCGGTCGACGGGGAGGTGGTCGACGGCGAGTCCGAGCTCGACGAGTCGCTGCTCACCGGCGAGTCCGCTCCGGTCGCGGCCGGGATCGGATCCGCCGTCGTCGCGGGCAGCGTCAACGGCGCCGGCTCGCTCACCGTGCAGGTCACGAGACTCGGCGACGACACCGCGCTCGCCGGCATCTCCCGGCTGGTCGCCGAGGCCCAGGCGAGCCGGTCGGGAGCGCAGTTGCTCGCCGACCGCGCTGCCGCGCTGCTGTTCTACGTCGCCCTCGCCGCCGCCGCGCTCACGCTCGTCGCGTGGCTGTTCCTGAAGCCCGACGACCCGGCGTTCGTCGTCGAACGGGTCGTCACCGTGCTCGTCATCGCCTGCCCGCACGCGCTCGGCCTCGCGATCCCGCTCGTCCTCGCCATCACGACGTCGCTCGGCGCACGCCGCGGCATCCTCGTGCGCGATCGCGCCGCCCTCGAGGACGCGAAAGACGTGGATGTCGTGCTGTTCGACAAGACCGGCACCCTCACCGAGGGACGCCTGGGTCTCGTCGCCGTCACCCCGGCTCCCGGAGTCGACGACGCCGAGGCGCTCGGACTCGCGGCTGCGGTCGAGGCGAAGTCCGAGCATCCGATCGCTCGCGCTCTCGTGACGGCGGCCCGCGAGCGGGGGATCAAGGTCGCCCGGTCGGCGAAGTTCACCTCCCTCGCCGGGCGGGGCGCGCAGGCGAGTGTCGGCGGCCGCGAGTTGCGCGTCGGCAGCTCTCGCGTCGCCACGGAGGCCGGCATCCATCTGGACCCGGTCCTCGTGCACGCGGCTCGGGATGCTCAGCGGGACGGGTCGACCGTCGTGCACCTGCTCGAAGGCGACCGCGTTCTCGCGTCGTTCGCTCTCGCCGACGTGATCCGCGCCGAGTCGGCCGAGGCGGTCGCCGCGCTGCAGAAGCGCGGAGTGCGCGTTGCGATGCTCACCGGGGATTCGCACGAGGTCGCGCACCACGTCGCCGACCGGCTCGGCATCACCGAGGTCTTCGCCGAGGTGCTGCCCGCCCAGAAGTCGGCGACGGTCGAGAAGCTCCAGGAGGGCGGCATCCATCGGGTGGCGATGGTCGGCGACGGCGTCAACGACGCCCCGGCCCTCGCCCGGGCCGACGTCGGCATCGCGATCGGCGCCGGCACCGACGTCGCGATCGAGTCGGCGGGAGTCGTGCTTGCCTCCGACGATCCCCGTGGCGTCGTCGACATCCTCACCCTGAGCCGTGCCGGGTACCGCAAGATGCTGCAGAACCTCGCCTGGGCTGCCGGGTACAACGTGGTCGGGCTGCCGCTGGCCGCCGGGGTGCTCGCGGGTGTCGGATTCCTCATGCCGCCGGCCGTCGGCGCCGTCGTGATGTCGGTGTCGACGATCGTCGTCGCGCTCAACGCCCAACTGCTGCGGAGGCTGCGCTTCCGGCGCTGAGAAAGCTGCGATACTCGGGCGCATGCCCGCGACGTCGCGTCCGAAGAAGCTCGTGGTCGCCATCAACCCGTCGGCGTCGTTCGGGGCCACCCGGGCCGTAGGCCCCGCCGTCGTGCAGACGCTGCGGGCGATGGGGCACGAGGTCACGTCGCTCACCGAGCCCGACTTCGAGTCGCTCATCGTCTCGGCGCGGGCGGCGGTGAAGAGGCGTCCCGATGCGCTCGTCGTGGTCGGCGGCGACGGGATGGTGAACCTCGCGACGAACCTGGTCGCCGGCACGAAGGTGCCGTTCGGTCTGATCCCGTCGGGCACCGGCAACGACATGGCCCGCGTGCTGGGCATCCCGTACGACGACACCGAGGCGGCCATCCTCGCGCTCGACGCGGCGCTCACCGCGGGGCCGCGCACGATCGATGCCGGGAAGATCACCTGGGTCGAGAACGGCCGCACGCGCGAGCGTTGGTTCGCCTGCGCCCTCTCCGCCGGGTTCGACGCGATCGTCAAC
>NZ_JBIIAW010000183.1:0-2951 GCF_044239695.1 Pseudolysinimonas sp. | reverse complement strand
CGACACCGGGGCTGAGGATGCCCGAGGGCAGCAGGTGCAGCGCGTACTTCTGGTCGCCGATGACGACGGTGTGCCCGGCGTTGTTGCCGCCGTTGAACTTGACGACGTAGTCGATGCGGCTGGCGAGCAGGTCGGTGGCCTTGCCCTTGCCCTCATCGCCCCACTGGGCGCCGATGATCACAATCGCTGGCATGGCGAAGCCTCTCGTTGGAACGGGATTACATGAAATTCTACCCCGAGCGTTCCCTGAGTTAACTTGCACAGCGTTGTGCAAGTTATTACGCTGACGATATGTCCACACGCCGGGATGCCGTCGAGAACCGCGCCGCCCTCCTCACCGCCGCGCGGGTCGTTCTCAACCGCGACCCCGACGCCTCGCTCGAGGCCATCGCCGCCGAGGCGGGGCTCAGCCGTCGCTCGGTCTACGGGCACTTTCCCACCCGCGACCACCTGCTGCGCGAGGTCACCGCCCTCGGCGCCGCGCGCATCACCGAGGCGCTCGTCGGCACCGCAGACGACGACCCCGTCGTCGAGCTCGCGCTCATCGCGGCGCGACTGTGGAGCGAGGTCGACAGCATCCAGGTCATGGCCGTCTTCGCGGTGCGCGGGTCGCTGCGCGGCAACATCGCCGAGGCGCTGGCCCCGCTGCGGGCCATGGTGCTGTTCGCGGTGGATCGCGGGCAGGCGGCTGGCAGCATCCGCACCGATATCGATGCCCACCGCCTCGCGCGGCTCGTCGAGGACTCGCTGCTCAGCGTCTTCGACGAGTCCACCCGCAGCGCGCTCTCCGCCGCGGAGGGCAACCGCCTCGTCATGCTCAGCGTGCTCGGCACGCTCGGCCTCGACTGGCGCTCGGCCGGCCGGCTCATCGACTCGACGAAAGCACTGCAGTGACCACGATCCAGCTGACGGATGCCGCCATCGGCACCGGCCTCGCCGCCGACCTCCCGGCACTCACCCTCACCATCGACGCCGGGGAGGTCACCGTCATCCCGGTGGAGACCGACGAGCGCCCCATGGTGCTCTCCCTCCTGCTCGGCGGCAGGCTCGCCCTCACCGCGGGCGGCATCACCCCGCCTGTCGGCGAGCTCCGCACGCGCGTCGCCCTCGTCGACACCCCCTTCGCCAGCGAGCCGAGCCCGGGCGTCGCCCTCTCGGTCGTCGTCGCCGAGGAGCTCAGCTTCGCCCGCCGGGCGAGCGGTCGCCGGGCGGTGCGCGCGTTCCTCGAGAGCCACGGCCTCGAGCAGTACGCCAGCGTGCCGATGCGATCTCTGCCCTCGACCGCCCGCGTGCTGCTGCTCTGCGAGCTCGCCGCCCAGCGCCCCGGTGTCGACGTGCTCGTCGTCACCTCGCCGGAGCGCCACGGGGGCGACCCCCTCGAGTGGTACTCGACCCTGGTCGCGATGACGAAGCGCGGCCTCGCTGTCGCGATCGTCACCGACACCGCAACCTCCCGTCTGCTGAAAGCCGCATCATGAGTGTGATCCCCCTCGTCCGCGCCGAGTTCGCGCGCCTCACCGCGAGCCGCATCGGGGTCGCCTCGCTCATCGCCCTGATGACCGTTCCGGTCGTCTACGGCGCCCTCTACCTCTGGGGCAACCAGGACCCGTACAGCAACCTCGACCAGGTGCCCGCCGCGATCGTCATCGACGATGCGGGAACCATCGTCGACGGAGCACCCCGCAACTACGGACAGGACGCCGCCGACACCCTGCTCGATGACGGCACCTTCGGCTGGGTCGTCGTCACCGACGCGGATGCCGCCGCAGGCGTCATCGACGGAACCTACGACTTCGCCATCACCTTTCCGACCACGTTCTCGGCCGACATCGCCAGCTCGTCGTCTGACGCGCCCACGCAGGCAGAGCTGCAGCTGACCACCAACGACACCAACAGCTACCTGTCGACCACCCTCGCCAAGCAGGCCGCGGCGACGGTGCGCACGGCGATCGCCAGCAACGTCGGCGAGGCGGCGGCGCAGACCCTGCTCGACGGCATCTCTGACATTCGCGACGGGCTTGTCGACGCGACCGACGGGGCGGCCCAGCTGGCCGACGGGGCGACGACGGCTGCGACCGGGGCCAGCGATCTCAGTGACGGGCTGGCGCAGCTGCGCGATGGGGCATCCGCGCTGCCGTCGAGCACGGAGGCGCTGAAGACCGGTGCCGCGCAGGTGGCGAGCGGGCTCTCGCTCGCGGCGACGGGCACCTCGACGCTGGCGACGAACACGGCGGCGGCGGCCGCGCTGGCTCCGAGCGTGCGATCACAGGTGGCGACAGCCTTCGCGAACGCGGGCGTTGACCCGGCGGTGAGTGGTCCGATCCTCGCGCAGCTCGACGGGCTGACGGGCTACACCGGCGGAATCAACTCCGCGGTGAGCTCGCTCAACCCGAAGCTCGCCGCACTGAGCACGGGCGCCGCCCAGATCGCGGCGGGCACGAGCACGCTCGCGGCGAGCGCTCCCTCGCTCAGCGCCGGGCTCGCGGAGGCGGCCGCGGGAGCGGCCACGCTCGCCGACGGCACCAGCCAGCTCGCTGACGGCTCGACCGAGCTCAGCGACTCGCTGGCTAGCGGCCTCGCCGACGTTCCGTCGACCTCCGCCACAGAGCGCAGCACCACGGCAGCGGCCATCGGCGATCCCGTCACCGTGCAGCAGCAGGCCGTCACCGAAGCGGGAACCTATGGCGCCGGCCTCGCCCCCTTCTTCCTCAGCCTTGCCGCGTGGATCGGCATCTACGCGCTGTTCCTCATCATTCGGCCGCTCTCACGCCGCGCGCTCACCGCCGTGCGCGCCCCCGTTCGCACGGTGCTCGCCGGCTACGCCGTTCCCGCCCTCCTCGGGGTCGTGCAGATGGTCGCGCTCTTCCTCGTCGCGATCTTCGCGCTGCGACTGGATGTCGCCAACGCCGGCGGCCTTCTCGCCTTCATGGTCTTCGTCTCTGCCACCTTCG
>NZ_JBIIAW010000100.1:0-9821 GCF_044239695.1 Pseudolysinimonas sp. | reverse complement strand
GAGGTTCTGACCTCGTTCAGCACCGAGACCCCCTCGGAGCAGGCGGCGGAGCCCCGTACCCCGCGCATCCTCAACGTTCCCGGCTCCGCCGTGGGCCGTCGCAAGGAAGCCATCGCGCGCGCCCGCCTCAACCCCGGCAGCGGCACCTTCACGGTGAACGGACGCACGCTCGAGGAGTACTTCCCGAGCAAGCTGCACCAGCAGCTCATCACCGACCCGTTCAAGGTGCTCGACCTCACCGGCAGCTACGACGTGATCGCGAAGATCACCGGCGGTGGCCCCGCGGGCCAGGCCGGTGCGCTGCGCCTCGCGATCGCCCGCTCGCTCAACGAGATCGATCGCGAGAACAACCGCGCCATCCTCAAGAAGGCCGGCTTCCTCACGCGCGACGCCCGCGTCATCGAGCGCAAGAAGGCCGGTCTCAAGAAGGCGCGCAAGGCCTCGCAGTTCTCGAAGCGCTAAAGCAGGCTGGGCAGATGCCCCGACTCTTCGGAACCGACGGAGTCCGGGGGCTGGCCAACGGTGACGTGATCACCGGTGACTTCGCCCTCGGGCTCGCTCAGGCGGCGGCGACGGTGCTCACGCAGGGTCGCCACGCCGAGGCGCGTCGTGCCGAGGGCCGTCGCCCGCGTGCGGTGCTCGCGCGGGATCCGCGCATCTCGGGGGAGTTCATCTCGGCCGCGGTGGCCGCCGGTCTCGCGAGCTCCGGAATCGACGTGCTCGACGCCGGCGTGATCCCGACGCCGGCCGCCGCGTTTCTCGTCGACGACATCGGCGCCGACTTCGGCGTCGTCGTGTCGGCGTCGCACAATCCGGCGCCCGACAACGGGATCAAGTTCTTCGCCTTCGGCGGCACGAAACTCCCCGACGAGGTCGAGGACCGGATCGAGGCGGCGCTCGCGAGCCCCGAACTGCTGCCGACCGGCGCCGACGTGGGACGCATCCGCCGTTTCGCGGACGCCGAGGACCGCTACCTCCTGCACCTGCTCGGCACCCTCGAGGGCCAGCGTCTCGACGGCCTTCACGTCGTGATCGACTGCGCCCACGGCGCGGCGGCAGGGATCTCCCCGCAGTTGTTCGCGGATGCCGGCGCGACGGTCACGGTGATCGGCAACGACCCCGACGGCATCAACATCAACGACGGCGTCGGGTCGACCTACCTCGATCCGCTGCGCGCGAAGGTGCTCGAGCTGGGAGCCGACCTCGGGATCGCCCACGACGGGGACGCCGACCGCTGCCTCGCCGTCGACCACACCGGCGAGGTCGTCGACGGCGACCGCATCATGGCGATCCTCGCGATCTCGTTGCGCAGCCGCGGGATGCTGACCGACGACACGCTCGTCGCCACCGTGATGAGCAACCTCGGCCTGCGCCTGGCGATGGCGGAGCACGGCATCCGTCTGCTCGAGACGGCCGTCGGCGACCGCTACGTGCTGGAAGCACTCGCCGAGCACGGGCTGGCCCTCGGCGGCGAGCAGTCGGGGCACATCGTCTTCCGGCGGTACTCGACGACGGGCGACGGGTTGCTCACCGGCCTGCAGCTCGCGGCGGAGGTGGCGCGCACCGGCAGGCCGCTCGCCGACCTCGCCTCCGCGATGACGGTCTACCCGCAGGTGCTCGTCAACGTGCGCGGCGTCGACCTCACGCGGTTGCGGTCGGATCCCGACGTGGCCGCGGCGGTGGCCTCGGTCGAGGAACGGCTCGGGGACACCGGTCGGGTGCTGCTGCGCCCGTCGGGCACCGAACCCCTCGTGCGGGTGATGGTCGAGGCGGCGGACGCGGCGGGTGCGGAATCGCTCGCGGCCGAAATCGCCGACGTCGTGCGCGAGCGACTCGCGCTCTGAGAGAAGGACAACTGATGCCGCTCGAGGGCGAATACGGACCGAGCACGAGCGCATGGGCGCGTGAGCAGGCGGAGGCCTACGAGGCGTCAGGTGGCGCCGCCGCGGCGACCCTCCGCGACAGCGGGCTCCCGGTCATCGTGCTGACCACGCTGGGCGCGAAGAGCGGTCTGCTGCGCAAGACCGCGCTCATGCGGGTCGAGCACGACGGCGTCTATGCCGTCGTCGCCTCGCTCGGCGGGGCGCCGAAGCACCCGCAGTGGTACCACAACATCGTCGCGCAGCCGCTCGTCGAGCTGCAGGACGGCCCCGCGAAGCACGACTATCGCGCCCGCGAGGTCTTCGGCGACGAGAAGGCGCTCTGGTGGGAGCGGTCGGTCGCGGCCTACCCGCCGTACGCCGACTATCAGGCGAAGACCGGTCGGCAGATCCCGGTCTTCGTTCTGGAGAGGGTCTAGACCTTCCGCAGGAGCACCGTCGAGACCGTGTGATCCGGGCTCTTCCGCAGCACGAGCGATGCCCGCGCGCGCGTGGGCAGGATGTTCTCCTCGAGGTTGGGGCCGTTGATCTCGTCCCAGATGCCGCGCGCCCGCGCGATGGCCTCGCTCTCGCTGAGCGACGCGTAGCGGTGGAAGTACGACGACGGATCGGCGAAGGCGCCGCGCTGGAGGCGCAGGAAGCGCTCCACGTACCAGTTCTCGATGTCGCTCGTGCGCGCATCCACGTAGATCGTGAAGTCGAACAGGTCGCTCACCGCGAGCCGGCCCGACGTGGGCGGCTGGAGCACGTTGAGGCCCTCGACGATGAGCACGTCGGGTCGCTTCACCACGACGTGCTCATCGGGGACGACGTCGTAGACGAGGTGCGAGTAGACGGGGGCGTGCACCTCGGGCACGCCGCTCTTGACCTCGGAGACGAATCGCAGGAGGGCGCGACGGTCGTAGCTCTCCGGGAAGCCCTTGCGCTGCATGAGCCCGCGCCGCTCGAGCTCGGCGTTCGGCAGCAGGAAGCCGTCGGTCGTGACGAGTTCCACCGACGGGGTGTCGGGCCAGCGCGAGAGCAGCTCGCGCAGCAAGCGCGCGGTCGTCGACTTGCCGACGGCGACCGACCCGGCGACGCCGATCACGAACGGGGTCGCCGGCCCGTCCTGGCCGAGGAATTCGCGCGCGGCCGCCCCGGTCGACAGGGCCCCGGCGACGTAGAGGTTGAGCAGTCGGCTGAGCGGCACATACACCTCGGCCACCTCGGCGAGGTCGAGGCTGTCGCCCACTCCGCGCAGCCGTTCGATCTCGCCGGCGCCCAGCGGCAGCGGGGTCGACGGGGCGAGCGCGGCCCATTCCGCCCGATCGATCTCGAGGAACGGCGTGGACCCGCCTGAGGAGGAGCCGGGGTCGGACATCCCACCCAGGAAAACATAGAATCGGGTCTCATGTGTGGCATCGTCGGATACGTCGGCCCTGGGAGCAGTCTCCAGGTCCTCATGGGAGGCCTGAAGCGGCTGGAGTACCGCGGCTACGACTCGGCAGGAGTCGCCGTGCTCGACGACGCCGGTCACCTCGGCACCCGCAAGAAGGCGGGCAAGTTGGGCGCCCTCACCGACGAGCTCGCGGAGGCGCCGATTCCCGACGGCCACACCGGGATCGGGCACACCCGCTGGGCGACCCACGGCGGCCCGACGGACGGCAACGCCCATCCGCACCTGGGTGACGACGGGCGGCTGGCCCTCATCCACAACGGCATCATCGAGAACTTCGCCGAGCTCAAGCGCGAGCTGCTCGACTCGGGGGCACAGTTCACGAGCGAGACCGACACCGAGGTCGCCGCGCTCATGATCGGTCGCCTCTACGCCGAGACCGGTGACCTGACGACCGCGTTCCGGCGTGCGGTGGCCCGTCTCGAGGGGGCCTTCACCCTCCTCGCGGTGCACCAGGACCAGCCCGGCGTCGTCGTCGGCGCCCGCCGCAACTCGCCTCTCGTGGTCGGCCTCGGCGAGGGGGAGAACTTCCTCGGGTCCGATGTCGCCGCCTTCGTCGAGCACACGCGCCGCGCGCTCGAGGTCGGTCAGGACCAGATCGTCACGATCCGGCCCGACGGCGTGGACGTCACCGACTTCGCCGGCAACCCGGTGCAGGCCAAGGAGTTCGAGGTCTCGTGGGACGCCTCCGCGGCCGAGAAGGGCGGCTGGCCCACCTTCATGAAGAAGGAGATCAGCGAAGAGCCGGATGCCGTCGCCAAGACGCTCATCGGTCGCATCGAGAACGGGGCCGTCAAACTGCCCGAGCTCGACGGGATCGCCGACATCCTCACCGGCATCGACCGCATCGTCGTGCTGGCCTGCGGCACCGCGGCGTACGCGAGTCTCGTCGGCAAGTACGCGATCGAGGCCTGGGGCCGGATCCCCGTCGACGTGGAGCTCTCCCACGAGTTCCGCTATCGAGACCCGGTGGTCGATGAGCGCACCCTCGTCGTCTCGGTGAGCCAGTCCGGCGAGACGATGGACACCCTCGTCGCCGTGCAGCACGCGAAGAAGCTGGGCGCGCGCACGATCTCGATCTGCAACACGCAGGGCGCGACCATCCCGCGCGAGTCGGATGCCGTCGTCTACATCCACGCCGGTCCGGAGGTCGCCGTCGCCTCGACGAAGGCCTTCGTGGCTCAGATCACCGCGCTCTACCTGCTCGGACTGCACCTGGCGAAGCTGCGCGGCACGCAGGACGCCGCCACGATCGCGGGTCTCGTCGAGGAGCTGCAGAACATCCCGGCGAAGCTGGAGAAGGTCGTCGAGTCGTCGGGAGAGCGCATCGCGGAGTTCGCCCAGTGGATGGGTGACGTGCAGTCGGTGCTCTTCCTCGGTCGGCACGCGGGCTACCCGATCGCCCTCGAGGGCGCTCTGAAGCTCAAGGAACTCGCCTACATCCACGCCGAGGGTTTCGCGGCGGGGGAACTCAAGCACGGTCCGATCGCGCTCATCGAGCCCGGGCAGTTGGTGATCGTCGTCGTCCCGTCGCCGCGGGACCCGAACTCGCTGCACGCGAAGGTCGTCTCGAACATCCAGGAGATCCGCGCCCGCGGTGCCCGCGTCATCGCGGTCGCCGAGATCGGCGATGTCGAGGTGCTGCCGTTCGTCGATGAGGTCATCCGCATCCCCTTCGCCCCGCCGCTGTTCGAGCCGCTCCTCGCGGTCGTGCCGCTGCATATCTTCGCGATGGAACTGGCGACGGCGAAGGGGCTCGACGTCGACCAGCCGCGCAACCTCGCCAAGTCCGTCACCGTCGAGTAGTCGCGTCATGGCCATCGCGGGGATCGGGATCGACATCGTCGATCTCGCACGGTTCGAACGCGCGGTGTCCCGCACCCCGCGGCTGCGCGAGCGCCTGTTCGCTGTGAGCGAACGCGATCTCCCGCTCCGCTCCCTCGCGGGGCGCTTCGCCGCGAAGGAGGCGCTGATGAAGGCCCTCGGGGATGCCACCGGCGTCACCTGGCACGACATGGAGGTCGTGTCGGATGTCGAGGGCAACCCGTCGCTGCGGCTCACCGGGGCCGCCGCCGCGATCGCCGAGACGCGCGGGATCACCGACATCCATCTGTCCATGTCGCACGACGCCGGCGTCGCGATCGCCCAGGTCGTGGCGGAGCGTGCGTAGATGACCCCGCTGCGCGAGGCGCGGATCGACCTCGACGCCCTGCGGTCGAATCTCGCCATCCTGCGCGGCAAGGTCGCCCCCGCCCGCGTCATGGGCGTCGTCAAGGCGCAGGGGTACGGTCACGGTGCCGTCGGCGTCGCCCGGGCGCTCGCCGATGCCGGAGTCGACTGGCTCGGGGTCGCCGACCTCGGTGAGGCGCTCGAACTGCGGGACGCCGGGATCCGCACCCCGGTCCTGTCGTGGCTGCACGGCCCCGATGTCGATGCGGCCGCCGCCGCCGAGCACGACATCGACCTCGGGGTCAGCACGATCGACCAGCTCGAGCGGGCCGCCGCGGTCGGGGCGACCGTGCAGCTGAAACTCGACACCGGTCTGTCGCGCAACGGCTTCTCGCCGACCGAGGCCGTGACGGCCTTCGCCCGCGCGGCCGACCACGAGCGCGGCGGGCGGCTTCGGGTGCGCGGCATCTTCTCCCACCTCTCGAACACGTCCCCCGCCGACGACACCCGTCAGACCGCTCTCTTCGCCGAACTCGTGGAGGCCGCCCGGGACGCGGGGCTCGACCCCGAACTGCGTCACCTCGGCGCCACCCAGGCCGCGCTCACCCGCCCCGACTCCCGGCTCGACCTCGTGCGGCTGGGCATCGGGCTCTACGGGATCGGGTACGGCGACGGAGCGGACCCCGCCGCGATGGGCCTGAAGCCCGTGATGGAACTCGCCGGCGCGGTCACGGCCGTGCGCCGGGTTCCCGCGGGCACCGGGATGTCGTACGGCTTCATCGAGCGCACCGACCGCGACACGACCCTCGCCCTCGTGCCGCTCGGTTACGCCGACGGCATCCCGCGCGCCGCGTCCGGCACGGCGAGGGTCTCGATCCACGGGCAGACGTTCCGCCAGGTCGGTCGCATCGCGATGGACCAGTTCCTCGTCGACGTCGGGGACACCGCCGTCGCGGTGGGCGATCGCGCGGTGCTGTGGGGCGACCCGGCGCGTGGCGTTCCCGGGGCCGAGGACTGGGCGCGGGCGGCCGGCACGATCGGCTACGAGATCGTCACCCGCGTCGGCCCGCGTGTGGTGAGGACCTTCACGGGATGACGACGCGACTCGTGATCCCCGACGCCGAGGCGATGGAGGCTCTCGGGGCCCGGCTCGCCGCGCTGCTCGCCGCGGGGGACCTCGTCGTGCTCGACGGTCCGCTCGGTGCCGGCAAGACGACGCTGACGCGCGGCCTCGGCGCCGCCCTCGGCGCCCGGGGCGCGGTCACCAGCCCGACGTTCGTGCTCGCGCGCGAGCATCCCACCGTGTCGGGGGCGCCGTTGGTGCACGTCGACGCCTATCGCCTGGCGACCGCGCGGGAACTCGACGATCTCGACCTCGACTACGACGGGGCGATCGTCGTCGTCGAGTGGGGGGCCGGCAAACTCGATGGCGTCGCCGAGTCCTGGATCGACGTGACCATCGCGCGGGATGCCGTGGACGACTCCCGCGACGTCACGATCACCGGCCATGGCCCGCGCTGGGCTCAGCTGGACGAGGCACTCGACGCCTAGGCTCGAACGGTGCTGCTCGCGATCGACACCTCGGCGGGGACCAGTGTCGCCGTCGTCGACGGAGGGCGGGTGCTCTCGCTCGCCGAGGAGGCCGGCACTCGGCGGCACGCCGAGGCGATCGGCACCCTGCTCCGAGCCGCACTGGCGGAGACCGGCGCCACCCCGCGAGACGTCACGGGTGTCGTCGCCGGGATGGGGCCCGGGCCGTTCACCGGCCTCCGGGTCGGGATCGCTGCCGCGCGGGCGTTCGCTTTCGGCGTCGGCATTCCCGTGCACCCGGTCGTCTCGCACGACGCGATCGCCTTCGGGCACCCGGGCCGCGTGCTCGTCGTCACCGACGCGCGCCGTCGCGAAGTGGCGTGGAGCGTCTACGGGCCCGACGTGACCCGGCTCGAAGGCCCCGAACTGTGTCTGCGCGACGGGTTCGAAGCCATCGAAGCGCTCCACCCCGGAGTGCCGGTGCTCGACCCGCCCACGGTGAGCGCGGCATCCCTCGGTCTCGTCGCCGAACTGCTGCTGTCGGCCGGCCGCCCGCTCGGGCCCGAGGAGCCGCTGTACCTGCGCGCGCCGGACGTCACGATGGCGCCGACGGCATGAGCTGGGCACTGCGCCGCGCGACCGCGGACGACCTCGACGCCATCATGGCGATCGAGACCGAGATGTTCCCGACGGATGCCTGGTCGCCCGAGCTGATGGCCGCCGAGCTCGCCGGGCCGCACGGGTACTACCTCGTCGCCCAGGCGGCGGACGGCACCGTCGACGGCTACGCCGGACTGCTCGCGCCCCGGGGAAGCGGGCAGGCCGACATCCAGACCATCGCCGTCGTCCCCCGCGCGCGCCGCCGCGGGCTCGGCCGCACGCTCATGCTCGCGCTGCTGAACGAGGCGCGGAGGCGCGAGGCGACCGAGGTGTTCCTCGAGGTGCGGGCCGACAATCCCGGAGCGCAGGCGCTCTACGCCGCGCTCGGGTTCGCCGAGATCGCGGTGCGACCGAACTACTACCAGCCCGACGGGGTCGACGCCGTGGTCATGCGGCTGGCCGTGACCGAGCCGCACGGAGTGCTCACGTGACCGGCCCGCTCGTGCTCGGGATCGAGACTTCGTGCGACGAGACCGGGGTCGGCATCGTGCGCGGCACCGAACTGCTGGCCAACGTCATCGCGTCCAGCATGGACGAGCACGCGCGCTACGGCGGGGTCGTGCCGGAGGTCGCGGCCCGCGCCCACCTCGAGGCGCTGCGCCCGACTCTCGACGCCGCCCTCGCCGAGGCGGGGGTCGGGCTGCATGACCTCGACGCGATCGCCGTCACCGCCGGCCCCGGACTCGCCGGAGCGCTCATGGTCGGCGTCGGCGCGGCCAAGGCCCTCGCGATCGCGCTCGACCTGCCGCTCTACGGGGTCAACCACCTCGTCGGCCACGTCGGTGCCGATCTGCTGCGCGTCGACGGCGGCGAACTCGAACTCCCCACGGTCGCGCTGCTGGTCTCGGGTGGGCACACGTCGCTGCTGCTCGTGCGCGACCTGACGGGCGACGTCGAACTGCTCGGCGAGACCATCGACGACGCCGCGGGGGAGGCCTTCGACAAGGTCGCGCGGCTGCTCGGTCTGCCCTATCCGGGCGGACCGCGCATCGATGCGGCGGCCGCCGACGGAGATCCCGACGCGATCCGCTTTCCGCGCGGCCTCACCCACGCCAAGGATCTTCAGAAGCACCGCTACGACTTCTCGTTCTCCGGCCTCAAGACCGCGGTCGCCCGCTACGTCGAGCAGGCGAACGGGGAGCACTCGGTCGCGGATGTCGCGGCCGGGTTCCGCGAGTCGGTCGTCGACGTGCTCACCGCGAAGGCGATCGCCGCCTGCCGGGACCTCGGCGTTCCGCGTCTCCTCCTCGGGGGCGGGGTCGTCGCCAATGCGCGGCTGCGCCAGGTGGCCGAGGAGCGCGCCGCGGCGGCGGGCATCGCGCTGCGCATCCCGCCCTTCGCGCTGTGCACCGACAACGGCGCCATGATCGCCGCCCTCGGGGCACGTCTGGTCGCCGAGGGCCACCCCCCGTCGGGCGACTTCGGCGCGGACTCCACGCTTCCGGTCACGATCGTGCAAACTTAGGGCCATGACCGATCCTCAGCCTCCGGTTCCGCCCGTCCCTTCGGCCGATGGCGTCACGCCGCCCGCCGTTCCCACGCCCGACGGTGCGACGCCCCCCGCCGCCCCGCAGGCCGCGCCGGTCTACCCGGCCTACGGCCAGCCCGCCGCCCCCGGCGGCTACTACGCCCCGCCGACCAACACCCTCGCGATCATCGCGCTCGTGCTGGCGTTCGTGATCTCGATCGGCGGCATCATCTGCGGCCACATCGCGCTCAACCAGATCAAGCGCACGGGAGAGGGAGGCCGCGGCCTCGCGCTCGCCGGCCTCATCATCGGCTACGTCTTCACCGGCATCGGGCTGCTGATCGTGATCGGCTACATCGTCTTCTTCGCCTGGCTCGCGACGACCTACGGGGCGTCGTCGTACTACTACTGAGCCCGGATCCGGGTCTGCGAGCGCTCGTCCTCCGGGGCGAGCGCTCGCGTCGTTGATCCCCCTTTCGCCGACGAGTCGGGCACACTGAGGGCATGAGCGATCAGCTGCCGCCGCCGACCCCCGTGGTCGCCACCCCGTCGGTCCCGGGCTACGCCCCGCCCGTCAACACCCTCGCGATCGTGGCGCTCGTGCTCTCGTTCGTCGTCTCGATCGGCGGCATCGTCTGCGGCCACCTGGCGCTCAGCCAGATCAAACGCACGGGCGAGT
>NZ_JBIIAW010000098.1:0-10076 GCF_044239695.1 Pseudolysinimonas sp. | reverse complement strand
CTCGAGGCCCTCGTGCGCGACCCGCTGCTGCAGGCTCCCGAACTCGCCGTGGCGCGTTCGACGGTTCCGGGTCGCTCCCCCGCTCTCGATCAGCCGTATGCGCCGCCTCGCCTCGACTGGCGCCGCGCCGCCCGCAGCCTGCTCTCGATCGCGACCCAGCTCCTCGTCGCCGTCGCGCTGTCGCTCGCGGCCGCGCAGTTCATCGACCCGCGTCACTGGTACTGGGCGGTCGGGGCCGCCGCGGTGATGGTCTTCGGCTGGACCTCCGGCGCCTCGTCGTTGAGCAAGGGCTACCGACGGGTGCTCGGCGCGCTCGGCGGGCTCCCCGTCGGCGTCGGGCTGTCGCTCCTCGTCCACGACAACCTCCTCCTGCTCGCCGTCGTCGCGCTCATGGCGATGTTCGTGCAGCAGTACGCGGCCGAACTGGCCTACGGCGTGAGCGTCTTCGCGCTCACGGTGCTCGTCACCGTGCTCTTCGGCCAGACGACCGACGACGTCGTCGAGACCCTGCCCACCCGCCTGGCGCTGACCGGGGTGGGCGCCGTGATCGGAGCGGGTGTCGGATTCGCCGTCCTGCCCGCCCGCCTCGGAGAGACCCTGCGACGCCAGGCCGACGAGGTCATGGCACAGGTGCAGGAGACGTTGACCGGGATGTCGTCGGGAGCGCGGTCGGAAGAGGTCACGCTGGCCGGGCGGGTCGCCTTCGAGCGGTTCGAGGTGCTGCGCTCGGAGGCGAAGTCCTCGCGTCGCGGCTGGCCGCTGTCGAAAGCGGAAGGCATCCTCGCCGAGCAGATCGGCGCGGGTGCGGTGGTCGCCCGCGAACTCCGGTCCGCGGTGCACGACTACCGCGCCCGGGTGGTCGACAAGCCCGGCTACAGCGTCGCGGTCGACGCCGTCGGCGCGAAGGTCGCCGGCGTGCGCGCGGAGCTGCGGGGCGGGCCCGACTTCCGCCGCGACGGCGCCGGCGAGAGCGGCACGCCGACGACGCCCGAGCACGGGCTCGTGCGACTCGAGCGCGCGGTCGACGGTCTCGCGGTCGCCCTGCGCGCGGGCTGAGCGATCAGCTGCGCGTCGTCGGCGCCGACCGCTTGTACGGCGACACCGTCGGATCGCCCGGCACCCAGAAGCGCCACGGGTAGTCGCCCGATCCCCCGGCGCCCGACACCCCGGTGCGGGGCCCCGACGCGACGACGGCGGCGGGATGCCGGGGCGGCTCGAATCGCAGCGGTCCGGTCGCGAGGTCGGCACCGTCGTCAGCGAGGGTGATGCCGAGCGCGACACAGAGCCGGGCCGGACCGCGCGCGAGGTCGGCATCAGTCTTCGAGGTCGTGCGGCGGGCGCGTGCCTCATCGAGGCCCGACACCACCTCGCCGGCGCGGAGCAGCACGGCCGTCGGCTCGCCGTCGGCGCCGCAGACGATGTTCGCGCAGACGTGCATGCCGTAGGTGAAGTACACGTAGAGGTGTCCCGCCGGGCCGAACATGATCGCGTTACGACGGGTCATGCCCCGGTAGGCGTGCGACCCGGGGTCCTGCGGGCCGAGGTAGGCCTCGACCTCGGTGATGCGCAGGCTCGTCCCGCGGCCGTGCAGGATGCCGCCGAGCATCAGCGGCGCGACCTGTGTGGCCGGCCGGGCGAGGAAGCGGGTCAGCGCGACCAGAGGTCGAGCCCGAGGAGCGACGTCGCGAGCAGCGCCCCGACGAGCACCGTGACGGCGACCCCCACGAACAGCGGCATCACCCAGGCACGCCGCGGCGCCTGGGCGTCATGCTTCGCCTTCCAGGCGTCGCGAGCGGCCGCCTTGCGGTCGTCCCGGCTGCTGTTGCCCGACAGGCTCATGAGGTCTCCTTGAGGACGAGGGCGTGCACGGCCGCGGTCAGGGCCGCGAGCTGTTCGGCGACGCGCTCGGGCGCCGTGCCGCCGATGCCCGACCGCGACGCGATCGAGCCGTCGACCGTGAGCACGGAGCGCACGTCGGGGGTCAGGCGGGCGTCGATCGCCGCGTAGTCGGCATCCGTCGGTTCGTCCAGGTCGAGGCCGCGCTCCTCGCAGAACCGCACGAGGGCGCCGGCGATCTCGTGCGCCTCGCGGAACGGCACGCCCTGCCGCACCAGGTGGTCGGCGACGTCGGTCGCAAGCGAGAAGCCCTGCGGGGCGAGGTCGCGCATCCGCTCCTGGTCGAAAGTGAGGGTCTCGATCATCCCGGCGAACGCGGGCAGCACGAGCTCGAGGGTCGCGACGGAGTCGAAGACCGGCTCCTTGTCCTCCTGCAGGTCGCGGTTGTACGCGAGCGGGAGCCCCTTGAGGGTCGTCAGCAGCCCGGTGAGATTGCCGACGAGCCGCCCCGCCTTGCCGCGGGCGAGTTCGGCGATGTCGGGGTTCTTCTTCTGCGGCATGATGCTCGAGCCGGTCGAGTAGGCGTCGTCGAGGCGGGCGAAGCCGAACTCGCGCGTCGTCCAGAGGATGACGTCTTCGGCGAAGCGCGAGAGGTCGACGCCGATCTGGGCGGCCACGTAGGCGAACTCGGCCACGACATCCCGGGCGCTCGTCGCGTCGATCGAGTTGGGCAGCGGGTCGCCGAGCCCGAGCTCCCGGGCGACGAGAGCGGGGTCGAGGCCGAGGGCTCCGCCGGCCAGTGCCCCGGCGCCGTAGGGCGAGGCCTGCGCCCGTACCCGCCAGTCGCGCAGCCGCTCGAGGTCGCGGACGAGCGGCCAGGCGTGGGCGAGCAGGTGGTGGGCGAGCAGGATCGGCTGCGCGTGCTGCAGGTGCGTGCGGCCCGGCATGACGGCGGCGGGGTGCGCGGACGCCGCCCCCGCGATGGCGTCGATCAGCCGCACGACGTCGCGGGAGATGATCGCGGCGTGGTCGAGCAGGAACAGTCGGATGAGCGTGGCGATCTGATCGTTGCGGCTGCGGCCGGCGCGCAACTTGCCGCCCAGTTCCGGCCCGACGACCGCCACGAGGGCGGCCTCGAGGGCGCCGTGCACGTCTTCGTCGTCATCCGATGCGACCAGCTCCCCGGACTCGACGCGTCGGGCGAGCTCGTCGAGCCCGTCGTGCATCGCCTGCTCCTCGGCAGCCGTCAGGTGACCTGCGGCGGCGAGCGCCGTCGCGTGCGCGTGCGAGCCGGCGAGGTCGTAGCGCGCCAGCACCCAGTCGAAGTGCGTGCTGCGGCTCAGGGCGGCGAGTTCGGGGGCGGGTCCGCCCTCGAACCGCGCCCCCCAGAGCTTCGCCACTACTCCCCCAGGTCCCGGCGCGCCGAGATCTTCGACGGCAACGACCAGATCTCGATGAAGCCCTTCGCGAGCGACTGGTCGAACGTGTCGCCGGTGTCGTAGGTCGCGAGCGAGAAGTCGTAGAGCGACTGGTCGCTCTTGCGGCCGGTGACGACGGCACGGCCGCCCTGCAGCTGGAGCCGGATCTCGCCCGACACGTACTTCTGGGTGTCGTCGATGAAGGCATCCATCGACCGCTTGAGCCCCGAGAACCAGAGGCCCTCGTAGACCAGCTCCGCCCAGTCGGCCTCCATCTTGCGCTTGTAGCGGTTGACGTCGCGCTCGAGGGTGAGGTTCTCGAGCTCTTCGTGCGCAGTGATGAGCGCGATCGCGCCCGGCGCCTCGTAGACCTCGCGGCTCTTGATGCCGACGAGACGGTCCTCGACCATGTCGATGCGGCCGATGCCGTGCTGCCCGGCGATGGCGTTCATCTGCTCGACCGCCTGCAGCGGGGTGACCGGCTTACCGTCGATCGCCACCGGGATGCCCTGGGCGAAGGTGATCGTGACCTCGTCGGCGGGGCCGTCGACGGCCGGGTCTTGCGTGTACTCGTAGAGGTCCTCGATCGGGGCGTTCCACGGGTCCTCGAGGAAGCCGGTCTCGACGGCCCGGCCCCAGACGTTCTTGTCGATCGAGTACGGGTTCTTCTTCGACTGCTGGATGGGGAGGTTGTGCTCCTCCGCGTAGGCGATCGCCTTGTCGCGGGTGAGCGCGAGGTCGCGGATCGGCGCGATGCTCGTCAGGTCGGGGGCGAGCGCGGCGACCGCGGCTTCGAACCGCACCTGGTCGTTGCCCTTGCCGGTGCAGCCGTGCGCGACCGAGTCGGCGCCGAGTTCCTTCGCGACGCGCGCGAGATGCTCGGCGATGATCGGCCGGCTGAGCGCCGAGACGAGCGGGTAGCGCTTCTGGTACATCGCGTTCGCCTTGAGCGCGGGCATCAGGTAGTCGTTCGCGAACTGGTCCTTCGCGTCGACGACGACGGCTTCGACGGCACCGCAGTCGAGGGCACGCTGACGGATGTCATCCATGTTCTCGCCGCCCTGGCCGACGTCGACGGCGAGAGCCACGACCTCCTTGCCGGTCGCATCCTTGAGCCAGCCGATTCCGACCGAGGTGTCGAGTCCGCCCGAGTAGGCGAGGACGACGCGTTGTGCCATGAGTGTGTCTCCTGTTGTTCTGGTTCTCAGCGTAAGGGTGAGTAGGGTAGGCGCATGTCCGAGCCGAACTCAGCGTCCGACCCGACTCCCGAGGTGCCGAAGGCCCCGTCGTTCACGTACGGCAGCCCGGCCGCTCAGCCCGTGCCGCCCGCACCCGCGGCCGGGCAGTTGCCGCCGCCGCAGTACGGCGAGCGACTCCCGGCTCCGGCCGGTGCGCCCGCGCCCGGTGCCGCACCCGCCGCCCCCGCCTACGCGGTGCCCGCTTACGGCGCTCCCGCCTACGGCGCTCCGCAGGGGATGCCGCCGGTGAAGCGCCGCCGCACCTGGGATCTCGTGCTCACGATCATCCTGCTCGTGCTCGGTCTCTTCGGGATGGGCATCGGCCTCATCTACGCCGCCCTGTTCTCCGACCCGGTGATGGTGCAGGAGGTCTTCGACGAGGCGTACGGCCAGTCGGGGCTCGGCGGCTGGAACGGCTCCGTCGGCGCGGCGCCCGCGATCATCGCGATCAGCCACGTCGTGCTCTACCTGGTGGCGCTCGGCGTGAGCATCCTGCTGCTGGTGAAGAACAAGGTCGCCTTCTGGGTGCCGCTCTCGGCGGGCGTGATCGCGGCGATCGTGTTCTGGGGTGCGCTGTTCGCGATCGTGCTGAGCGACCCGTCGCTGATGTCCGGCATGACCGGGATGCGCTGACCCGACCCGCACGTACGGCCTCGTCACGCGCTGTTCTTCTCGAGCAGCCAGGTGAGCAGCGCCTTCTGCGCGTGCAGCCGGTTCTCGGCCTCGTCCCAGATGACGCTCTGCGGTCCGTCGATGACCTCCGCCGCGACCTCGTAGCCGCGGTCGGCCGGCAGGCAGTGCAGGAAGATCGCGTCGGGCTCGGCGAGCGTCATGAGTTCCGGCGTGACCTGAAAGTCCCGGAGGGCGGCGACGCGGTGCGCCTTCTCCTCCTCCTTGCCCATCGAGACCCACGTGTCGGTCACCACGACATCGGCGCCCGTGACCGCCGCCACCGGGTCACTGAGCAGCGTCACCGACCCACCGGTCGTCGCGGCGATGCGCTCGGCGTCGGCGACGACATCCGGCATCGGGCTGAACTCCGCAGGGAACGCGACGCGCACGTGCATTCCCGCCGTCGCTCCCGCGAGGAGGTACGAATGCACCATGTTGTCGGCGCCATCGCCGAGGAAAGCCACGGTCAGACCGGCGAGGACGCCCTTGTGCTCGCGGATGGTCAGCAGGTCGGCGAGCAACTGGCAGGGGTGGAAGTCGTCGGAGAGGGCGTTGATGACCGGCACCGTCGTGCCGGCCGCCATCTCTTCCAGCCCCGACTGCGCGTAGGTGCGCCAGGCGATCGCGGCGACCATCCGTTCGAGCACCCGCGCCGTATCGGCGGGCGTCTCCTTGCCGCCGAGCTGGCTGTTGGCGGTCGAGATGATGAGCGGGTTGCCCCCGAGGTCGGCGACGCCCACCTCGAAGCTCACCCGCGTGCGGGTCGACGACTTGTCGAAGATGACCGCGACGGCCTGCGGTCCGGCGAGTGGGGTGCGCCCCCAGCGGTCGGCCTTGATCGCCTCGGCGAGATCGAGGATCTCGGTCTGCTCGGCCGGGGTGAGGTCGTCGTCGCGGAGGAAGTGCCGGGTCATGAGTCGCTGCTTTCTGTCGCGGCCAGGGCCTGGGGGAAGAGGTCGAAGAAGCGGTCGACGTCCGCGGCGGTGATCGTGAGCGGCGGGGCGAGACGGATGCGGTCCTCGGCCGCCGCGTTCACGATGAGACCCAGCTCGAGGGCTCGCGTCGCGACCGCGCCGGCGTGCGGACCGTCGAGACCGATGCCGACGAGGAGGCCCCGGCCGGAGACATCCGTGATCGCGGGGTGATCGAGCGCGGCGAGGCCGGCCCGGATGAGCTCGCCCATCGCCCGCGCGTTGCCGACGAGGTCGGCGCGCTCGATCTCGCCGAGCACGGCGTTCGCCGTCGCGGTCGCCAGCGGGTTGCCGCCGAAGGTCGTGCCGTGGTCGCCCGGCTGCAGCAGATCCTTCACCGGGCCGAAGGCGACGAGCGCGCCGATCGGGAAGCCGCCGCCGATGCCCTTCGCGAGGGCGAGCAGATCGGGCACGATCCCGTCGCGCTGGAACGCGAACCAGTCCCCCGTGCGCCCGGCACCGGTCTGGATCTCGTCGAGGATCAGGAGCGCCCCGTGCTTCGCGGTGAGCGCGCGGGCCGCCGCGAGGTAGCCCTCGGGCAGGTCGAGCGCGCCCGCCTCGCCCTTGATCGGTTCGAGCACGAGCGCCGCGACGTCCGGCCCGATCGCGTTCTCGAGCGCCTCCACCGTGGAGGGCAGGAACTCAGGCCCCGGGATGAGCGGCTCGAACGGCGTGCGGTAGGAGTCCTTCCCGGTGATCGCGAGCGCGCCCGTCGACCGGCCGTGAAACGACTTCTCGAGGGTGAGGATGCGGGTGCGCCCGGTGCGCCGGGAGACCTTGATCGCCGCCTCGATCACCTCGGTGCCGGAGTTGCCGAAGAACACCGCGTCGCCGCCGGTCAGGCGCTTGAGCCGCTCGGCGAGTTCCAGTTGCGGCTCGGAGGCGAAGTAGTTGGAGACGTGGGCGATTCTTCCCGCCTGCCGACTCACGGCCTCGACGAACACCGGATGCGCGTGCCCGAGTGCGTTGACGGCGATGCCGGCGAGGAAGTCGAGGTACTCGGTGCCCTGGTCGTCCCAGACCCGGGCACCCTCGCCCCGCACGAGCACCCGCAGCGGGGTGGGCGCGTAGGAAAACATCGCGTCGCGGAATCTCTGCTGGCCGCTCATGCCACCACCTCCGTGCCGATACCGGCATCCGTGAAGATCTCCAGCAGCACCGAGTGCGGGCGCCGGCCGTCGATGATCGCGGCCTTCGGCACCCCGCCGGTGACGGCCTCGAGGCACGCCGTCATCTTCGGGATCATCCCGCTCTCCAGTCTCGGCAGCAGCACCGTCAGCTCGGGCACCGTGATGTTCGACACGAGCGAGTCGCGGTTCGGCCAGTCGGCGTAGAGTCCGGCGACGTCGGTGAGCACGACGAGTTTCTCGGCGCCGAGCGCGACCGCGAGCGCGGCGGCCGCCGAGTCGGCGTTGACGTTGAGCGACTGGCCCGGCACGTCGAGGTCGGGCGCGATCGACGACACGACCGGGATGCGCCCCGCCTCGACCTCCGCGAGCACCGCCGCGGGGTCGACCTGCACGACGTCGCCGACCAGCCCGATATCCACCGTCTCGCCGTCGACTTCTGCGCCCCGGCGCCGTCCCCCGAAGAGCCCGGCGTCTTCCCCCGAGATCGCCGACGCGAGGGGGCCGTGCTCGTTGATGAGCGTGACGAGTTCGCGACTGACCTGTCCGGTCAGCACCATCCGCACGACCTCCATCGCCTCGGGCGTCGTCACCCGGTAGCCGCCGCGGAATTCGCTCGGGATGCCGAGCCGGTCGAGCATCGCGGTGATCTGCGGGCCCCCGCCGTGCACGACGACCGGCTTCAGGCCGACGTAGCGCAGGTAGACCATGTCCTCGGCGAACGCGCGCTGAAGCTCGGGACTGACCATCGCGTTGCCGCCGAACTTGACGACGACGATCTTCCCCGAGAAGCGCTTCAGCCACCCGAGGGATTCGATCAGGGTGCCGGCCTTGATCTCGGCGCCCAGGGCCCGTTCATCCGCCTCGAGATCGGTCATGAGCTGTACGCCGAGTTCTCGTGCACGTAGTCGTGGGTGAGGTCGTTGGTGAGGATCGTCGCGGCCGCATGCCCGGCGTGCAGCTCCAGCTGCAGCAGCAGGGTGCGCGGCGTCAGGTCGACCTCCTCGCGTGGCCGGTCGGGACCGCCCTTCGCGCACACCCGCACCCCGTTCATGAGTACGTCGACGTCGTAGGGGTCGAACGTGGCCTGCGTCGTGCCGATCGCGGCGAGCACCCGGCCCCAGTTCGCGTCGTTGCCGAACACCGCCGCCTTGAACAGGTTGTTGCGGGCGATCGCGCGGCCGACCTCGACGGCGTCGTCCTCCGTCGCGGCGCCCATCACCTCGATGACGATGTCGTGACTCGCGCCCTCGGCATCCTGCTGCAACTGGAACGCGAGATCCATGCAGAGGTCCTGCAGCGCGGCGGTGAAGAGATGGATGTCGGGGCTGATCCCCGAGGCTCCGCTCGCCAGCAGTGTGACCTGGTCGTTCGTCGACATGCAGCCGTCGCTGTCGAGCCGGTCGAAGCTGATCCGGGTCGCCGCCCGCAGCGCCTGATCGAGCTGTTCGCTCGTCAGGTCGGCGTCGGTCGTGATGACGACGAGCATCGTCGCGAGCCCGGGGGCGAGCATCCCGGCGCCCTTCGCCATGCCGCCGATCCGCCAGCCGTCGCGTTCGCGGGTCGCCGTCTTCGGGTGGGTGTCGGTCGTGATGATGGCGGCGGCGGCATCCGCTCCGCCGTCGGAGCTGAGCGCAGCGGCCGCGGACGCGATGCCCGGCAGCAGTTTCGCGCGGTCGAGCTGCACCCCGATCAAGCCGGTCGAGCAGACGAGCACGTCGCCGGCGCTGACCCCGACGGCCTCCGCAACCGCCTCGGCGGTCAGGTGCGTGGTCTGGAAGCCCTCGCTGCCGGTGAAGCAGTTCGCTCCCCCGGAGTTCAGCACGATCGCCCTCACCGTGCCGTCGGCGATGACCTGCTTCGACCAGATGACGGGGTTCGCGAGCGCCCGGTTGCTCGTGAACACCGCGGCGGCGGCGTGGCGGGGGCCGGTGTTGACGACGAGCGCGAGGTCGGGGTTGCCCGACGACTTGAGCCCGATCGGGATGCCGGCGGCGGAGAAACCTGACGCGAAAGTGGTGCTCACGGAGCGACTCCATCGAGGGGAAGACCGAGCGTCTCGGGCAGCCCGAGCGCGAGGTTGGCGGACTGGATCGCGGCACCCGCGGTGCCCTTGACGAGGTTGTCGAGCGCGGAGACCACGACGACCCGGCCCGCCCGCTCGTCGATGGCGACTCCGAGCAGCGTCGTGTTCGCGCCCGTCGTGTCACCGGATCTCGGGAAGACGCCCGCGGGCAGCAGGTGCACGAACGGCTCGTCGGCGTAGGCGTGCTCCCACGCCGCCCGCACCTCGGCAGCGCTGCCGGTGAGCTTGGCCGTCGAGGTGGCGAGGATGCCGCGGGCCATCGGCACGAGCACGGGGGTGAACGAGATGCTCACGTCGCTCCCGCCGGCCGCGGTCAGGTTCTGCACGATCTCCGGGTTGTGGCGGTGCACGCCGCCGACTTGGTAGGCCGAGGCGGACCCCATCAACTCGGCGCCGAGCAGGTCGGTACGGAGGCTCTTGCCCGCCCCCGACGGTCCGACCGCGAGCACGCTCACCAGGTCGTCGGCGGCGATCACGCCGGCCGCAATGCCCGGCGCGAGGCCGAGGGTGATCGCGGTGACGTTGCAGCCGGGCACCGCGATCCGGGTCGCGCCGGCGAGGTTCTGCCGCTGGGTCCCGCCGCCGGCGAGCGGCAGCTCCGGCATCCCGTAGGTCCACGCCCCGTGGTATTCGCCGCCGTAGAAAGCCGCCCACGCGTCGGGATCGGTGAGCCGGTGGTCGGCGCCGCAGTCGATCACGAGCACGTCGTCGGGGAGGTGCGCGGTGAT